>NZ_JAMYQP010000020.1:0-106030 GCF_040320945.1 Mesorhizobium sp. M0587
CAACGCCGGCCCCGCCGATATAGAGCTCGCCCACCGCCCCCAACGGCACCGGCGCACCATGAGCGTCCAGAAGATAGATCCGCGTGTTGGCGATCGGACGGCCGATGGGAGGCACTTGCGGCCAGCATGATGGATCAGCCGCGAGGCGGTGCTCCGTGACTACGTGGGTTTCTGTAGGCCCATACTGATTTATCAACCTCGCCCTCGGATGAGTCTCGAAGAACGACCTGAGCTCGGGGGTGGCTCGCAATTGCTCACCCGCTGTATAAATTTCTCTCAAAGAGGGCAGCAGCGCTCCCCGAGCGCACCAGGCTTCCGCAAAATGTTTCAAGGCTACGAATGGGAGGAAAAGCCGCTCGATCCCTTCTCTGCACACAAGGTCCAGCAACTCGGAAAAGTCGGCACGGGTCTCTTCCCGCACGAGCACCAGTAGCCCGCCGTCCCTCCAGCAACTGAACAATTCCTGGAACGAGACGTCGAAGTTCAAAGTCGTGAACTGAAGTGTACGTCGTTTTGGCGTACCAAACTCCGGCGAGGACCAAAGCAAATTCATAAGCGAGCCGTGGGGCATTTCGATGCCCTTGGGCGTCCCGGTGGAGCCCGAGGTGTAGATGATGTAGGCGAGATGGCGCGAGGTGAGCTCCAGCGCGCACGGATCGAGATCCGATGCCGGCAGCTCGGCCCAGGCCGGCGCGGCCATGTCGAGATCGACCACTCTCACCTGACCAAGAGCATTGGCGTCAAAGGCCACGCGTCCGGCCGCATCGCAAAGCAGCAGCCGCGGGGCAGCATCGTCGAGCACCTGCCGCAGCCGGCCGGAGGGATAGGCCGGATCGAGCGGTACATAAGCGCCGCCTGCCTTCAGGATCGCCAGCAGGGCCACGACCATCGCCGGGCTGCGCTCCACGCAGATCGCCACCCGGTCGTCCGGACGCACGCCCAGTCCGATTAGATGATGCGCAAGCCGGTTCGCCCGCCGGTTCAGTTCGCCATAGCTGAGCTCTGCGTCATCCTGCACCACCGCCAAAGCATCTGGGTTCAGCGCAACCTGCTCCTCAAACAGCGCATGAATGCATCGCTCCGACGGATACGGCTTCGACGTCTCGTTCCATGTCTCCAGAACAAGCTTCCGCTCGTCAGGCGGCAACAGGTCGATCCGGGCCATCGGAATGTCGGGATCCGCTCCCAGAACGTGCACGAGGTGGCTCAGCCTATGTTGGTGATACTCCAGTTCGTCCAACGAAGCTGAAGAATTTCCGAAAACATCAATCGCGAGTTCCGATTCTCCAGCCCGGTAAAACACGAATGAGATATCGTTGGCTGGCCCAAGTGCGAGCTTTCGTATAGCGAAAGACGCATTATCGAATCTCCCATCGCAGTCGAACAACATGACGTTGACAATCGGTGCCGATGTCACCGATGCTCGCCGATCCTCACCGAAATCCCTATCAATAAATTCACCGCGATACCTTTGATGCTTGAGCAGAGAAGTAATGCGCTTCGAGGTTTGCTGAATAAGGCTTTGGAAATTCTGTTCACGTCTGACGCGCAATCTCAGCGGCAACAGGTTGGATGTCATTCCAACCGTTTGTGCGTGCTTTGCAGCTCCTATACGCCCCTTGACCGGAAAACCGAGTACCAGCTCGTTGACGCCCGTGAAGCGATGCACATAGGCAGCCACGACTGCAACTAATAGCTCAGCGGCCTTCCGGTCACCACCTTTCCCAGTAAAAAGCGGTCCCAAATCCCTCAACGAAACGCATCCACCGCACCGCACAGCTTCTGGGGTAGTTGCAATTGTCTGCCGCGCCAGACCAACAGGAGAAAAGTAATTGGCGACGCGCCTTTTCCAAAATTTCTGGTCATCCAGGAACTCTTTAGACTTTAGATATGCGACATCGTTTTCCAGAAATGATAATTGCGAGTTTGGCTCCCAAGTGCTTTTGGATTCGCCTCGACCAAGCTCAGTGTATACGTTCGCTACTCGTCCGGCGATGAGAGACATACTTAAACCATCCACAATAATGTGGTGATACATTTGAAACCAAAAGCAGCGATCTTGTGCAACTCGAAACAAGACAAAGCCAAAGAGAGGCCCTTGGTTCAGATCCATAGGACACGTCAATTGCGCCTGCATATGAGCAAGCGCTGCTGCTTCTGGATTTGGCTCAGCGCGGAGATCGAGAACCCGAAGCGACCAATTGGTCGCCAGCTCAAAGATCTGTCGAGGCTCACCATTCCGATCTGCAATTCGGACATGCAGCGCATCGCATTCAGAAACCACATGATGCAATGCGGTCTCAAGCCGTCCAGCATCAACTGGACCAAAAATATCAAGGTATTCACCGATCACATACTGCGGACTATGCGGATCCAGCTGCTGAGCGATCCAGATCTCCATCTGCGCAGCCGACAGTGGAAATTCGATGTCGCGAGTTGGCCTTTCACTTGTCCCCACCTTCGATGCGTCAATTGCCGCGCGAGCGTCATCTCGATGCATATCAGCCCTTTCTCCTAAGCGGCAGCGGCGCAGGTCGCGAACACACGAGTTTAGTTGTTGGGTATTTGCGTACTGACGGTGTTATGGATTTGATCGTGAGGTGGTCGTGCGGTCGGCAGGTGCGATTGGCCAACGTGTAGGGCAAAAATAAACTACTTAGGATGCAAGAGACTCTCCTTCCGATAATCAGTCGATATGGTCCGCCGCAATATCCAGTAAGAATAAAAACATTCCCGTGCAGGAGATCGTGAACAGCTAGTGTCGCTCGTATTTCGCCTGCGCTCCTCCAAAACGCGACATGTCCAGTCTTCTTGCTGGACGACAGTGGAATGTGCCTGTTCTCGCGCCCAGTGCTACTGCCAATGTCGTCGCGGAGCCATTCAATCCCGGAATGATGAGCGTTTGGATCATGGCCGATGTCCTTGCAATTGCACGAGGACGATAGCCAGTTGGTCCGCCGACGTCGGCCAAAGCCCATCCAAAATCAATTGATCGATTCCGAGAAACCGCAGGTCATCCGCCTCTGGAGTGTCTTGGATGCCCCCTCAGACGACGAGTTTAAGAGATCACTCATTTCAGCTCCCTTCGTTGATAACGCACGTATTCGGAGTATCGACCGGTTTTCCATCGCAGTCTGATCGATCTCCGTCGCCTCAACGCTAGTGCGGAATGGGAAGCGTCTGCCCCGAGCTCTCATGGCCGATATCCTACATCTGCAGCTCTTCAGCCAAAATCTTCAGTTGCGCCGGGCAATTCGGTAATTCTGGCCAATTACCATCATCATCTCCGTTGGTTAGGGGCTAGAGCGTCATGACGGCTTCGCAAGGTGATGCGCAAGTGACGTGCCATCCGGAGGATGTAGCTGAGCGCTGACATTCAAGTTGGGCTGGCGCACCTTCGCTCGTCTTCTTTTTGCTTGCAGGCTGCGGACGAAATGCAAAACGTTTCGCCTATGGTACGTCCGCTCGATAGTGAACAGTTTGGGCCAAAAGCGACAGTATCGTTTGCATGGGTCGAGACACCAGGTTGGAATGGCGCCGGCGGCGAAATGGAAGTTGGACCTGTGGAGGTTTGGTCAGATGGTGCAGGTCTGGTCGGTGACGTGGCTTTATGTGGAAGGGATCGTTACCGATGGCGCGTGAACCCTGCACCATCTCCACCTCCCCGGGCTAGGTGATCCGGATGTGGCGGCCCTGGCCGAGCGCTCCCGCGCAATCTGTACGTCAAATGTGCCCCACGACAGCGTGAAGTTCGACATTGCAGGCCTCAGGGTGATGCCGATCCGCGACGAGGGCGAATTGCGGCGTGCGCATTCGGTCCAGCGCAACGATCGCCGGCGCGCGCGTGCCGGTCCAAGTCGACGTCGGCTTCGGAGAACCCATCACGCCCGAGCCGATCTGACGCCGCCACGATGGACCAGCCGACCGGTGAATACCCGGGTGGCCCATGGGCCGTCCACCGCCGTCGTAGCGTGACGAATACCACTGAACAGCAGCATCATGGATTGGGCGCTGGAGGAGAGGGCAGTTAGTATAGCGAGTGGCCGTCCCAATTATGTCCTCTGTGGATGGCTCCCGCGATGCGAGAGGTAATTCGACGTTATGGCGCGTTGGTCGGGTGCAGTCTTCTGTCCGGCCTGTTGATGCAGCCATTCGAGACTGCTGGCCCTGAAGGGTCGGCGAACTGGGGCTACATCCCGCGCATTTCGTTGCCGATTCCGGGGAAGTTGTCGATCTTGACAGAATTGTATTAGAAAATACTAATAATTCTCGAGCAGCGCCCGCCCCCGCTTGCCCGTCACGGATAGAAACCAACCCGATCGGGCCCGCGCCCTCCGCCCGAGGCGCCGGTTTGTTTTCCAACGAAAGGAAACGGACATGCTGCAATCGTCATTGCGCGACAACATTCCCCGGATTGGGCGATTGCTAAGGCGCCGTCCCCCTGCCCTTCCCAGTATCCGAAAAGCTTCGGTGAGGTAGGTCTCTTGGCAAAAAAGTTCACGTGAACTCGTCTTCCCCTAAGAGGCCGTCGTCTAATCGCGCCGTAAAATGCAAGTCTTTTTTGGACGTCGAGGCGGTCGTTGGTCGTTTGCCGGGAGCAGTGTCGTCTTCGCGGTCGACATGAAGTCGCCGCATGATGGGGCTTCGCGGGTGAGCCTTCCAAGGTTTGGAACGCACGCTCGGGGCATATTGCCTCGAAGGTGCAACGGCCTCTGCGGAATGGCTCGCCCTACGTCCCGGCAGGGACGCCTCGGCACGCCTCAGGGCAGGCGCATGTGAGCTTGCGGTGGCAGGCCATGGCGCTGGTGCCCGGTTGAACAGCTCGCCGGATTTCAGCATAGAGTGCATGATGACGGCCAGCTTGCGCGCAACGGCGACGGCCGCACGCTTGAAGCCGATTCTCTCTCGCAGCTTCACCCCCAGGCGCGCAGCTCGCTTTCGGCATAGGTGCGCGTCAGGATCACGGTTGCTGCTTCATAAAGCAGTCCCCTCAGATGAGCGTCTCCGCGTCGGGAGATGTGGCCGTCATAATCGACTTCGCCAGATTGGCAGCGACGAGTGGTCAGTCCCAGCCACGCGCCGGCCGAACGCGACTTCTTGAAGTTCGCCCGGTCCTCGATGGCGGTCGTGAACGCGGTTGCGGTGACCGCGCCAACCCCTGGGATCGACATCAGCAACTGACAGGCCTCGCTCTGTCGTGCGCTGGCGATAAGCTGCCGTCCAAGCTCGGCGGTGCGGGTGCGCACGCTGCGCCAAGCCTCAACAACCGGCAGGATGGGGGCAGAACAAGATTAGTGCGAAATCGTACGTTTAGCTGAGAAACTCTTCTCCAGATCGGTGCTCGTTCCCAAAATTGCGCCCTAGGTAGCATTCCCTGCCTACAAAATGATATTCGGTACAGGCGGTAAACTACGGAAAACATGCACAATTTCGGTTAGCGTACGATCTCTCACTAATCTTGTTCTGACCCCATAGAGGTGGGAGCATGAGGAACTGTGGGGCAGTCACGTTGCGGCCGACCAAACGGGCACTTTCCGTGGCGCGGTTCCGGCCCGTTCAGAGAGCCTCCGCCACCAACCGCCCCACAGTTCCTCATGCTCTCCGGATCTGGTGGCACGACAGGTAAACGACAACTCCTGAGGCGATCATACCTTGCGCTCCGCGCGCATGATCCTGACCAGACGATCGGGATCCCACTGCTTCAAAGCGCGTGAACCTGACCGGCTTGACCTGCCCCCTGTCAGCGGCGAAACCGCTCCAGACGCCAGCGCCTGTTTTTTCCGTTGGCATGTTAAATGCAAGTCATCGACAAACGCGCTCACACTGAGCAGAAATTGTCCCACGACCACGCAGAAATGGACCATTCCCGTACGCGAGGCTACTCATGTGTAATCAGGCTGTTAGCAAGCTTATGGCTTGATCATTAATTGGCTGCGTCACCTAAACAGAAGGACTCAAAAAAATGACTTATCCCGTGGGTTCGCCGTGTGATGGCTCTCTGAAAGTATCTATCGAGGCAAATGGCCATCATGACCCTCGATTACACAGCATTGATCACATAGCTTTGGCGGTCATAAACTAGATGACGCTATCCACCTGTTTCAAGATGTCCTTGGCTTTAAGCTTAGGCGGCGTTTGCATATAAAGGGTAAGAAGACTGGGGTGGTGTGTGCGGAAATGGTTCGGAACGACATGTGCTTTGTACTTTGCCAAGGCACAGAGCCAGAGTCGCAGGTGTCTCAACTTGTCCAAAATTGCGGGGTAGGTCTAGCTCATGTTGCATTAGCTGTCGACGAGGTAGGCCAGGTCCCTCAATAATGGTCGTGTCGAACGACAATCCCCGCGCTCTAAGCGTATTGACCGCCGCCGACACTTGAAAACAACGTACAAGAGCTTTTCGAGCAGCTTGAGCAGGCTGGAAAATACTGATCGACGAGGTGTGGTCCCCTCGGTTTCTATATCGATGCTGGTGATCCGACTTCAGGCGCGCCCGCCGGCCTACCAGGGTCCTGCAAGACTGATCGAAGGTGGCATTCCGACAAAAGCGATCGTAGCCTAGTCGCCGTCCGATCATCCTCGGCCGGCCGCGCTCGGTAATGAGCCGGTCCAATTCGCGGGCAACCCGCATGCCCGAAAGAGACGTATCAACGATGAGTGCCAGGCACTCTCTCGTGCAGTCGTCGACGACGGCCATGATGCGGAAGCGGCGCCCGTCGGTGAGCTGGTCCGATACGAAGTCGAGCGACCAGCGCTCGTCGGGCCTCAGCGGCACCAGCATCGGCGCCCTTGTCCCGATCGCCCGTTTGCGGCCGCCACGGCGGCGAACGGCGAGCTTCTCCTCCCGATAGAGCCGGAACAGCTTCTTGTGGTTCACGATCAGGCCCTCCCGCCTCAGCATCACGAGAAGACGCCGGTAGCCGAACCGACGACGTTCCTGCGCGATCGCCTTCATCCGCTCGCGAACCTCGCGGTCGTCCGGCCTGCTGGTCTCGTAGCGAACCGTCATGCGGCAACAGCCGATGGCTTTACACGCCCGCCGTTCGCTCATCCCGAAGCCTTCCTTCAGGCAAGCGACAGCTTTCCGCTTGGCCGCGGGCGTCACCATTTCTTTCCCACAAGATCCTTCAACGCGGCATTGTCGAGCATGGCGTCGGCCAAAAGCCGCTTTAGCCGCGTGTTCTCGTCCTCCAGCGCCTTCAGTCGCCGAGCCTCGGAGATATCCATCCCGCCGAAGCGGGCCCTCCAGTTGTAGATCGAGGCGTCGCTAACCCCGTGCTTGCGGCACAGATCGGCAACCGATACCCCGGCCTCATGTTCCTTCAAAATCCCGATGATCTGCTCTTCAGAGAAGCGGCTACGTTTCATGTCCTAGTCCTCTCGATGGGCCAGAACGAACTTCAAACCGGATTAGATCAGAGGGGCAAGGTCACGTGCTATCGACAAGCACATGCAGCGGGCCGTCCGGCAGCGGCGGGTTTCGTCGGGCTGATGGCTCCCACTTGTGTGCCCGACGGCTCAGCGTCGTATGATCTGGAACTGGGACTTTCAGCAGCGTTGGTGCATGGATCCTTTGTCAACGGTTTGGCGATAGGCAGGCAGGATCGAAATCAGCTTGATGCGAGTGTCATGCCGTACAAACACAACGCAGATCGTCGTCATCACGTGGGAAAGATGAAATTCAGGGTGACGAATTGGCGTGACTACGAAGCAGGTCTGCGCCGGCGTGGTAGCCTGACCTTATGGGTAAGGCCGGAGGCACTTGCGGGATGGCGCGCTCCGCGACGCAAGACCCGCGGCGGCCAAGCCCGGTATTCCGATCTCGCCATTGAGACAGCGCTGACGCTGGGTTGCGTCTTCGCAATGCGGCTGCGCCAGACCGAGGGATTGCTCCACTCGCTGCTGGATCTCATGGGGCTGAAAGTGGCGCCGGAAGATTCGGCAAAGACAACGAAGCGCTGCAGCAACCGTCCGGAAAGACGCAGCTTATGGCCGAGGGCGCGGCGCGCGGCCAGGTACTCTTCGAGCGCCGCGTGCAACGCGCTCATGATGCGACTCCAGGCCAGGGTAGCGCAATGGCACGCAACGCCGCGATGTCAACTTTGGCATAGATCTGTGTCGTGTTCGGCTGGCTGTGGCGGAGAAGTTGACCGATTTCAACGAGCGAGGCGCCGCGGCGCAGCAGATCGGTGGCGAGTGAGTGACGCAACAGGTGCGCACCCTTGAACGCCGGCGTCAGACCGGCGCGCTTGAGCGCACGATGGACGATGCAGCAAATAGTCGACGGGCTGACAAAACTGCGTCTGGGCGCTTTTATGCGAATGAAGACGCGGCGTGTTGAGCAAGCAGGCCGATCCTGCCGCAGATAGTCGACCAAGGCGGCACCGACATCCGCCGGCAGTGGCAGCCGCGCCAGCCGTTGACCCTTGCCATGCACGACGATCTCGCCCCCGTAAACCGAGGCGCGCGAGCAGCATCAGAACCGCGTAGTCCCTGCGGCCGGCCGGTGTTCTCCTGTCGCAAGACGCAAGGAGCCGTTCGACCTGTTCGGCAGGCAGCGCCTTCGGCAGGTGTGCCAAGCGCCAGCCGGCGATCCCAGGCACCGCGACAGCGAGATCGGTGGCAAGCAACCCGCGTTGCTGGAGGAAGCGCAGAAAGAAACGCAGTGCGGTGACCACCAACTTGGCGCGGCCGGGCGAACCGGCCTGGGCTCGCCGCACGATGAACCGATGAACGTCGCCCACTCGCAGGCGGTCAAAATCCGGATCGTTGCCGCCAAACTGTTCGTCCAGGAATCCACGAACAATCGGCAGATAGTTCGTCAATGTCGATGCCGAGAGACCACGCTCGGTGCGCAGGAATTCCCCAAATGCGTCGATCAGCTTACCCTTGGCGCTCGTATCGACCTCTGGCAGCGGCACCGGCACGCCGCCCGTGTCGCGCAGATATCGTACCAACTGCCGAATGGTCCAGGCATCGCCACGCCTCGGGCGCCGACCAAGTTCCGTCAGAAATCGACCTGCGTCCTCTTCCCCGAGCAAGCTCAGCGGAACATCCTGCCTCTCCACCCAAGCACTGAAACCGGCCAGGAGCTTAATCTTCTGCTGAACAGTCGTTTTGGCGTATCCCTGGCCATCGAGCAACCGTTGTCGTTGGCGATGGTGAGCCAGACGCTCTCTCGATGTACCGGCCCGTGTCGCGGCGCCGTCGATTTGAGCTTGACGTCGGTCGTTTAGGATCCTCTAATGCATGGCTCGCAAATTCGTAAAATTGATTGTTTGAATGATACGCATCCACACGTTGGATAGAACATGACATGCGTTTTAAAGGGCTGGATCTAAATCTCCTCGTTGTGCTGGACGCTCTGATGAGGGAGCGTAAAGTCACTGCCGCGGCTCGCAGTATCAACCTGAGCCAGCCGGCCATGAGCGCCGCCGTTGCTCGGTTACGCGCCTATTTCAACGATGAGCTATTTACGATGAACGGCCGCGAGCTCATTTTGACACCGCGCGCCGACGGGCTCGCTCCAGCAGTCCGGGATGCATTGCTGCACATCCAGCTATCGATTATTTCCCCCGACGCCTTCAACCCGGCCCAATCGGATCGTCTCTTCCGAATCATGCTTTCCGATTACATCACGCTCGTATTTTTTAGGAAGATAGTAGAGCGCGCTGCGCGGGAAGCTCCCGTCGTTCGCTTTGAATGTCTGCCTATTTGCGACGACCCCGAGGAGCTTCTCCGGCGCGGCGACCTTGATTTTCTGATCATGCCGGAAGTGTTCATGTCGAAACATCCTCGCGCAGCCCTGTTCGAAGATAAGCTCGTAGGCGTAGGCTGCGGCACGAACAAGCAGCTGTCGGAGCCACTTACATTCGAGCGATACTTGTGCATGGGACATGTTGTGCTCAAATTCAGGCACACCCGGCAGCCCACCATGGAGGAATGGTATTTGCTCGAGCACGGTTTCGAGAGACGTATCGAAGTTGTCGTACAGGGCTTTAGCCTGATCCCGCCCGTCCTGTCAGGCACCAACCGCATCGGGACCATGCCCTTACGGCTGGCGCAGCATTTCGCAAAAACAACACCCCTGCGGATTGTCCAACTTCCGCCGCCACTTCCTCCTCCTGCATTCACGGAAGCCGTCCAATGGCCTGAGCTTCACAATAGTGATCCGGCAAGCATGTGGATGCGGGAAATGATGTTGCAGGAGGCATCTCGCCTGGCGCCTTTGCCTGAAATCATTGAGCGTCTCGGGCACGCCGATCCGACCTTTCGGTTGTTGGTACCGACTGCCACCTCGATTTCGCGTGCGAAGTCCCGGAAGATGTTAAGCCCCACCTAATCGCCGCCTGTAAGACAGGCTGATCAGCATGTTCGACAAGCGCCGGCGCGGCGCGTGTTACCTACGTTCTGGGGCTGATCTCAGGCGAGTTGCTCGTCGAGGATGTGTGGCAGAGTGATGCCAGCTGCCTTGATTGCCCACTTTTGCCGTAGGTGGTGGTGACGAGGCGAGCATTCTTTTCGATGGCGGCTTCTGGAGGCGGACGCGATCGCGTAGGAGCGGTTGCCCTTCGGGCGTCGGGCCTTTGGCCCGGCAGAGCGGCGCAGTTCCTTGCTAAGTGCGAGGGCCGGAACGAGCAGAACACACGCCCGGGCTGCTACTGAATTGACTGGCGCCTCCGATTTTGCTTGCGAAGTCCCAGAAGATGCGTAGCCCCACTTAAATGCCAACGTTGCAGGCCTTGCCGCGGCTTTTCACGCGCGGCCAGGCGAGGAGATGGCGATCGACGAAGTCGATCCAATGGACTGTGCCGAGCCTCGCTCGGCTTCTGGCGTTGACGACAGCGCCCTGCACCGAGAAAGTCGGGCACTTGGCAATGAAGCCGGTCGAGCTTGACGCTGCGGACCCACGCAATTGACCAGCGCTTCTGCCTGAACGCGTGGCCGATCGGCGGTCTTCCTCTTTCCGGGTGGGGGCCTTGACCATCGCGCACACCGGCGGCTCGCCGCGCTTGTAGGCCAGCAGCGCCCGCACCATGGCTTCGCCGTCGATCCTGTCAGTCTTCGCCCGCCGGCGACGCCGAGAGGTCGCGATCGAGGCGGGATCGACGACGTGGCTTTCGATCCCTTAGCCTGCAGTACGCGGTGGAGCCAGAACCCGTCGAGACCGGCTTCCTGGATCACAATGATCGGAAAGTGTCGTTCCGTTCGCGACAGCGCCTTCTCACGAAGCCATGAAAGGCGCGCCAGCAGCCCGGCGACATCGCCGCCGCTCACAGCATGCTTCGACAACTTCTCTCCATTGCCCGGCGACAGCGACGTGATCAACCAGCTTGACCGGCTCAGACCGTATGTTCTCGGAGTGAAGGCGGCTCACCCCCGCGATAAGGTGAGATCGGGGGTTGCTTCGGATTGGCCGAAGCCGAGCCCCAGCTTAGAGAGGGTGAACCATGGATCAGCATAACAGGCTTTTTGTCGGTTTGGACGTCTCGAAATTGAAGATTTCTGTGGCCGTCGCAGACGGTGAGCGGGGCGGTGAAGCAAGGTTTTATGGGGATATAGCCTCGGATCCGACCTCAGTTGCGAAGAAAAATGGCGAAGCGAGGAGCTGTCCTCCACTTCTGCTATGAAGCCGGTCCGACAGGTTACGAGCTTTACCGTCAGCTTACCGACATGGGTCACGACTGCGTGGTGGTCGCACCATCCCTGATACCAAAGCGCCCTAGTTGTGTCCATTCGGACCGAACCGAGGAGACTGGAGTTACCTGGCTGCAGCACTCACCGGCACGTCAGGACAAGACCCTATACGCCCAAGACCAATGGCAAGGCCGAGCGCTTCATCCAAACAGCACTGCGTGAATGGGCCTATGCCATCGCCTATCCGACTTCAAATCACCGCGCCGCCGAACTGCCGATCTGGCTGCACAGATATAATTGGCATCGTCCACACGGCAGCCTAAAGTCCAAACCGCCTATCAGTCGCCTCGCTCTAACCGAGGACAACCTGTTGAGGCTCCACACCTAGTGATCGAGTGAAGACGAACCGGCGCGACGCGGTCAGCCTGGCAAGGCTACATCGTGCAGGTGAGCTGAGGGCAGTCTGGGTACCAGATCGCGGACACGAAGCCATGCGCGATCTCGTGCGGGCTCGAGAGGCTGCACAGGAGGCTCAAAAGCGGGCGCGTCAGCAGCTTCAGTCGTTCCTACTTCGGCATGGCCGCATCTATTCGGGCCGCTCATCCTGGTCGCTGGCGCATATGCGGTGGATATCGACTCTGAAGTTCGAGCATCCGGCGCACTTCATCGTGCTCAAGGAATATTGCCAGGCGATCGAGGATGCCGAGGTGCGCTTGAAGCGTCTGACCGATTTGATCTCGGAGACTGTCAAATCCTGGACGATGGCTCCTGTCGTCGAAGCCTATCAGGCGTTACGAGGCGTATCGTTGATTGCCGCCGTCGTCTTTGTTGCCGAAATTGGCGACATCCGCCGCTTCGAAAACCCCCGCCAGCTGATGGCCTTTCTTGGCCTCGTTCCGTCAGAGAGCTCGACAGGTGAACATGTCAAACGTGGTGGGATCACTAAGGCCGGGAACTCTCGGGCCCGTCGCATGCTGATCGAAGGCGCATGGGCTTGGGCGACGGCTCGGACCACGATCTTTGCTGGTGGGTTATCACCTTAACTCGCGTTCAGGGATTTGCGGCATAGACCGATGGCATGAACACCGCGACCGTCAGCTACAAGCACCATCGTTTCCCGCCGCAGCCATCATTAGCGCCCCGCCGCTCACAGAATTGCTACGCGGCCTGGGTCAGGGCCGCAAGGACTTGGAACGGGTCCTTGACTTTCCACTGCTGCGCTACTGAGCCATTGAACGAATAGGCCCACACGGGGCTCCCGGGCTCAGGCCTCCGATCTCGGTCGTCGACAACCAGGGAGGTGTCGGCGAGGGAGGTGATGTAGCCTGGACGCACGAGGAGGTTCCACTGCTGGGACTTTGTCGGCGTGCCCCTATATTCGGAAAGGACAAGCGGAACCTGGTGGGCAATCTTCCCGTCCTTGAAGTCAAGGGCGAGGGTCTTGCCTCCCGCATCGAGCAGAATGACATTCTTGCTCAGCTCAATATTCCAAACGAGCGTGGCGCCTGATCCGCTGAGGGGCCAAAGCCCCACAGGGGCGCCGATGATCTGGTCATTCACGCCCAAGCCGCGGCCAGTGTCCGCCTGCCACTGGATCACTTTTTCTGACATAACGTTATCCTTTCTGGAGTTGGAAGCCCTTGGGGTTTACCATAGAGGATTACTATCGTGGGTGGGGTTAACCATAGAGGATTACTATCAAGGGTGACGTTTCCATTAAGGATTCTGAAGCCGATTTCACCATTGTGTAATAAGCGTAATACTTGATGCGGTTTCTATTCTGGAATCAGTGAACCATGACCAGGGTTCAGGAAGGCGCCCGGGGTGAGGTCACGTTATCTGACTCCGTCCGCCCTGCGGCCTGTATGGCGGATGTCAGCTGGCACTGTAAAGTTATCAGCGGATTGATGCAGCGATAGCTGGCCGGGACGGCTGTCACGCTGCGGCGAGACACGCGATTTTGTTCCAGATTTGCATGGCGGCGTTACGCAGGTCTCGATGTTGAGCCGATGACAGCGCATTGCAGGGAAAGTGAGCAGGTCGGCAATCGGATCATGGATGGAAACGAACCGCTGAAGCTGGCGTGCCGACTTGAAGCGTTTCATGATCCTTTCGCGTCGTCGGGTCGGCTGGTGCGAATTTTCCGCTCGATTATTCAGGGCTGTGTGCGACCGGTGTTCGACGCCGGGCATGAGGTCGCGCATGGCGGCATCATAGGATCGGAGCTTGTCGGTGATCATGATCCGTGGTGTCCGCCCTTGAGCTTTCAGCAACTTGCGCATCAGACGCTTTGCCGCCTTGGCATTTCGGCGGCTTTGTACCAGCACTTCGAGGACGAAGCCGTCCTGATCGACGGCACGCCAGAGCCACTGCTTCTTGCCACTGATAGCCACGACACATTCGTCGAGATGCCATTTGTCGCCCAGGCAGCCGGCTGATATTGATCTCCTGGGCGAAATGCCGTCCGAATTTCTCCGCGCAGTTTCGAACGGTCTGATGCGTGACGATGATGCCGCGGGCCGCCAGCATGTCCTCAACCATGCGCAGGCTGAGCGGAAAGCGAAAGTAGAGCCATACCGCGTGCGCAATGATCTCGGCGGGAAAGCGGTGGCGACCATAGAGCGGATCACGAGCAACTTCTGACATGGCCCATGTTCGCACATCTTCATCAGCCGTCGGTTAACTTTACGGTGCCCCCACGCCTGTTCGCCAACCTGACGCTCGCCAGAGGCGATGGTCGCTACGCACGCCTGCAACGCACGCTCGCCCGGGTCCAATTGCTGATCCTTGATGATTGGGGCCTTGAACAACTCGACGATCAGGCCCGCCACGATCTCCTTGATATCCTCGAGGATCGCTACGGCCGCCGCTCCACCATCATCACCAGCCAACTGCCCGTGTCAGCATGGCATGACGTCATCGGAAATCCGACTTATGCCGACGCCATCCTGGATCGCCTCGTTCACAACGCTCATCGCATCGATCTGACGGGCGAAAGCCTGCGGCGAAAGCAGCCGCAAAAAGCTTGACACATGACGCATACGAAATGACAACAATCAACGCCAGCAGAGCCCTAGCCCCAGGGGGCGAGATCATCTCGGAATCCGGGGGCGCAATCATGTCGGAACAAAGGGGCGGCTTCGTCGGAATCGGCAATCAGCAAATGACCTTTCCGAAAAGTTTGCGACAGAACCGAGTTGTGGCGGTCTCTTTCGAAGCGCCGCACGGCCCGAGCGTAAAGCCTAGACGCTGCGCTTTCCAAACTGACACTACCCGGCGACCGATTCTGACATCGGACGGTCGCATATCCATATCCGTCACACAGCCGACATCACCAGGTCATCGTTTCCGTATATCAAGCGGAATATCAGAAAATCTTGGAGGCGACCCATGCACGAGCGCGAACCGACGCTTGACGAAATCCTATCCGAACCGATCATCCGCCAGGTCATGAAAGCAGATGGCGTAAACGCTGCGGATATCCGTGGCCTATATCGCTCGCTGGAGAAGGATGGAGAGAGCCGCAATTACCCACGCGCGTTCGCGGCCGAGTGCGACAAGGACGTCGCGGCGTTGCGCCGGGCCAAGGTCATCGCCTCCGATGAGACCGGCGTGCGGATCGAAGGACGCAACGCCTACCACTGGGTGTTTCGCTGCGCCGAAGCGGTTGTTCATCAAGCGGCGCCAACGCGCGGCGCCGTCGTGGTCCGGACCCTGATGGACGGCCATCGGCCCGACGTCTGGTGTTCCGATCGCTATGCCGCGCAACAAGGCCACGCAAATGCGCATCAGAACTGCCTGGCGCATCTCGCCCGCGACGTCGCCTATGCGGAGACTAGGCAAGTGAGGACATGCTGCCCTCTATCACATCTCCCGGCATGGTGCCAACGGCGATCGGAGATCGACACGCGGCTGTTGCTCGTGTCGATAGCGAGCCCAATATTTTCTATTTCACCACACCCATGGACCGGCTACCTGCGTCATCACCCACGCGTGCAGCCAGCGCAAGGTGTTAGCGGATGTTGAAACGTTTTCAAGCCTTCCGCAGCATCTTCTCCTCCGTGCTCGGCGAACGCTGCCCAAGGCAGCAAATTGCTATAGGCATCCATGAATAGCTGGTGCGGATCCCACCTTTTGAATCAAGGAAAGCACGGCGCCGGTTCTCAATGTGTATTCGGACTTAAAATAACAATCTGAGTTGTCCTAACAAACTACAGCAAGTCGCATCGCGAAACCGATGCGATGCGGACAATTCACAAACGAGCACAAGGAAATCCTTACGTGAGATCCTCACCGAAAGAGACCGCCACCGCAGCCATCCCGATTCATCGAGTGCATCCCCGTCTTTCTGGAAGGGGATGATCCTTGCTGCGACCGTGATCGTCCTCGTACAGAGTAGTCAGGTTTCGGCTGAGGACAAGGGGGCATGCCTTGCTTATAAGAATGGGAAGATCGAGTGCGCGGATAAAGAACTTGAACCGCGCGAAGAATGGGGAGAATACCAAACATGTGCCTATTATCACGGCGAAATATCTAACGAATGCATGCAAATAATGAGAGGGTGGTACCGGGAGAGTCGCCGCGAGAATCCACCGCGCCGAGCTTTGAGAGCAGTCGGTGACGAGGTCACGAGCCCGGTAAGACCCGCGACAGCCAGGCAAACCGGTCCCCACATACATCAAGCCGCCTTAGTTGGTTGGGAGAGCAAGGAGATGGAAGAACTTGCAGCCTCAGTTGGTTGGGAGAGGAACAAGATGGAAGAACTTCCAGCGGGAACAAGTTCAACCACGCTAATAGGGATGGGTGTGGGGCGGTTCGGGGCAAAGCGGGCACACGGGCGAAGCAATTTGGATGACCTCAGAAAACGATGTAAACGCGGCACGCGGCTATGCAGGTAGTTCTGGAAAGTATTTTGTTATCGAGGCGCAAAAACCCCCTCAAATTAGCGGTCATGGACGAGCAGGGTACTCAAGTGGAACCTGACGAACTCGGCGCATGGGCTACCTTCGCGCAGAGATACGGCTTGGACGGAGTGAAGACGGAATATGGAAGCTCGTACGAGGTGATTTTATTTGACAGAAGCAAGATTGCACCTGTGGAAGAACGTGGTTTCGATTAGCACAGGCGCCAGCACACGACCCATCGAGATAGGTGCCGTTCCCGTTGAGGCGGATGAAGTTTGCGAGTTCGGTCATGGTCTGTCTCCTGAGTGCGTGTTTCCCGAAGGGAAAGCCCTTTCGGGCGAAGCCTCCCCGGACAGAGCGCAGATCGTCGTCATCACGTGGGAAAGATGAAATTCACTACGAAGCAGGTCTGCGCCGACGTGGTAGCCTGACCTTATGGGTAAGGCCGGAGGCACTTGCGGGATGGCGCGCTCCGCGACGCAAGACCCGCGGCGGCCAAGCCCGGTATTCCGATCTCGCCATTGAGACAGCGCTGACGCTGGGTTGCGTCTTCGCAATGCGGCTGCACCAGACCGAGGGATTGCTCCACTCGCTGCTGGATCTCATGGGGCTGAAAGTCCCAGTTCCAGATCATACGACGCTGAGCCGTCGGGCACACAAATGGGAGCCATCAGCCCGACGAAACCCGCCGCTGCCGGACGGCCCGCTGCATGTGCTTGTCGATAGCACGGGATTGAAAGTCTACGGCGCCGGGCAATGGCTGGAGCAGAAACATGGCGCCAGATCACGTCGCAACTGGCGCAAGCTGCATCTGGCAGTGGATGCCAAAAGTGGCGCGATCATTGCCCAAAGGCTGACAGATCAGGACGCGGATGATCCTTCCCAGGTGGCACCGCTGCTCGATCAGATCGACGGCGAGATCGACCAGTTCACAGCCGACGGAGCCTATGACGGCAAGCCAACCTATCGGTCTATCCTGCAGCACAGCGCAACCGCCAACATCGTCATTCCACCGCGTTCCACGGCGGTGGAAAGCCGTGATACCGGACCGCCTGGTCAAAGGGACAAGCACATTGCCGCAATCGCAAGCGACGGTCGGCTGAAATGGCAGGCAGCCACCGGCTACGGCAAGCGGGCGCTGAGCGAAACAGCCATCGGACGATACAAGGGGCTGATCGGACGGCGCCTGCGAGCACGCTCTCTTCCGGCTCAACAGACCGAGGTTGCCATCGGTTGCATCGTTCTCAACCGCATGCTGGCATGGGCACGCCCGGAGTCTATCCGGCGTCAAGTCACGCAGGCATAACCAACTACATTAATGATCGAAATGCGTTCGATTTCATATCCGCGCACCAACGCCTATCCGATGCCTATGTAGTAGGAGGCCTCGGCCGGGCTGAAATTACGAATCGCCTTCTGAGAATTCGGAGGAAAAATCTTCTGCTGGTGCAACTGCAACTGACGTGACAGTTCGAGCGAATCCGCCGACAACATGGACGGCAGATGCTCCTGTACACCGCTTTGAATGGAAGTCTGTAACATCCTGAGCCCTCGAACTGCGCAATTAATGCTAAGATGCGATAAACTGCGCAGTTACAATAAGACCCGATTCGTTACGAATTTACAAACGCTTAACCCTGATGCCGTTTCGAGCTTAGTTGTCCGCGGACAACTCACAGCGAATGCAGGAGAACACCTTCAGACCGAGCAGTGGTTGTCCGCGGACAACCAAATGCAAGTCACGTGAAACGACGAAGGATTCGGAACAGCGCCGAAGTCCCCCGCCGCCATTCGGATAACCGCTTCTTCTTAGGCGGTTCCCTGTGCGGCGCCCGGCTGCAGGGCGGTGAGATACTCAGCGACGGCCTGCGCCTTGGCAGCGGCCGTGATGATGGCCCTCTTGTCATTCTTAAGGACCTCGAGCCAGTTCGCCAGATAGGCGGCTGTGTTGTCACGCGGATCATGGGCCACGCCCAGGTCGGCACACAGGAACGATGCTGCGAGCTCCGCAACGAGCTCCTCGACGGCATAGCCTTCACTGCCGAACCTGCCCGTCAGATCGCGGTCCAGGCGATGCTTTGCGCCTGACCAATGCGAAACCTCGTGCAGCAAAGTCGAGTAAAGGTGAACCTCGCTGTCGAAACGCCCGCGGTCCGGCATAAGGATGTCGTCGATGCTGGGCCGGTAGCAAGCTTTGGTGCCACCGTAGTTGACGCTTGCGCCGGTGTTCTGGACGAAGCTCTCGACGGTCTCGATGTGCGGAACCGGATTGCCCGGCAACTCCTCGACCGGGCTGAAGAACCGATCCGGCATGTTCTCGATCTGCTCAATATTGAAGACGGGGTAGCCCTTCAGATACGGAATCGCGCGGTCTTCGTCGTCTTCGTGATCCTTCGGAGTGAACGTGCCGTACTTGACGACAAGGGTTCCTTTTTCGCCCTTGCGGACCTGACCGCCGAAATCCTGGGCCTGCCGGTAGGTCATCCAGGTGTTTTCCTCATAGCCGAACGTCTGGCCCGCGACCCACAGCATGATGACGTTGATTCCGCGGTAGGCTTCGCCGGTAGCGCGCCGCGGAATGATCGCGTTGCGGCGGGCATTGCCGCGCCACGGGCGGATCCACGGCTTGGTACCGGCTTCAAGCTGCTCGACAATGGTGTCCGTGATGCGCTGGTAGGTGTCCTTGATGCTCTGCATGACCGTCTCCATCCGTTGGTTGACGGCAAAGACCGGAGATAGCCGAAACGAGCCCATGCACCCGTAGGGCCGCAACGGAGAGGAGGACCGCGCCAGCGGTTGCATGGGGGAGGGGCTGTCGTAGCTTGTCCGTCAAATCACCCAACGGATGGAGACGGCCGGCCGCATCGAACGCGCCGGCGGTCAACTACGGTCGCTGAGCAACTTGCCGCCTGCGGACGCTGTCACCGTTCGCGGTCATCGCTATCGCGCTCACGCGCTCGCTGCGCCGCGATATCCGTCTCGATGGCCAGGTCGGCAGGCGGCGTGCCTTGCAGGGTCGCTTCGGCTCTTTCGGCCTGCACGGGCGCCTCGATGGCCTGTGGCTCACGGCCAAGGCGGGAAAAGTTGGATCGGGCGGTGAAGGTGATTTCCGCTTCATCATCGGGCAGTCGCTCCGGGAGGTCCGCGCGATCGACGGCGATGATACGTTCGTCCGAGACGATGCTGGCGACACGGTCGTCGTGCCCGAGCACCTGGCCGGTCACTTCTTCGCCTGGGCGGGCTGTGCGAATGTTGTGTTCAAACGGATTCTCGCCGCGCGCCTCAAGATCGGAATATGCGGAGCGAAGGGCTTGGCGGCGGTTCGGGTCTACCGCGTCCTCGAGCACATGTTTCATGGCCGCACTTGACGGGTCGTTCGTGGTTTGGATCGAGGCCTCGATCATGCGCGGTTTGGAGATGATCGTGAAATCGACCTCATGGCCGTAGTGACGGCCAAGCTCGGCGATGAACGCCTCCTGGGTGCGTCCGTTGCCCTCGCGAAAGGGATGTACATAATTGAGCTCGGCCATGACCTGGCCCGCACGCTCGGCGAACTGCTCTGGCGTCGAGCCGCGTAAGACATCGGGATCACGGATAGCCCTCAACGCCTCGTCGAGCCCCAGCTCGATGCGGGAGCCGTGCAGGAATGCGGTGCCGCCTTTGGAGAGCCCACCGATTGGCTCTACGCGCCGCCCGTCGACGATCGGGCTTTCGTTGCGCGTGCGGCCGGCCCATTCGTAGACATCCTGAAAGATGTGGTTGTGAATTGCCTTAATATGCGCCTTGTCGAATTTTCCTTGCGGGCCATCGCCTTCGGCAATTTCCGCCATGCGGAAGGCCGTGGCGCGGTATTCTTCGATCCGCAACTCGGAATGAGTCTCGATGCCGAACCTGTTGCGCAGCACATCGGCACGATCGGGATCGTCCGACGTGTTCGGGTAGAAATAGGAACCTTTGGCAGGGCTCTCGGACATCGGCGGGGCCAACAAAAAACCGCCTGCGTAGGGCAGGCGGCCTTTCGCCTTTGACAGTTGGTGTTTCGGCTATGCCCGTTTCGCCGGCCGCACGACACGCAGGCGATACTCTTCGCGGGTGATGTCGCCGGCGACGTAGGCCGCCGTTGCTTCCTCCAGCACCGGATCGTGGGTGTAGCCCTGCCGGATATTGGCCGCACGGGCCTGATCCGTCGCCTTGCGGCGCCGGGCGACGGCTTCCGGCGAGCGGTCCGGACGGGTCGAATGGATATTCATCCGCAGATCTCCAATGGCGATAAACACTAGCAGAAAAACCGCCGAAAATCGAGCGGTTTGCGGCATTTATCGGCCTTGTGAGGGATGCGCCCGGCTCGAAGCCGGGCGCTCCACGTCAATCAATCCCGGGGATCCCATTCGATGATCGCCTGTAGGGTGGGATCGTCCTGGCCGGGGTAGCGGCCGAGATTGGCGTTGAAGCCGAGGCGCTTGATCGAAAGCGTATAGTAGGGCTTTTTCGCCTCGCTGGTCTTCTTCCAGATGCCGCCGACCTCGATGTCATACCCGCGCGGTGACTTGGCATAGACGCGATGCGTCGGGGCTTTCTCGTTGCTCGAGTTGAACGGGACAACGTGGATGTCCAGGTCGCGATCGATGGTGGAGACAAGGCCGTTGCCCTTGGCGGCGTCCAGGTCGTCGGTGTCGAACTGGATGAAGTTGGTGGTGGACATGTCAGTCACTCCTCTTTGGTGGTTGCAATGATCGTTCACGGGCACGGCGGAAAGTGGTGCGCACCGCAGGCCGAAGCACAGCGGAGGAAGCCGGGAGGCCGGAAAAATTTGCTGCGCGAGGAAGCTGCAGGCGGGGAAATTTTTGCGGAGTTCGGCTTTGCGCAAACCGCGTCGGCGTGCGAACGAGCGTCAAAAGCAACCGCCTTGGAGGGGTGAGGTATGAACATCATTGGCTATATGGTACCGGTTCGCGCACGGCCTAGGGCGACAAAAACGATGCCATATTTATTTACAAATCTCGTCCTGGCAACCACTTTTTACCGCTAACCGCAAGAATCAAGAAGCAAATTGGTTCATTGCTTCTGCCAATTTGTAGCGCCAAGTTGGCTATGTCTGGTTAAGGCTTCGGGGACGACTTGCCGCGCCGGTAGACATGCGGACTTTCGATCTCGGCAGACCAGATGCCAAGCCTTCTGTCTCGGGCGCTGTTCTCGGCCTCGCCATACTCGACCAGGTTGATCGCATGGGACGACGGCAGATATCGGAGCATGGATTCGGCAAGGCCGGCGCTGATCATTGCCAGGCCGATATCGGTTTCATCGTAGAAACACTGTCCGACCAGGCGCCGATATTGATCGCGGTCGATGATCCGGCAACGGACGTGTTTCCCAGCGATCAGTCGCCGAAGGAAGGCCCGACCTGCAAGGCCGCATTGCCAGACCTCCTCGTCGCGAAGGCCTGTCTGGTCGAGTTCGCAAGCGTCGATCGCCGCGATCCGAATGCGCTGCTGGCGCACGCTGATCGTGTCTCCATCGATCACGCGGGCCGTGCCAGACCAGATAGCCGGATCGGCATCGGCCCGCCGACGCCGACGCAAACAACGGCCGCGAGAAAATAACGCACGAGATACATCAATTTATCGTCTCCATAAGATTGCGGGCCGCAAGCCCGAAAACTGAGCGGGCAAGATGAAGCTCGCCGGCCGCGGCGCGATCCGTCATCGCCCGTAAGTAGCCGCCCGGCGACGAAACTTCCTGCCGGTCGAATTTCTGCAACGTCACCGCAATTGCAACGGCCGCCTGCTGCTCGCCCATTTGGGCGACAGCGCAGCGCCGTGCATCGTCGGAAATGCCGGTAATACAGCACATTTGGGGCACGAGCCGAGCCAAATCTGCCCAGGTCCGGGGCAGGGCAAACCCGTAAGTTCTCAACGCCGGTATCGCCCTTAAAACGTCCTGCAACGCCACAACAACATGCGGCAGGCGCTTCGGCTGGTTGACTTGGTATGAACCTCGCCCCAGGCTTGTTTCATAAGCCCATTGGCTGGCGGAGCCAGCCTCTAACAGATTGAGTTGTTCGGCGGCAGCCGAACGCCGATTCTCATTACTATTTACAATGGGATCAGGGGTTGTAGTCTGTTTGTGCATGTCGTTTTCGGCATACGTGCATGTCGACTCTTTCGCTTCCGATGCGACTTGCGGGCGACGTGGAAGCTGCAAGACCCGTTCGATGAACCACTCGACAAGCGCCGTTGCGCGGCGCAACACGTCGCTCGAGGCTTTTGCGGCTGTGCCGACCAGGGCAACGACCCGTTCAAGGCGCGCCTCTTGCCGTGCTCGGGCGCGCTCTGAAAGGTCGGTAACGGTCGCCAAAGCGTACCGGAGATTGCGCAGGGCGCCACGATAGCGCCGCAACGCCGCGCGGGCGGTCGCCTTCTCCGCCTTCGCCTGTCGCACCAGATCGTCGAGTTCGCGGTAGCGGACGATAAGAATACGCAGGTCGATACCGCAACCATCGACAATCGAGCCGCTGGCACTGCGCACCGGATAGCGCTTGTAGTTGCCACTATCCTGCATGGTGACAAGGCCGGTGTCGAAGAGGTTCGACAGCATCCGGCTCACCCGGCCGACCGAACGATTGATTTCGAAGGCGAGCTGCTGGTTGGACTTGAAGATGATCGCCCTCCCGGCTTTCTCGAAGGCCTCGCCCGGCGCAGTGTTGATCAGCGTGACCAGAAGATGGCTTTCGGTCGCGTTGATCAAGCCTGTGCAGGGCAGGTTGTGCGCGAGCACGGCGAGCTGACCGCGCGTCACCGCTCCGATCTCGGCGGACTGCGCCAGTCGCCGATATTCGGCGCGTTGCGGTGTCATTCGGCGGCCGATGGGCCGCTTCGGTGGCATAGGTTCTCCCATTCTCGTCTCCTTTGTCGTGGAGACCAGACAAAACAATCCCGTTCACCGAAACGGTGTTTTTCAGGTTGACAGAGGAAGGGAGGTTTGCAAAAAAGATTTTGGCTAAATTGATTATTCGCAAACCGCTTCCGGGATTCGTTTCGGGGGCGGTTTTCTTTTTCTGGTCGGTTCGTCTTCTCCGTCGTAGGCGCTAGTTCGCGTGACTCGGAACCATGATTCCGGTGATTTGCAGAACCATAACTCGAATATCCATTTTGGCGCAACAATTGCGCTACCACCGGTAGCAAACAAAACACTCTCCCAAGGCTTTCAGGCACTTCATAGCCAGACACTCTCCGGCGCGCGCTTTATCTGCTATACCTTCTCGGATATATGAATGCAGCAAAACCGGCCTGGTTTCCAAGCCGGTTTTTCTGGGGCGGGAAGGGGAGTTTGAGGGGAGGGAGCCTCCCCTCAATGCGATCGGGGCCGGTCGATCCGGCCCCGATCGCATCAGCGGCCGTCGATGAACGTTCCCGGAAGGTCGAAGGCTTCAAGCGCCACGGTAAGCGGGTCCTGATGTCGACATGTGCGGGTTCTCGACATAGGCATTCATTCATTAAGCTTGCAGCAGGCAGGCGCGGTCCGATCGCGCCGGAGAAAGCGCGACCGGCAAGCGGCTGATGATTATTCAGCCGCTACGGGATGGGGTATTTCTTCATCGAAATCGGCGTCGTCGCGCTTCGTCTCGGCAGCAGGAACGGAAATCCGCACAGGCTCAGGAAGCCAGCCGCTATCCGTGACCATCCGCTCTGCAATGGTAACGGCTTCCGACTTCTTGCCCGCCGCCTTAACGGCAAGCCCGGCCTGAGCGCCCTTCACTTCACGAATGACGGCCTCGATGCTCTGGCGGTTGATATGCGAGAAATAGCTATCGCCGGTCGGCTCGAACCATTTCGTCATGTTCACCGCAAGAGCCTGTCCAAGCCGGTCTGCGTGCTCGAAAGCGCCTTTCCTGTCATGGCAGTGAGGTTTCCGCACCGCGTTGACGGAATGAGCCGCCGCAAAAGCCAGAAGCGACAACAGTTCGTCGCGGTTCTGTTGCAAGCACCATTCCCACAGATCGGCAGGGTTGCCGGGGATATGATCGCCCCATGTCTGGCGAAGGCTTTCAAACTCCGCCACGGCTCGGCAGGCGTCGCGCCGCTTCATCCCGGTTTCGATATGCTCATGTGTCAGCCTGATTTGCAGCGCGCTATCTACGTTCGAGCAGTAATCATAGACCACACTCAACAGCATCGCGTGAACCACGGCGGCCAAGGCTATATCGTGATTGTTCGCGAGTTCGACCCGTAGCGCCGCCGTCTTTTGAGCGGTCAGGTCCTCTATGAGCGCCGCCGAATGCGTCACCCTCGGCTGTCCCACTTCCTGTGGTTTTTCAACGCCGTTGCCGCCCTTGTCGTCGCCATCGGCCTCCTCATCCCGGCCATCCTCGGGCAGCACAAGACCACGCTCGATTCGCACATCGCCGTAGTTCGTCAGCGTGACGATCGCGCCGCTGATCTCGAAAACTTCCGGCGCATAGACTTCTGCGCGATCCTGCAGCGCGGTGATCCGCTTGTCGATTTCCTCGATCTTCGCGTCAGCCCCTTCATCGGCGGCCTCGGCCTCGATCAACTCCGCCAGCTCGTCATATTCTGCGGTGAGCTGGTCAAGTTCGGCTTGTTCGGCCTCGGACAACGGCACCTGTTCGGGATAGCGCCGTCCGTAGGCTTGGAAGGTGTCATAAGATACATCGGGCATGATCCCGACCCATTTCCAGCCCTCCGCCTTCACGGCCTTGGCTGCGCTTTCAAGCTTGGCTGCGACAAGGGCATCCAGCTTCAAGACATCGACCGCAAAACCGCCTTCCTTGTCATCGAACAGGTCGCGCTTGACGGTTCCGCCTGCTGCCTCGTAGGCGTCCAGCCCGCCAAGGAATTTGACCCGCTTGTCGCTTGCCCGAAGGCTCTCGCCAGCAAGTGCGGAACGAATGGCTGGTGCGTAGCGGTTCCACGAGGGCAGTTCATCCCATACCCGGACCTGCGCCTCGTGATCGTCGCTGATCGTGAAGGCCGAAAGCTGCTCAAACGTCATATCCTCGTTGCGGTAAGCCTCCAAGAGGCGCGGTGACACGCGACCAAGGGCAAGGCGGCGGCGCACAATCGTCTCGGTCGTGCCGAACCGTGCGGCAATATCGGGGACCGACTTGCCTTCGTCCGCCAGATCGCGGAACGCCTCGTACTGGTCGACCGGATGCATATCCTCGCGCAGGACGTTTTCGGCAAGACTGGTCGCCTTAGCGTCTTCTGCCGCTCGCTCCTTGCATTCGACGGGGAAATCCTTCGCGATCTCTCCCTTTTCGGCCAGCAGATTGAGCGCCGCGCGGCGTCGCCCGCCAGCGGTCACGAAATAGCGGCCCTTCTTGTCGCCCTTCCTGACGACAAGGTTTTGCAACAGCCTGTAGCCATCGGCCCTGATGCTCGCTGCCAGCGCTGCGATACCCTCGGCGCTGTAGGTTTTGCGGACGTTCTTCGGGTCCAAATCCAGCTTGTTTAGGGGGATGGTGATTGTCTCGGTCATGGGTTTTCTCTCCTGTTTTCCCTTTTCCCGCGAAGCGGAAATCCTGCCCGAAGGGGCAGGAGCCCCGCTCCTGCTCCCGAGCTCGTGCGGAACAGCGGGGGAGAGGGGGGCAAGGGGACAAATCGGAGGGGGATCACCCGCCCGAAGGCGAAGCCGAGGGTCGGCGCCGATCCGCGCATGCGGATCCGCGTCGATCCTGCACGGAGCGCGGCCCTGGCCGCGCGGAGGAAGGACGGGGAGACCGATTTTCGCCTTGCAGGGGAGAGGGGGCAGAGCCGCCTTTCCCCCTCTTTCAGGAATAACCCTGGCTCGGCTGTGGGCCGCGCCCTGTGGAAACAGGCGCGGCGCCTTCGGTCACGACAGCTGGTTCCTTATACGGGCTGCTACTCTTGCTAATTAATCGCGACAGGGAGTGCCCTAGCTGATCAGCTTCATACCCGCGATGGGTGCGCTTCGGCGGATCCACGCTTCCAAGTTCGTATTCCATCAGTGGCGCGGGCCAGGGGTTAGTGGCGACGCATGCTGAGCCCTACGCCCAACCCACGTGATCCGATTTTGCGAGCTTTAGAAACAGGTCGAACCAAAACCGATACTCGGGTCCACCTCGATCGCCAAGCGCCTCGAACGCACAATACGCGACCGACGTCGTTGGGCCTTTGCCGTATTTGTCGATCGCAGCGTCAATCGCCTCGTCCTCGGCCAAGAACTCCCATCCTCTAATGACGCTGTCATGAGTTCTCACGGTGACCTCCTCAAACCTGTCCAGGGAAACGTAATGCTTGGGCTGTCCTGCGTCATGTCTGCATTTCGAGAGGTCACGCCAATCGTGATGAAGGCCGATCAGTACGAACATCCAGGTCGCGATCAAACTGATCAACGCTCAAGGGTCGCCGGCTGAAGCTGCAAGGCAACTGAGTCTTGGCCGCCCCACCGTTTATCGAAAAGTGAGGCGGCGCTGGGCATCAGTCGGCCAGCGTAGAGAGCATTTCCGACGCCCTTCAACTCTCGCTCCGGACGGAAACTTCAAGGGCAAATCGTGACCTATCGGTCGTTCCCGCCAGGCCTCATGAACGACTGCTTTGCGCCGCATGTCCGCCATTCGCACGGTCCGGATCCTCCACCAAAATCACCAGTTGACGCTGACCCGCGCTATTCACCGCTTGGATTGAACCGGGCTAGAATCTTTCGTTGTTGTCTTCTTCGTATCCATAATGTTCATCCTGCGGTGCGTAGTAGTCCGCAGCATCATGGAATTCAGTGTGTATGAACCGATCACCCAAGCCGATCACGCTCAGCTTCGAGTACCCGCCTACCTTTAGCTCGCATGCGATACATTCAAACTGAGCGGGCAAGTATTCCTGCTTTTCGATGATCGTATCGTCCTTCAATTCCTGTGTAGGAGCCGCGATCGGTTCTCCATAAACCAATGCTTGTGAGCCGCACGCCGGACACGCTACACGATGTCCTGCCTGCTTGGTTGCCCACACTTCCGCCGCGCGTGATAGCTTCTCCCGCTCTTCTTTGTCTTTGTCTCCCCATGCCTTCGCATGTTTAGCCACATCACCTTTTACTGCCTTCGCCTTCTCGTCAGCCGCTGCGGCAATAATCTTCTCAGCGGTAGCTGCCATCTCGGCACCGAGTAGCTCCTTGAGCTCGACACCCATTGAGGCCAATAGAATCTTGGCCGCCTTGTAGAAACCGGCGTGCCATGATGCGGCGGAGAGACCGTCAAAGGGCGTGTCTCCAGAATGCAGCTCCTTGTTTCGTTGGGCGACTTGCGACTTGCAGAGTTTTTCAACCTCGCTGTCAAACTCAGGGAGAATTTCGCCCAGCCTCTGCAAAACTGCCGACGTCGTAATGGATTTTGCGGAAAATTGCTTGTCCTTCGGACTGAAGCCCAAGGAGTGAAACAGACTACTCCAGTTTCTCTCGCTGACGTCCGCCAAAAGAGCGGGGCTAACGTTGGCGAGGGCCGCTCGCGCCAGGAATTCGAGAGCAAGGCTTGACCACAGTGCGTGTTCCCAAGTCGTGCTCTCTTCCGCCTGCATTTTCTCTACGTATCGCTGAGCCTTTGAAAAGAGCGCTTCAGCATCCCAGTTGGCGGGAGTTTCAGCTGGTTCAAGTGTCTTCTTCAATGCAGGTCCTCCAAGTAGGAGCGGAGGATGCGCCGCGATGCGTGTTCATTTCCTACTGGCGCACGGGCGTGCAACATGCGCCAGTTATCCAGAACGAGCGTGTCGCCGCGGCTAACCAGGCAAATGGCCTTCGGGCGGCACATCTCTAAAGCTGTTTTAAATGCTGTCATGCCAGCCTTCCCATTGTCGCTGGCGGGCTTTATAAAAATCTCATCCCAGCGGATTAGATCGTGATCATCGATGCTCTGCATTAACTTCAGCAAGGGCAATTTACCCCTGATTGGTCGCCTGGGTTGAACAAGCGCTCGTGAGATAAGGTCGCGACCCGCCTTGGCTACAACTTCCCTTCCATCGACTACAAGAGTGGGAACATCCTCAAACCCAATGTCACAGCGTAGCAGCATATAGCGTGGTGGCCGACGCCAATGAGCGAGGTCGGTATGAAATGGAAAAATCCCACGACCGAACATTCCACTATAAGTGTTGGGCGTGGCTCGATTGGGATCTGTCGGAGTCAAAACATGCAAAGCAAGACCGGAACCTAGAGCCTGCGGTTTTCCGATCACCGAGACTGCATCTAGGTGTTCATGATCAGCATAGAAACCCTCCAAGAATAGGTATCCGTGTTCTTGTAGTTCTTCGAAAAAGGTCATCAGGCAAGAATAGCCTGTTGGTTTCCTCTGTTCAATCACCGGGTTGGTATGCCAAACCCCTGTCCTTCCGCAAGAATAGGGATGGCGTGGAGCTTCGGGAACCGCGCTCTTGTCGGCGCCCCTGGATCGCGCGGGAACTCACTCACCCGCACCCATCCACTTGGCAGCACGAGCAACGCGGTTAAGAGTGATTGCGTGTTTTCGTGCTTTCGTTCTATTCTGGCGACGTGAGTCGGATTTCGTCCTAGCGTGCCGATTTGAGGAAAGGGGCACTCGATGGCAAAGGCGCAGGTGAGCTTGGATCAACCCGGCGAGCAGCTCAGGTCGAAACGCAGCGAGGCTCCGTCGTCCGGTAGCACGCCCCTCAATTTCAAGGTGCCCCTCGATTTCCGCCGTGAATTCAAAACCTACGCAGCTCAGCACAATAAGAAATTGAACCAGCTTCTGTACGAAGCGTTTGCCGCTTTGAAGGCCAGAAATGACTGAGCGCAGATTTCAGCGATACGCTCCAGTCGTCCAAAGGGCGCGTGCGGCCTGCGGGTTTTAACAAGTGGCCCCTGCAATCGAAAAAGCCGCCCCAGCAGACCTACTCGCGGCTGCTTACGAGCAGCTTGGTTTCGACCAAGGTGCATTGCTGCCCGCCACTGCCGAACCGCAGCTCTCCGCGTTGCGAGAGTGGGTCGATAAAGGTGATTGGCAAACGCTGGCCGCACAGGTTGGCGCGGAGAAGGTTTTCTTTGTCGACCGCGAACCGGTGGTAGTGTTCGCTAAGACAGCGGATACAACGCCTAAGGCCTTGCGGGCGTTCTATGAACGCATCTGGTGCATGTCCAGACCGCAGCTGCTGTTTCTCGCCTGTCCGGGTGAGCTGCTCGTCCTCGACCTTACCAAAGCACCGCCAAAGCCGGATGAATCGATCAATGACCAATCCCGCCTGATCGCGGTGGCGCGATCCATTGCCGAGGTACAAGCTAAGCTCTCGAAGTATCATCGTGAACGTGTCGAGACGGGTGCGTTGTTCGGCGAGGAGCGTTTTTCAAATTCGTTGAACAGGTCCGACCGCGCGCTCATCCGTGACCTCAAAACCGTGCGGCAGCAGCTGACCGCCGTAACCACGCGCCGAGGCTTCGAAAAGCCCGCCCTGCGCGATCTACATTCGTTGATTGGAAGAGCCATTTTCATCCGCTATCTCGAAGATCGTGAAATTCTCACGCCTGTCTATTTCGAGAACGTGGCCGCTCGCCGCAAGGAGTGGGTCAGGCTGCTTGCGCAAGCGCCTACGGCCCCGGCCATCGAGCCTCGATTGGCCGAAAACCGCTTTCTGAGGGTCTTGCAGAGCAAGGATTTCGCATATGCACTATTCGACCAGATGGCGATTGACTTCAACGGCGACACCTTTCCGATTGATGACGATGAGCGCGAACGCATTCAGCAGGATCACCTGGATCAGCTCAGAGGATTCCTGCTTGGCAATACGACCAGCCAGCAGGAACTCTTTTTCTTCGCTTATCGCTTCGAGGTCATCCCTATCGAATTGATAAGTACGATCTACGAAGAGTTCTACAATGAGCGCGAAGGCAAGGACCGCAACCAAGGCTCGCACTACACGCCACCTGCGCTGGTCGAGTTCGTTCTTGCCCAGACGCTGACGCCAGATGTGCTTGCGCAAAGGCCGCGCGTAATCGATCCGGCGTGCGGATCGGGAATCTTCCTTGTAGAATCGTTCAGACGCATTGTCCGGCATCTGTGCGCCGAGCAAGCCGGACGCCGGGTCAGCCGTCCGCAGTTGCGTAAGATTCTGCGCGAGCAGATTGCCGGCATGGATATCAATGAGGAGGCAGTGCGCATTGCTGCGTTCAGCCTCTATCTGGCGTTCCTGCACTATCAATCGCCGCGTGAGATCAACGTTGAGCGCAGATTGCCCTATCTTAAATGGGTTGCTGAAGCCGAACGCAAGAAGCGCGAGAAGAAGAACCCGGATGCCCAGTTCTTCGACATTCTGCTGGATGCCAATTCCTTCGACGTGATCGCGGGCAAATATCCGTCCGAGGTGACAAAGCGATTTGGCAGTGGGTCGGCATCGGTCGTGGTTGGAAATCCACCGTGGGGCTATCCGAAGAAGGAAGACGAAGAAGGCCGCAAAGCAATGACGGCTACGACGGCTTGGTGCCTGGCAAAAGAAGGCCGTCCGCTGGGCGACAAGGAGCTGTCGCAAGCTTTTATCCATTTGACGCTGGCCCTGTTGCGCTCCGGCGGCAAAGCCGGACTACTCGTGTCTTCCGGCGTCTTCTTCAAGCATCATGACAATAGCCGTCAATTCCGCCGCGTCTGGCTGGAATCTGCAAAGCTCAAGCATGTCGTTAATTTCGCGCATGTCAGACACATATTTTTCTCGGGTGTCCAACGCGAAGCTCAGGGCATTTCTCCCTTCGTATCCGTCGTCTTCGAGAAAACGAAGGTCGATCTGAAACGCGAGGATGTCCGTTTCCCGTACTGGTCCGCGAAACGCACGGCTGTGGTCGCCAACACACAAGCTGTCGTCCTAAGCCAGGGTGATATGCACTGGCTTTCGCAACGCGATTGTCTCGAAAACGAAAGGCTCTGGAAGATTTATTGGTGGGGTGGCCATCGTGACGAACGATTGGTGCACGCGATTGACCGATATCCAACGCTGGCAGATTTGCCCAACTACCTTCCTCGCACCGAAGTTCTGTTCGGTCGTGGGTTCCAGGAAGCAAATCGAAAATTGAACGCTGACTGGCTTCAAAATTACAAAGAGCTCCGACCGCAAGCGCTTGAGCGCTACGGTCCGACTGACACGAACCAGCTCCTACCGGTGCCTCATAAGGTCGAGAGACGCGGGGTGGAAGAGGTCTACAACGGACACCGCTTGCTGGTAGGACGCGGAATCAAAGCCGACGGATTTATCACTTCCCGCTTTGACACCCAAAAATACTGCTTCAGGAACTCAATTCACGGTGTCCGACTGAAGGGACTAGAAGCTTGGCAGGAGGCTGTTATCACGGCGGTCTTCTGGTCATCGCTCGCTCGCTATTACTATTTCACGACGATCGGGTCGTGGGGCTTTTGGCACGATGAAATTCATCTCGAGCATGTTCAAAGCATGCCGATATCGTTTCCTGAGAACACCGAACTGCGCGAGCGGATCGTCAAGATTGTCACGCAGCTTCAAAGCCTCGATATCGGCCCGGACAGTTTCCCGCTCGGTGCGGCCCAAGCTCTCGCTCAATTGCAGGGGCTGGAACGACAGCTCGACGATGCCGTGTTCGATCTCTACAACCTCTCGCCCGGTGATAGGGACCTCATCCGTGAGATGTGCAACATGGGGCTCGACCTGTTCTACCGCAAAGAGAACAGCAAGGCTCTGCGCACGGTCCTTGGACCAAAGCAAAATGCTGGGACCATTGCCACTCTCACGCAAGCGGATGACGGATTGGCATCTTACCTGCGCACGTTCCTGAAGATTTGGAATGCAGAGCTCGATTCCGACTCTGAATTCCATTGGCGTGTTTTGTCGCCGCCGTCCGGAGCGCCGCTCATTGCCGTTTCCTTTACTGCTCACTACAAAAGCGATCCTGTCTCGCCATCAAACGATGACGGAGCGCAGGATTGGCGCGAGGTGCTGGCGACGCTGGACCGCGTGTCGCTAACTCCGATCATTCGGTCTAAAATCTTCGTGGACAGTTTCTTTCGCTACGTGAGCGACACTGAAATCCTTTTCATCAAGCGAAACGAGCGCCGGTTCTGGAGCCGTACGGCAGCGCTTGAAGATGCAGAGTCAGCACTGACGTTCCTGATGAATTCTGAAGCTGCCGCGGATGTCGCATGATGCATGCAGGCGTCCCGCGCATACGATCCAATCAGCTGTGGCGTACCCGCGAGGCCAAGTGCCTGGCCATCATCGCCCGGGCGCTTGTTATTTTCCGGCAGCACGAGTCGTTCCCTGAGTCCGAAATCGAACTCAACCGCGAATTCTATTTTTGTCTGATCGCTGCCAGTCGCGATCTGTATCCGGATGATGAAGTCGCACCTATCACCGAGTGCTGCAATCAACCGGACCCGGATGACGGGGCGCGTGCGCGCCGTGAGCAAAAGCGTCCGGACTTTCAGTGGATTTATCTTGATCGATATGAGTCCGATCCACACCGTAGCAGCAAACAGTTCGTGGTTGAATGCAAGCGTCTTGGTGATCCGCCGAGAGCTGATTGGGTCTTAAATCTAAACTACATCGAACACGGTATTGCGCGCTTCAGGCATCCGGACTGGGCTTATGCGAAGCGTGCGGAAAGTGGGGCGATGATCGGATATGTGCAGACCATGACGCCGCCCGCGATACTCGTCGCCGTCAACACCGAATGTCGCAGCAAGTCGTTCCCGGACCTTACGCCTGCAAGTGCCTGGGTGGCCGGAGGGACGACCCGACTTGAACATGCTTTTGGGCGAAGCTTCGAAGTTTCGCCGATCAGGCTGCATCATTTCTGGATCGATCTTCGGGTGCAGCCTTGATTACTGGGCTTTGCCTGGCGCGCCGGATGCCATCGTGCGGTCCAGCGGAATAGGCTGGTCGTGGTGGGGTCACGAGGAGGCGGTGCGAACATGCCACCGCCGACCTGACAGATGCGGAGAACCGTCTTCGCTTGGATCATGGGGCGCCGCTCACGCGGCGCCCTCGGCGGTGACGGCTTTCATCACCCGTTGGGCCGCCCATCGTCCGGCCTCATTAAGATGGCGCTGCCAAGCGCCTTGCGACGGCGACCAGCGAAAGCCGTTGGCTTTCAGCGCCCGCCTTGTTGCCTCGTCGGGCGCGCGCATTCAGATGATCTTCCCGCCGTTTCCCCGCTCCTGCATCCTCGCCAGTGATTCCAGTCGCGAGTGCAGGCGGCGGATTTCGGCCCGGTTGCCCGACGTGTCGAAACCGCGTTTCCATTGGCAGTCGGCCAGCACGACGCCGCGCACGGCGATCGCGGCCGACATGCCCGTTTGCGCGACCACAGCCTTGATCATGGCGGCATCGTCCGCGCCGTCCTTCTCCATGCGCCGGATGATCGCATTCGCCGCCTTGGCCTTGTCGATGGAGAGCGCCAGCGCCTCGATCTTGGCCTTGATCTTCTCGACGGCAGCGGGATCTCCCGAGCGGATCGGCTCGTCATCCGCCCCATGCGGTAAGGCTTTCCGCTTAACGGCCTTGCGGGCTGCGACCGGATGCGCGCCCAGATCGGCACGGCGGGCGTCTGCGACCTTCATGCGCTTTTCGTTGCGGGCAACGGGAAAGCGTGCGGGGCCGGTGATGAACCAATTCATGCACCGTCCTTCCGCCGCCCAAAACCGCCGAGCCAAATCAGTATGACGCCGCGCGAACGCCTCGACCTCGGCAACGCCATTAAACTCGGGTGCAATATCGCCCTTGTCGGCCAGGTCCTCGACATAGGCCTCAAAGTCATTGAGACGCGCTGCAAGCTCGTCGAGCTCGATGTTTGCGCGACGGTCCGGAAAATGGGTGAGGGCGTCGAACTGGTGTTCGATGGACTTCGCCGCGATGCTTGCGGCGAAGCCTCCAACCGAGACGACGAGCGTCCCGTTTTCGACAATGGCGACTGTCATCACGCCTCTCCTTCCACAATGGTAGGAGCGCGGCGCTCGATGAGAACTTGCAAGCCCATCAACACGCCTGCGATGACCAGCCCTCCCGCCGTCACTTCGTCGCCGGTCGCAAACACAGGGTCCACTACCGGGCGACAGCACTTGAAGCAGGCCGCCGCATCTTCAAGGCTGATCAGGGGGGAGGCGTAGGGTTCGCTTCCATCGCCGTCGACGAGAACGATTTTCCCGGCCAATGGCTGCGGATAGATTTCAAGAATGGTGAAGGCGCTCAGCCCGTCGCGCAGCCCTTCCTCGTCGACGAACAGGGAATGCCGTTCATCGAAGCGCACAACCTCGATCATTCGGCAGCCGATCAGGTCATACAGCGGTTTGTAGCTGTTCCCGGCCGGAAACTCGACCGCGCGAAAGATCGACGTTTCGGGGTCCAATAGGTAACCGGTCTGTTTCATGGTCTAGCCCTTTCTTTTCCCGAAACGGTCTTGCTCTTGCCCGAGGGGGCAGGAGCCCCGCTCCTGCTCCCGAGCTCGTGCGGAACAGCGGGAGAGAGGGAGGCAAGGGAAAAAGTGGAGGGGGTTCGCCCGCCCGCAGGCGAAGCCGGAGGGTCTACGCTGATCCGCGCATGCGGATCCGCGTGGATCCTGCACGGAGCGCGGCATTGGCCGCGCGGAGGAAGGACGGGGAGACCGCTTTTTCGCTTGCGAGGGAGAGAGGGCGGAGCCCTCTTTCCCTCTCTCAGCTAATCAATGTCGGCCGCAATCGCGGCCGTCATTCTGAACTGAAGGGAGCCGTCGCCGGCTTACGCCAGGACGGCTCCCCGCGGTGTATGACAAGAAGGGGCTCGACTTGCCATCACCAACTCAATCGTGCGGGGCGCACTATGCTGAATTTGCTCCGAGCTGTAAACGCTGATACCGCCAATTTGGTTCACTGATGATGACGATCCGGATGGGAAGCAGCCTGCACGAGCGATCGTTACCCGAATGGGCGGAGACCGGTTGAAAACCGGGCTCCGTGCCGCTAGGCATAGAGCGCGGCCACGAAGCGGCGTGCTCGACACTACCGCACCAGATACCAATTTCAGAAAGGCAACTGCTTACCCATTTCGGCTACATGAGGTTGAACAGATTATATTGGACAAGGGGCCAATTGGCACGGGATATGGCAGGGCCATCATTCGACGACTGGATAGATCAGCTTGGCTTGCGCGAGGTCCGGGATCCTCACTTCGACAAGCCGGCCTATCGCAAAGCTCCGTTCGGCAATCTCACGCTCAGCGTAGACATCGAAAAGGAGATCAGCGCCAACCTTCGACGCGTCTGGCAACATCGGAAAGGGAGAGTGCAGTTATGAGGGCAAGAAACAGAAGGCTCATGAAGACAAGCGAAATACCAGCGTTCGTTGATGAGGTGATCAAGGCGGGCTGCGATATCTGCGCTGTCGGCCAGGATAAATACGTCTTCGGGGACGCCGACCTATCGCCGAGTGAATTGAAATTTGCATTGCCGGAGCTGGAGCGGATCGAACAGACCTTCGGCGATCGAGATTTCTTGATACGAGAGATCGCCGCCTATTTGCGCTCGATTGGCCGCTATCTCGAGGTCGGTTCGTCAGCGAAGCACTGGTCGGCGAATACGAAAACTCGCCAATGATCGCGCGGGGAAATGGACCGGATGTGGACTTCCAAATCTTTGGGAAAGCTAACTCGGCTTGGCTCTGTTGGCAGAATTAAACCCACTACCCATATTTGAACTAGGTAGAACAAAACTGGAACAACTGAAATGAAACGTACCCTTATTCTAACCCTCGCCCTTATGACACTTGCCACAGTGGCGCACGCCGAAGGCGTTCCAGTTTCATCGTACACGCCATACGAACGTCTTATGTACGATGTCGCAGGCATAGCGTCATGCGGTGATAGCAGAACCATCCCACCATACATCATGAGCTTGGCGACGCTTCATCCGAGCATGATGGCCGCTACACAAGCTCGTGATGACTTTGCCGCCGCCGTCGATGACGACAAATGGTGCGACAACATAGCCGCCGATGCCGCGCCATTCTTCGATAAGATCATGAATGCGGCGGGACAATAACCCCCACCCTTCGACCCCGGCGCCCTCGCTCAATGCGGGGGCGTTGTCGTTTGTGCAACAGGTCACCCCCGATTTGTACCCTGTACCACTCACAGGGTACCCACACCGCACGTCGTCGCGTTCACTGACACAATGTGAAGGGTGTCACCAATCGCGCACTGTGCCCCATGCTAAAACATACGTGCATCTGCCGCTCGACGTGCCCAGCAGCCACTAACCTTGCAGCGTGTCGTTTATCGCATGCTTTAAGCCTGCATATCCGTGAACAGTAGCACCTTCGGCGTCTGCGTTCGAACACGACACAACACGTCCTGCATGTGCAACGATACGTGCCACATGGGCGTGGAGGCATCATTTAAACTCATGCTCGCCGGGCCGACTTGTCAGCAGACGACAGAAACCGCTCAACGGCCGCGCCTTAGTAACCGCTTCAAGCTCAAACCGGCCAACAAAATGTAAGGCGGCATGGCGAGCGAATAGTGACCACAGTTTAATTCCAAAATATTTGGCCTAGCCCCGGCGTCCTTCAGCCTCTGCATCAACCTCTCCGATAGCTCTGGCAACACCACTTTGTCTCTCTTAGCCAACACAACCTGAAGATCGAGATCAGGCCGTGCCAAACTATGCGCGTAATTCTCCAAGTTAAGTGGACCCCAGGCCCTTCTGAGATCGGTCAGCTCAATCTCAGGCTCAAGGCTATCGCGTATCGATCGTGTCGCGCGGCCCGTCCAAACCATATCCGCTAGACTCCCCGCCGTCAAAAACAACGAGGCTTTTGACACAGCCAAGTCGTGTGCCGCGACTATGGCCGCTACCCAGGAACCTAAGCTCATTCCGAGAACCGAAATCTCTTGATAGCCTTCGCTTTTCAACCAACGTATGAGTTTTCGCCCATCCAACACTGCCTGCCTTATAGATTGTATCGTTCGACCGAGATTAGGGCTAAGCATATAGTCGGCGTGCACAGAGCCGGGACGGCTGCGTTCGAAGTGATAAGGCATAGCAATCTCGACAACCGTGATGCCACGCTGCGAGAAAAAGTTAGCAATCTGACGATTCCGGGCGCTTGCATTCCAATGGTGAAAAATCACCATCGCCTGATCGAACGACCCGCTTTCTGTGATTTTCGCCGAAACGACATTGTTCTGTTCGATATCAGTAGAAATGTCCGATGGAAATTTGAGCCACCCGTCTAGCCTTTCAAAGCCCTGATCACTCACACTCGGCTCATCGAAAAAGGCTGGATCAGCCACGGCTTGGTCCGCAAGGGCACAGAATTCCTCGATACTTGTTATCTTCTTCGCACCTGGAAAGGCGCGTTCCGCGTCAAGGACGAAATCCGTTGGTTTCTTCCCTTCCTCACCGCGTCGCGCCCGCCGCTCATCCCAATGGTCAAGCCAACTATGATACACTCTGATTGTTTCCTAACTTACTCGCTCGCCGTCGCCCCAACCCTGGATCAAACAGGCCGTACATTGCGAGCAGCACTCCAACGCCCAGAAGGATCGAAAAGCCAGCAAATGCATCGATCAGCAAGTAGCCGGCCACGAGTAACGCTACGATCGCTGACATCCTCCACAAAGGCATACAAAACCGGCGTTCGACACCTAAACGGATGGAGCCGTACAGAAATACAACACAGGTCGAAATAGCGATAAGAAGGCTACTGTAATGGGTCGGCCTACGATAGCTGATCCCGGCGCTCACATCATTGCGCCCATAGAATGGGGAAGACATATCGCTGACCAACCAAGCCACAATATTCTCTCCACGCGATGTCAGGTAAGCGCTCTGGACCTTCATGACTATGGCGATCAGAACCCCCAAAACAGTACACCGAAAAATTCCACGCATCACTCTGAGGCTGGCTTCGTAGTGCTCGTTGTGATAATCCACTTCCGGCCGATTACTCGCTGCTTCTCCAATTCTCCAAAGATCATGGATCACCGTATAGAGCAAAATGAGACCTACGAAGAACAGATAAAAGCACAGGCACATGTATAGGTAAGCGAGCCCGGTGAATACGACCGCTTCCGGCACCGATATGACCTCAGGGCGCACAATCGCTAACGAGCCCCAATCCGTCGCATAGTTGCCACCACCTTTCATCAACGGGATCAATGACACGCCGATCCACTGAAAAAGACCGGCGAACAGCACACAAATCAAAAAAACCGCCCAATATGAATACGAAGAAGCTTCTACGCTGCGCGCCCAGGCATCGTCGCTTTCCATCTTGTCGCCCTGCGCTACAAGCTTTGGGCGGCCTTCATCTTTCCAAAAGGTCACTAGCTCGATCACGAAGGCAAAAAACAGTGGCAAAAATACCATGAAGACCAATGTCCAATTCGCTGTCCAAAGAAACCCAACCTGCTTGACGACGCCATCCGCCCGGCCATATGTCACGCTGTGAATCCCCGTAATATACGACAAAAACCCAAGAGCGGTGACACCCGCAAACACCGACGCCGGTAAATTCAGGGGAGATCCGTGACTAAAAAACGCTTCCGATTTCCTCGCCAAACTAAAACGCCGCCTCGGCCCCTTGGCGTCAGTATCCCGTTTTAGCTCTGCCGGAGACGCTGTGTCGTCATCGAAGGTCGCAGCCAGTGCTGTATCTGGAATCTCCTGTGCAACGCTGCTTCCGGCTCTCTTCCATTCTCGTCTCTTGGCCGATAACCGCGATTGCGCCGCACTAAGCTCCATCTGCCATTCGCTGGTTGCCACCGGATCATCGCACCCCAATACCCTCGCCAGCCAACGAATGTTGGCAGTGCTAATTCCCTTCCCGTTCTCTTGAAACCAAAGCTGCACCGTTCGTAGATCGACCCCAATCCGGTTGGAATCGATCTGTGAAATCGCCTCTGCGAGAAGCTCGGGCGTCCATGGGCCTGCAGGAAACCCGTCCTTGCCCAATGGCCGACCAGCACCCGCCGCGGCCAACCGCTTGAATAATTCTTTGAAATCACTTTCGTCTCCCGGCGGAGGGAGAAATATTTTTTCATTCTTAATCAATGGCTTACAGGCGCTGCTTTCGTTTCGTTTCGCTAGCCTTCGTATCCTATCGTGCTCTCGTCCTTGATCAACGTTTTTATCGACTCGATTTGGCCGCACGGGAGAGGATCGAATGAAGGGACAGGCGGGTTTGTGGGATGTCGATGAACGCTATGCGCGGCTGGCCGACATAACCGAACGACATGTCGCAGCTCAATTAGCGGCCAAAGCGTTCCGAGAGGCTGAGAAGGGGCCCGGGGCTAGCGACGTGATCGCCTTGGACGAGGCCGCGGCGCGGCGCGACGTGATTGGGTATCAGCCCACCGATCACCGGGAATCCATCGGGAAGCTGGTATACATCGCGGCATATTTGATCGCGAGGCGGGAGAGTCTCGAGGAAAGGGAAATGGCGACGGTTATGGAGATGGCGGCGCCGTTTGGGTGAGGTGATCAGCCATCATGGGCATGCAAAAGCCCGCTGAAAAGCGGGCTTTTGCATGCCACAGATGCTTAAAGCTCTGGTAGGGCGAAGCAGTCTTTAGAGGGACGTATCTTCGACGACAGCAACGGGTCGACTCCGGTCATTCGGGACAGTTCTAGCCAAAAAATTCATGTGCTGATTGATGGCACAACATCAAGGGAAAAGGCCCACCGCCCAGGCGGGCTCTTTTGTAGCGCAGACGTTTCCTTGATGGCCTGTCACAGCAAGTCAGGCCTTCCATGCACCAGGCGGATGAGTCCGGCCTGTACCGCGCCGGTGACGATTCCAAAAAGCAACGCAGCCAGCAAGTTCCAGCCGAAGCAGAGTGAGATGACGAAGCAAACCAGCGCTGTTGCAAGGACCGTCACGTAGTCGAGAAATTGATCTTCCATAACGAACACCTTTCCCGTATCGGCCTAGAAGATTGTGGCAACCCATCCGCCGTCGGCTGCCTTTGCGAAGCCCACAACACGGTTGAGAGGCTGTGCCTTGGGCGACATCTTGACCGTGGTCATGCACGAAACGCCGGGGCCGTTGTTGTTTTTGTCGCACTGGCCAAGGGCAAGCGAGATCTTCGGCAGGTCGTTGCGATCCCAGACCAACGGTGAGTTGGATCGCGCGTTCTGATAGGCAGCCAGGGCCTCACCCTCTGACGGTTTCTCCACGACTGGCAGAGGACACAGTGAGGGATCAGCGGCTATCGCCGCCGTGAGCTCGGCCTTGGCAATGGTCCTTGCCTCGACAGTCTGGTGTGGAATTGCCAGCCAGGTTCCGCCGGCGCCGGCCGCAAGGCCGACGCCGGCTGTTATGGCGAGTAGGACGGCATTGTTCATCGCTCTGACCACTAGAGATTCAGATTGAACCAGTGGCGTTGCTTGACGCCCTGATCATTCGGAATGTCGAAGTACCAGGGGTCAGCGCGCCTCGGCCGCTGCGAGGAAATCTGCTTGATGCAAGAGTTTTCTCCGTCACGGGCACGGCGGTTCAAGATCACGCCGGCTTGATGGGCGGGACCGTTTAGACCGGGGTGCGTTTGACAGGTGTTGAGGGTCTTGACGCAACGATCCGGTGCGCTGCGATTTCCGTCCCGGCCATATTGGCTATAGCCGATCTTGGTCCCTTCGGGGCAATCGGCATATTCCTCACGACCCGGTGCACCGGTCTTTGCTTCGTTGCAGATGGGCCACGAGAAGCCAGGCTTCGACATGGCAGCTATAAGTTTGATCATCGGCGGGACGCAGTATTCCACGCCATGCCAGGAAGGGTTTTGCGAGGCTGCGCAAAGCAGGACTTGGCAGCCCCAGGATGCGTCTTGTGCCTTGGCCGCTGTGGCTGGAAGGAGCGCGGCGCCGGCGACGCCGGCGGCGTAAATCAGGTGTCTCATGTCAGGCGGTCCTCTGATTATTGCGGGCGTCGCCCAGGCGACAGACGGTGTGTCGTTGGGTGGAGCGGTTCGCTTCGAAGCGTCTGCCATGTAGACGAAGTCCGGCAGCTATCGGTCTGTCCTCAACGGTCGCTTGCGGGCATCGGCAAAAGGCGGGGATATTTCACTCTCGCGTTCGGCCAGCAGATTGAAATCAGCGATCGGCCGGCGATCTGGCGTCTTGTCGACCGCCTTGCGGCGCCATTCATTCATGTCGAGCACGTAGGTTGCCCACATGCCGTAGCGCGCGGCCATGGCGTAACGCTGATAGGCGGCATATTGGCCATTGACGAGATAGGGCGAGGCAACTCGCGCCCAACCGACACGAAGCATTTCCAGGGCAAGGTCTCGAGCGCCGGTGGTGCAGCGCGCGATCGCCGTACCGTCTACTCTGTAGGAGACGACGTTGCAGGTCACCGACTTGTTGCCGACCGTCCGTTTAAGCCATGCCTTGGCAAACGGTCCGCACGGAACGGGTGGAGGGGCCTTCAGGCGCTCGCGGTCTTCCCACTTGGGATCGAGTGCCCATTGCGGCAGCTCGCACGCGTCGATGTCGGCCAGTTGGACTCTCGTTGCGTACTGAGGGTACCAGAGCGTTCGCCCGTCCATGACAGCGACCCGTCCCCCTAGAACAGGAAGCCCCCGGGCGGATGCTTCTGCGGCTGGCCGGTAGACCTTGCGAACAGGCTCATTCCTGATGACATCAGCCGCTTCGACGACCTGAGCGGTTAGAGCAAGCATTGCTGCCGACAGGAGGAGTTGGGCTTTCATTGCTTCCCCTCCCTCGTGGCGCGCTCGTTGGCTGTCTTGGCCAACAGAACTGCCGGGTGCACAACATCGGGGAACTGCCAGAGACCCGCCTTGCGTTGGCGGGCGTCCAGCTCGGCCACGGAGTACGGCGGATGAAGGGGCATGCCCTGATCATCGAGCGAAGCGAAGGCGTAGCCGCTAGAAATCATCATGGTGGCGAGGTCGAGGCGATCCTTGCCAACGGTGGCATAGCAGATGACGTAGGTTACGGCCGCGGTCTTGGCGACCGGCGCGCAAACCGGCTTGGTGTCCTTGATATAGGCAGCAAACATTGCCAGGGATGCATCGCCACAATCGCGCTTTTGCCCCTTCAAGTCGGTGTAGTTGGTGCCGCGAAGGCAGGATTGAACGCCAAAGAGGCGATAGCGTTGCCCCTCTGCAACCCAGGTGTCGCCGGTTTCCAGTGTTATGCCTGGCTCCAGGTCGAAATAGCCATCCGGCGCACCAAGTGCCATTGCAACACCGGCCACGGTGAGCATAAGGACGAGTGAACACCTCTTCATTGGGCCTTCACTCGCGGATCGGCCCACATGCCGTAGGACCCTTCTTTGCCGACATCTTCGGCCTGCGCGAGGTCCGGCCGGTCATAGGAGCCATCGGGCTTTTTTGTCAGGCGCAACGCGCCAAGGGACAAAAGCTGCTCCTCGAACATATCAACGGAATCGAGGCTGCCGGGATAATTGTAGTAGCCATAGCAGGTGGCATTCTGCGTCGGTGACGACTGCTCGCTGACGAAGGCCCGGCAGAAGATGACCTTCGGGCTTTTCAGCATGATTTGCAGCTGCTGTTGCGCGAAGTCGGCGCAAGTGCCGGCAAAGCCTTCCTTCCGGTTGACCACTTCACCTTGGCACGGCTGGAGGCCGTAAAGGTGAAGATTGGTCTTGCCATCGACCCGGAAATCCGTGGGCGATACCGCCACATATCCGGATGCTGACGCGTAGCCCTTGCGGTCCACGGCTTTGCCGCTGCCGTCGTAGTATTCGACGACCAGCACCGTCTTGCCCGGTGCCGCCAGCGACTTGATGTAGTCCTTGTTGACGTTGTCCACCGACCAGGCCGGCGTTGCGATAACGCAACCTGCGAATGCAGCAAGGATGGTCCGTTTCATTTCCAGCCCTTTACCATATTGGTTCATGCCGACTCCCACTTTTGGGGTTTAAGTGTGGCGCAAAAACTTGTATCGCTACACCAAATCGGTTCATACAACGGCGAACTTAATCGGTTTTCACCACAATCTCAACACCGCAAATGGGGCGGGTCGCGATGACAAAAAGGGCTGGAACGAGCAGCATTGCAGGCAGCGGGGCTCTGATTTGCTCGACCCTGCTGAATGTGCTCGCCACTGGCGCCGCAACGGCCCAGGAAGCGCAGAACTCCGCCAAATTTGTGAATATTTTCGCGCAAACTGAAAGCGTCAATGATGCTGCGATCAGTAGAATTTTCGATTCTAGATGGAGCCTGAGCGGCGGTCATTACGTCGTCAGCGAGGACGGCGTTGTCACGCCAGAGAAGACAGCCAAAAAGGGGCGCCAGGCAGACACCCATATTGGTACACTGAAGGGGGCTTACACGACGGAAGACGACACTCCGGAAAATACCATTGTGGGTAAGATACCGACAGAACAGATTACCCAAAATGGCTTAGAAAACCCGGCTCAAGACAGCACGGCAGGCGTGCAGGCTTGCGGTCCGTCACCGCTAAGCCCTTCGGAAATCAAGAAATTAGTCGTCGATGCGGCGCGGCGTCACAAGGTCGACGAGGTTTTCGCCACGGCGATTGCCTGGGCGGAAAGCGGCTTCGACCAAACTCGCAATTCGGACAAGGGCGCACGCGGCCCCATGCAGCTCATGCCTGCCATCGCCGAACGGTTCAAGGTCGAGGACATTTGCGATCCGCAGCAGAACATAGAAGGCGGCATGAAGTACCTGCGGGTCCTGCTCGACGAGTTCCAAAATCCTCTGCTTGTCGCCGCTGCCTACAACAGCGGCGAGCAACGCATCTACGCGTACGGCGGCATCCCGCCGTTTCGGGAGACCGTCGGCTATGTCGCCAAGGTGGTCAATTACCAGCTCGGATTGCCCATGCCGGCGGCGAAGGCAAAGCCCAAGGTCTCCGGGACCACAACAATCGCAGACGGTGGCGAGCACGGCGACGTCGGTGTCATCGCCGTGAAGAAGACCGGCAAGTTTGTCGGTGGAGTGATGCACTTTTGAAGGAGAGAACACATGAAGTGCAATGCAATTGTGGGACCGAGGGTCGGCGCATGGAAGCTGGCAGCCGTTCTTGGATTGGCTGCGGCCGTGCACATGGCCGGCGTCGATCTAGCCTTGGCACAAAGTGGTGGTGGCGGCGCCTTCGCGCCACTGCAGACGGCCGTTCAAATGATCGTGGATTTCATCACCGGCCCGTTCGGCCGGCTGCTAGCGATCATTGCGGTGATCGGCCTCGGTTTCCTTGCCTTCGCCGGTCGGCTGTCGTGGTTCACGGCAGGCGCCGTCATCGTCGGCATTGGCCTGGTCTTCGGCGCGCCGACCATTGTCGATGAAATGATTGCCGCTGTCGGCAAATAGCGATGGCTGAGTTCGAGGACGAAAAGCCCGCCCTGACACCGTTGGTGATCGGCTTGACCCGTTCACCGACGCTTTGGGGCGTGCCCTACATGGCCGTCGTTATCGTCGTCGGTTGTACGATCATCGGTTGGTTGGGCTCCAACTCCCTGTGGGCACTGCTGACCGCACCAGTCGCCTACCTCGTCCTTTTCACGCTGTGCACCTGGGACAGCAAGATCCTCGACGTAATGCAGGTTGCGTCGCGCAAGACGCCCCGCACGCGCAACAAGAGTTTTTGGGGCGCCAATTCATACGGACCATAGCCGATGCTGAAAGTCGTCACAGAAGAACTTGGGTTTGGCAAGGCCGCTCAAAACGAGCGGCCTATGTCGACTCATATCCCGTATTTGCGCCATGTCTCCGATACGGTGATCGGCTTGGAAAATGGCGCCTTGATCAGCGCCATCAAGCTCGATGGCCTGTTCTTCCAGACTGAGGACCAGGCCACGCTAAACATGCGCTCCGTCGTGCAGAACACAATGATCCGTGCGCTCGGTTCCAGCCGGTTTTCGCTGTGGTCGACGGTCATTCGCCGCGCGGTTGAGACCGAGATCGGAGGCGCTTTTGATGATCCGTTCTGCGACCTGCTCAACAAGCGTTACATGGAACAGTTGCGCCACAAGCGCATGTTCACGAACGAGATCTACCTGACCATCGTAAGGTCAGGCATGAGGGGTGCGCTCGGCATCGGTGACACCCTTAAACGGATACTCAACAACGCCAGCCACGACGGCCGCTCTCAGCAGTCACGCGAGGACGTGACGGAACTGGAGGAGCTGGTTACCAACATCACGCGCGAGCTCGAGAAATACGGCGCGCGTGCGCTCGGCATCGTTCGCCGCGACGGCGAGCCATATTCCGAACCCTGCGAGTTCTTCAACACAATCCTGACCTGCGGCGTGCCACGTAAGATGCGGCTCCCGCGCATGGGCATCAGCAACTATGTCGGCACGTCTCGCCTACATTTCAGCAAGCGGACCATGCAGGCACAAGCCGCTGTCGACGAGGACAGCCGTTTCGGCGCGCTTCTGTCGGTAAAAGAATATCCCCCCTTCACAGGGCCGGGAATGCTCGACGGCCTGTTGCAAGTCAATCACGAGTTCATTCTGACGCAATCGTTCACGATCGCGGACAAGCCCATTGCTCAAGAGCGAATTACCCGCCTGCAGCGTCAAATCCAGGCCTCGGATGAAGCGGGTAGCTCGGTCGAACACGACATCGATTTCGCCGTTAACAGCCTGATGAACCAGGAAGCCGTTTTCGGCTTCCACCATCTGACACTGTTGTGCCTGTCGCGCGATCTGGAGGGCGTGAGCAAGGCGGTCTCCGAGCTTGGGGCATGCCTTACCGACATGAACATCAACTGGCTGCGCGAGGATATGAACCTCGAAGCAGCCTTTTGGGCGCAATTGCCGGGCAATCACAGTTACATCGCCCGCAAGGCGTTGCTGTCGAGCGGCAATTTCGCCGGTTTGTCGTCGATGCACAATTTCGCGACGGGGCAATCCGACGGCGCGCATTGGGGCCTGCCGATCACGATCCTCGAAACGACGTCGCAAACGCCGTACTGGTTCAACTTTCACCAACGCGACATTGGTCATTTCCTCGTCACGGGTCCGACCGGCTCGGGCAAAACGGTCTGCCTGACGTTCATGCTTGCCCAGGCTATGCGTATCAATCCCGCTCCCAAGGCAGTTTTCTTTGACAAGGATCGCGGTGCGGAGATCTTCATTCGGGCGGTTGGCGGCACCTACGAGGTGCTGTCACCGGAAACACCCACCGGCTTCAACCCTCTCCAGCTCGAGAACACCGGAGCGAACCGCGATTTTCTCCTGCGGCTGCTAAAGGCAATGCTTCGCGCCAACGATGGTCGCGACTTTGGCCAGGAAGACGAAGACACACTCGAAAAGGCCTTGGCTCGGCTCATGCAAGAGCCCGCGGCTGAGCGCAACTTGGCGAACCTGTCGACCCTGCTCGTCGGTCGTTCTCGCGCAGACGCCAACGACCTTCATGCACGGCTGCGGCCATGGATCGACGGCGAAAAGGCATGGCTGTTCAACGCTCAGCACGACGTTCTGTCGTTCTCAGGGCATCGTGTCTTCGGCTTCGACATGACCAACATCCTCGCAAATGAGGAGTTGCGCACACCGGCGCTGATGTACCTCTACCATCGGCTGGATGAGCTGCTGAATGGCGATCCTGTCATGTTTTTCATGGATGAAGGCTGGCAGCTGCTCCAGGACGAGACCTTTTCGGCGTTCATCGTCGACAAGATGAAAACCATCCGCAAGCTCAACGGCATTGTCGGTTTCGGAACGCAGTCGGCGGCCGACATCGCCAAGGCCCGCGTATCCCACACGCTGATCGAGCAGTCGGCAACGAACATCCACTTCCCTAATCCGCGCGCGGACGAGGAAAGCTACATCACCCGCTTTGGCCTGACGGCCAAAGAATTCAACTTCATCAAAAACACCCCGCCTGAGAAGCGCACTTTTCTCGTCAAGCACGGGAATGACTCGGTCATTGCCCGGCTCGATCTGTCGTCGATGCCCGATATGGTCAAGGTCCTGTCGGGCCGAAAGAAGACGATCGAGGAGTGCGCAGCACTTCGGGAACAATACGGCGATGAGCCGCAAAAGTGGCTGGCTGAATTTTGCGGATGGGAGGTGGCTCAATGAGAAATCGTCTGGCCCTTGGTTTGCTGGTGACAACCCTGGCCACCCCCGTTCCGGCAATGGCGTCCGGTGTTCCCGTCATCGACGGAGCGAACCTCGGTACAAAAACGGATCGGAAGGACAAGACCGGCGAAATCGACAAGACCGACAAAGACCGGTTTTCGATCAACAAAGGCGTGACCTGCTCCGTCTTCAGGGAAGGTCGCAAGGACGATCCGATCGCTGCCGCGCAAGCCAACCCCGAAATCGTCGGCCTGGTCAAAAGGGTCGCAAGGGAAGAAGGCGTCGATGAGAACCTTTTTATGGCTCTCGTCTACCAGGAAAGCCGTTTCAATCCATGCGCCCAATCCGGCGCCGGCGCATATGGCCTCACACAGCTGATGCCGGGGACGGCCAACGATCTCGGCGTCAATCGCTACAATATCGAGTCCAATTTGCGGGGCGGCGCCCGCTATCTGAAACAGCAGCTCAAGCGGTTCGGCGGCAACGTGAATCTGGCACTTGCCGCCTACAATTCTGGTCACGGCAACGTCCAGAAATACGGTGGCATCCCGCCGTTTAAGGAAACACAGGGTTACGTCAAAAAGATCACGCAGCAGTGGCTGCCAGCCCTCGGTGGGGCGAATGGGGCGAACATCCCGATCAACTATGGCGGCGGCAGCACATCGTACACTGGCATGCGGGATTCGACGATCAACGCCATGGCGACGTCGCAAGCCACGCAGGAGAGCGGCGCCAACGTTGCGTCATGGCTGCAGCAGCTCGGCGGCCTGACCACTGGAACCATTCAGGACAGTTGGGACCACAATTCCGGTGCGCGAAACGCCAATCTCGAAATGATGAACCAGGTCATCCTGCTCGGGACGACAATGGCAGACCTGTTCAATTCAAGAAACACGATGCAGCTGACTGAAACGTCAGGCTCATCTCAGTCATCTGGATACAAAAACAAAGGCGAAATGCCGCGCGAAGCCACTGGTCTTTGCGACCCGCGCGAAGGGCTCGAATGGAGCCCGGCGGACAAGGCCTGTGTCCAGAAGCGCGAGCGTGAATCCACCCTCAACCTGCAACTCAAACCTCAATAAGGACACCCTCTATGAAGCGCTCTATTCTCACTGCGTGCTCGGTTCTCTTTGCTTCCGCGGCATGGGCATCAGGCGTACCAGTCATCGACGGTGCCAATCTCAAGGTGGCCAAGGAAACGGCCATGACCACCGACAAGATCCTGAACACGAACAAGGACATCCTCTCGACCGTCGAAGACACGTTGAAGGCCGTCACCGGCGATCGCGGCGGTGATGCCAACCAGATGCAGAATCTGGCGATTGGCAACGGTTTCAGCGTGTCCTCCATGCCGTCCTTCGACAGCATCATGTCAGGCGGTGTGCCAAACTTCGGCGGCATGGGTGGCGACATCAGCAAGATCGCGACCACCTTCATCAATGGCCTGCAGCTTGTGAAAAGCCTCTCTGGCAAGTCAAACAGCGGCTTTTCCAGCGACAAGTCCTATGAAGAGCTGATGAACACGGTCCTTGGCGTTTCGGCCCTCGTGACCGGATCGCAGCAGGCCGTGACGACACGCCGGAGCGCCCTTGAGCAAGCCGGGCAGAGCATCGGCCAGGCTCAGGACATCAAGGGGTCGATCGATCAGAACACCCAGTTGCAGGTCCAGGCCGGCCTCACCATCAACGAGCTGATCGGCGTGATGAACGGTGCTGTCGGTTCTCTGCAGGCCGACAACCAGCGCCGCCTCACCGACATTTCCAACTCGAAGAAGGCGTTGACCTACGGTGGTAACTAAGCCTGCTCACATAGTCAGGGCCTTGTTCCTCGTCGTGATCGCGACCGGCGTTGCCGGCTGCGGCACGGTCAGAGAGAAAACGGCCCCCTGCAAGCGACCCGCAAATCTGACGTCCTACGCTGCCGATCCTCGCCAGGAATGCGGCCCGATGTCGTACGTCAACGGCGACCCGGCCACGGCCATGGCCGCGATAGAGGCGATGGCAGCTCAGTAAGGACGATCGGCGGCAATGGAAGATTTCTTAGGCAACATCCTCGACCGAATTGAGGACACAGGGAGAACCTTCTCGGAAAGGGCATATGGAATTGTAGCCAGCGAAATCACGCCGCTGCTCAATGTCCTGTTCCTGGCCTACGTCGCCTATTACGGGCTGCAGCTCTTCATGGGAACGTCCAGGGTCAGCCTTGCCGAAGTCATCGGCCGTGTCGCCCGGATGGTGGTCATTTTACTGATCGTCAGAGAATGGAGCAATTTCGACACGCTGTTTTACAGTTGGCTGAACAACACGCCCGAGGATGTCGGGCGCGCGATCCTGACGGCCACGGGAACCGGCATCACCGAACCGACAAATGGCCTGTCGATGATCTGGAAGACCGCCAATGAAGCAGCGGCGGCGTTTGCGGAACAGTCGGGCTACTTCGCCATTCTGCCGTCGATGATCGGCTTTCTCATCATGCTTTGCGTGGCAGTCTTTATCGCCGTCGCGCTGGCGATCCTGTTGCTGGCGAAGGTGATGATGTGGGTGCTCATCGGAACGGCCCCGATCTTCATAGCCTGCATGCTGTTCGAGCAGACGCGACGCCTCGGCGTGTCCTGGTTCCAACAGGTCCTTCTCTACGCGCTGATACCGCTGTTCATCTATGTGGTTGCCGCCTTCCTCATCGCCGCCATGGATCCCGAACTAACCAAGGTTACGAATGCAGCGAACCAACGCCGGCTGCAGCTCAGCGACGTGTCGGCTTTCCTGCTGCTGTGCTGCGCAGGGGCGTTCGTACTTTTCCATATCCAGGTGTTGGCGCAAAGCATCGTCGGCGGCGTCTCGGCGGGCATCGGCAACGTCGCGAGAGCTGTTGCGCAATACTCCGGCATGACGGCACCAACGAAGGCACTCGACGTTGCGCGCGGCACGGCAGGCGTGGTCGGAGATGCCGGTATGCGTGCACGCGATCGTATCCAATCCGGCATGGTTGCCAACATTCGCGCGGCCAATGAGCGCGCTGCCATGCAGAACAGAATCTCCAACAACAGCATGCCTCGCTGAGGCGGCTCGCTGGTAGGCAAAGTAAGGGCTGGATCAATATGGCAGACAACGAAGGTGCGCTGAGGAGCTATTTTCAGGACGGCGATCGATGGGAAAACGAGATCGTCAAGAAGGCGAAGCGCTCCCGGTCGCTTGCATGGTTCATGGCGCTGCTTTTCGGCGCGATCACGTTGCTGGCGCTCGCAGCACTCGTTCTCTTGGTCCCGCTGAAAAGCTTCGAGCCGTATATCGTCGAGGTCGACAAGAACACCGGCTATATCGAGGTCAAGACAGGCCTGACCAAGCCGTTGACCCTGACAGAGACGCAAGCCATCACGCAAGCCAATGTGGTGCGCTATATCCGCCACCGCGAGGGCTATGACCCGTTCGCCATCGAAGAAACTTTCGGCGTTGCCGCTCTGCTGTCAACCGGGGATGCGGCACGCGAGTTGGCAGAGCAGTACAGCGCAGCCAATCCGAACAATCCGACCAAAGTCTACGGCAAAAACAAGCGCGTGCTGGTCGACGTCAAGTCCGTGACGTTCTCGAATGCCAGCACGGCGCTGGTCCGGTTCTCGACAACGGAAAAGTCCGACACGGATTCGATCGTCCGGCACTACATTTCGGTTGTGCGCTACCGCTACACGGACACGCCGGAAACGAATGAATGGCGGTTTGAAAACCCCCTCGGATTCCAAGTCTACAACTACCGTCGCGACCAGGAAACGGTTACGCCGGGGGACGAGGGATGATGAAGCGCCTGCTGTTTTCGGCGGCGTTTTCCGTCGCCATCCTGACTCACGCCCATGGTGCGCAAACGCCTCGTCCGGGCAACCTCGACGGGCGCGTTACCAGTGTCGTGTATCAGCCGAACAACGTGGTCACGGTCAATGCTACCTACGGCATTTCGACCATGATCATTTTCGACGAAGACGAGAAATTCGAAACGATCTCGCTCGGTGATACGGAAAGCTGGCAGGTAGCGCCTTCCGAGAAGGGCAACATCCTGTTCGTCAAACCAGTCGCCAAGAACGTCACCACCAATATGAACGTGGTGACGACGAAACGAATTTATTTCATCGAGCTGCACGACTATGCGCCTGAGGCAGGCCACAAGGTCTTTGGCGTGCGCTTCGTCTATCCAGAGAAGGATCTGAACGCCGCCTTGCGCAAGGAGGCGGAATATAGAGCGGCAAACCCCAACGTCTCGAACATCGACAAGGCCAACGTCAACATTGACTACTCGTTCTCAGGCGACGCGGCCCTGAAACCGTCGATGGTCTTCGATGACGGCAAGAAGACCTTCTTCAAATTCAACGGCCGCGTGCCGGCGATCTTTGCCGTTCAATCGGATTTTTCCGAGACGCTGCGCAATTTCCGCAAAGAGGGCGACTATCTCGTCGTCGATGGCGTCGCCACTCAATACACGCTGCGCGACGGCGATCAGTGGACGTGCATTTTCAACCTTCGAAAGCCCGACTTCGGGACCCCAGACCCCGACATCCTCGGCCCGGCTCCCGACCGCCAGGCTAAGAAGCGCTGGAGGAGCGGCAACTGATGAAGCAATCTCCAGAACTAGAGGCCATGCTTGCCGGCGACGATACGGCCATCGCCAACAAGAATGCCAAACGCAATCAGCTGCTCGGCGGTGCTGCGCTGCTAATCGGTGGCGTCGTCGCCGCCTATTTCGTCCTCTTGCCCGCCAAGGAAACCTCTCATGACATCACCCAGGGCGACGAGGAGTTTCGGACCACGACGTTCCGTCCCCCGTCATTCGTGCGTGAGCAGGATAAGCCGGAGCCGCAACCCGACCCGGCGATCATCAATATTCCGCCACCGCCCGAACCGGTTGAACCCAAGGTCGATACGACGGGATTCAACGTACCACCGCCGCCTCCCCCGGTTGCTGAGCCGGCCGTCGCGCCACCCCCGGCGGACGAACCGCTACCGGAAGAATTTCCGCAACGCTACAAATCAGGGCTGATCTCGCTTGACCAGGCCAAGGCTGAGGACGGCGCCGGCGGGCTCGGCGGCGCCAATGGCAGCGGCCCTAAAGTCGCTGGCGAAGACCGCAACAGCAAGTACCTTGCTGCTGCATCGAGCCTGGCCGACCGTGGTGCGAAAGCCACCCAACTCAAGCGCATTGATGCCTTGATCCCGGAAGGCACTCTCATTCCCGGCATCCTCGAAACGGCGATCAACAGCGACTTACCGGGGCAGATTCGGGCGATCACGTCTCAGGATGTTTATTCGTTCGATGGCCGGCGTATCCTCATCCCGACGGGAACGCGACTGATCGGTGAGTATCAGTCCGATGTGACCAGGGGACAAAAACGTATCTTCGTCATCTGGACGCGGCTTATCCGTGATGATGGCGTGAGTGTCCGGCTGAACTCGATCGGAAGCGACAGTCTCGGCCGTTCCGGTCTCACCGGTCATGTCGACAACAAATGGCGCGAACGTTTCGGGTCGGCCATCGTCCTTTCCATCGTCGGCGCCGGCGCCAGCTACCTAACCGGCTTCGGAAGCGACCAAGCGTCCGGCAAAAACAACGACGATGCCAAACGCGGCGAGGAGCTGGCGCGCGACACGATCGCTCAAACCTTCAGCGACATGGCCAACCAGGCTTTAAGCGAAAATCTCCGCATCCCCCCGACCATCAGCGTTGGCCAAGGCGAGCGCATCTTTGTTTATGTCCGACAGGATCTCGATTTCAGCGCCATGTACGACGATCCCGTCACCGAGGCGATGAAGGAAATTCAACGTGAACGTCGCCGTAGGTAGAGCCCCCAACCCTTATCATTTTCTCGATCGCGCGCTGGCGCCGCTGAAACCATTCCTGGAAGACCCGCGCGTCGTCGAAATTTCGATCAACAAGCCCGGCCATATCTATGTCGAACGTCTCGGCTCCGACCATATGGAGCACCACGAGATTCATGAGCTGACGGCCGCCGAAATCCAGAACATCGGTGAGCGCGTCGCCGGCGCGACAAGTCAGTTTATTAGCCACTCCAAGCCTATTCTCAGCGCCGCGCTGCCGACAGGCGAACGCATTCAGGTCGTCCTGCCGCCGGCCGCTCCCGAAGGCGGCTCAATCTCGATCCGCAAGCAGGTGGTCAACAACTTCACGCTCGAGCAGTATCGCGACAGCGGCTCGCTAGACAGAGTATCGGTCGCCGTCGGCGGCCTAAGTGACATCGATCGCGACTTGATTGCCCATCTGCGCGGCGGCCGTATCTATGACTTCATCCATACGGCCATCACGAAACGGGTATCGATCCTGATCAGCGGCGGCACTTCCTCCGGCAAAACGACGTTTCTCAACGCATGTTTGAAAAGCATCGATGCCAATGAGCGCATACTGACGCTCGAAGATACCCGCGAACTGTTACCGCCCCAAGCCAACAAGGTGCACCTCCTCGCCTCAAAGGGCGATCAGGGCACTGCTGACGTGACGATTCAAAGCCTGCTCGAAGCATCGCTTCGCATGCGCCCCGACCGCCTGTTTGTCGGCGAAATCCGCGGCGCCGAAGCTTTCTCGTTCCTCCGCGCGATCAACACCGGCCACCCCGGCAGCATGTCTACTGTCCATGCCGACACGCCGATGGGTGCCTACGAGCAACTGGCCATGATGATGCAACAGGCTGGCATGTCGTCAGGTTATTCCAAGGCCGATCTGATGTCCTACATTCAGATGGTCATCCCGATCGTCATCCAGCTCCGCCGCGACGGCGGCAAGCGCGGCGTGTCAGAAATCTTCTTTGCCCGGGATGAATCATGAGCCAGGGCTATAGGGCCTTTTACCTGCTCTTCTGCACCGGAATCGTCTTTGCAGTCTGGATTCTCGGCTATGGCCTTGGCCTCCAGATTTTTTTCCGTGACGGCCGCATTCTCGAAGCGACGATCACCACCAATCCATTCGCCCCATTGCAACAATTCTGGCTCTACAAGAGCAACACCACATTGCAGATGGTCGCGATCGGGGCGCTCGTCCCTGCCCTCCTTGCCGGCGGCCTAGCTGCATTGCTCGGCCTTCGGCCGCAAGGCAGCCCACTCGGTGACGCGGCCTTTCAGGACATCGCCGCTCTCCGCCGCGGTAAGTGGTTTCGCAAGTCCGGTCATATCTTTGGCCGCATTGGCCGCAAAATCCTGCGCACCAAGGATGATCGCCATCATCTGATCATCGGGCCGACACGATCGGGCAAAGGCGCCGGCTATGTCGTTCCCAATGCTCTGATGCATGAAGGGTCGATGATTGTTACCGACCTCAAGGGAGAGATTTTCAAGGCGACGGCCGGACATCGCCGACGCAGCGGCAGCCAGGTCTTCCTTTTCGCGCCAGGCGCGGAGCGGACGAACCGCTACAACCCTCTCGACTTCATTCGCCAGGAACGTGGAAATCGCACGACCGATATCCAGAACACTGCGAGTATTCTCGTTCCCGAAAACACCGAATCTGAAAACTCGGTGTGGCAGGCGACCGCTCAACAGGTCATGGCAGGCGCTATCAGCTATGTGCTGGAAAGCCCGTTTTATAACGGCCGGCGCAATCTCGGGGAGGTCAACTCGTTCTTCAATAGCGGCGTCGACCTGCAGGCCTTGATGAAATTGATCAAGGCAAAAGAGCCGTACCTGTCCAAATTAACGTTGGAAAGCTTCAACGCTTATCTGGCCCTTTCCGAGCGCGCGGCCGCTTCAGCCTTGCTCGACATCCAGAAGGCGATGCGCCCGTTCAAGAACGAGCGTGTCGTTGCCGCGACGAACGTCACCGACATGGATCTCCGTGCGATGAAGCGTCGGGCGATCTCCGTCTACCTCGCGCCCAACATCACGGATATCACGCTGCTCAAGCCGCTCCTGACGCTGTTCGTGCAACAGACAATGGACATTCTTACCCTCGAGCACGATCCGAATTCACTACCGGTCTACTTCCTGCTCGACGAATTTCGGCAGTTGAAGAAGATGGACGAAATCATGACCAAACTGCCCTACGTGGCAGGGTATAATATCAAGCTCGCCATCATCATCCAGGACTTGAAGAATCTCGACGAGATTTACGGCGAAACCTCCCGGCATTCGCTGCTCGGCAATTGTGGTTATCAGCTCATTCTAGGCGCGAATGATCAGGCGACCGCCGACTATGCATCCCGTGCGCTCGGCAAGCGGACCATCCGCTACCAGTCGGAATCCCGCACGATCGAGCTCTTCGGCCTGCCAAGGCGCACCAAGGTCGAACAGATTCGCGAGCGTGACCTGATGATGCCGCAGGAAATCCGGCAGATGCCGGAGAGAAAGATGGTACTGCTTGTTGAAGGCCAGCGCCCGATCTTCGGCGACAAGCTGCGATATTTCGAGACACAGCCATTCAAGTCAGCTGAAGCCTTTTCGCAGACTCACATGCCGGATGTGCCACCGATCGAATATCTCCCGGTACAGCCGGTTCCGGCTTTGACCGACGATTACAACCGGGCAGGCCAGCCCGCCGAAGATGTCGGTGCCCCGACTACCGGGATGGCTGATTTCGAAAAGAGAATGTCATCACCAGTTAATGGCGCTGAGGCAATCCCAACTATCGCTGCGACCGTGAAACCGCCGCCGGCAACAAAGGAGTCCGCAGCTCGCTCCGTGAATCGCAAAGTTAGCCTGCCGAAACCGAAACGCGCTAAAGCGGCTTCGAGTGGTGGATCTGGAAACGAAGCGGAGGCGACACCGGACGTAGCGGCTATCGACGCGCAGATTAAGTTTGCCGAAGAAAGCCTGAAACCTAGCGCTGAACGCCTCAAGGAAACGGTTTCTCAGAAAGTCGAAAAGCTCGGCCAAGTGTCGCCGACGAAACGGCGAAACTATCTCGATATTTTCGCAACGACGGTCCCCGACCCCGTCGAACTCGGCTTGGAGGCCGTGGAAGCCCCAGCATAAAGAGCCGCGATTTGCGGGGCTTTATGCGAATTCACGAACGAAGTGTAGCGCTCAGAAAGGCAATGCCAGCGGCGGAGGGAATTTCGCAAGCGTGAAAAGCTCCGTTTCAGCCCGTCCATCGGACGAGCAAGCGCCATTTGCTGACCTTCCTGGCGCTTCTCCAGAACCGCCGTTCGCGCAATTGAGTCGTGCTGGTCGGCCGCCGCGATACGCTCAGACAATGAACCAGACTTCGTCTCGGCGTCGATGAATTCGATGCCGTCGTCATCATGCCGCGATCGCGCTGTTCAATCCAGCTGGCTGCACGCAGCCTCTTGGCAGAATCGAGGAGGTCAGCGGCCGAACTCGTGCCTGACCAATAACTTTCCAGCGCGGACTTGAGCTCACGACGACGGCCGATGCGTGGAACACCAAGCGTGGCGATCGGGACTGTAACAATAGACATGGCATACCCCATTTGGTTGGGGGCATGGGTCAAGCGGACGCGTGCAATGGAAAGCCGCAACGCGGCTCAATTGCAGCTACCACCGGGACACCCCGCCCGTGGACGTTTCAGCTTGTCGAGGCAGGTCTCCTGGCTCGCGGGTCGTCGCTCCTGCCCGTCTTCCCAAGGCAGAACGCCTCAGTGACCTGTTGGACAGCGGCTCGCCGCTCACAGTTGCGGGGGCAGCTCCGGTATCGCCATGACCACTGGCCTGGCTCACCGGATTCCCTCTTAGCTCTGGCATCTTCTCGAGATAGCACCAGAGAACCACGACGGCTGCATGGTCCGCCAATCCGAGAGTCAAAGTCAAGAAAGATATAAAGAGATGTTTATGTGATTATGGCGACGTAGCGATCCTCACTGCTGCTGCTGCTGGGCATCTGCTCGACAATCTTTCGACAGACAGAAGACCTATTGATTTCCCGCGCCATGACAGCGGCTTGCGATCCTTACCGGCAAGGTCGCCTCGAGGGCACGGTAAGTCGCGTCCGCAGGAGCGGTAGAACCGTTGCGTCAAACCGCGTCCATCCCCATTCACAAAACCGACTCCCTAGAGTACTTGGAGCGCAGAGAAATCTCCGGTCGCAGCCTACCCGGTCAAAACAAGGACTCAAACTATGAAGACTCTCGTCATCTGCTCAGGCGGACTGGATTTCGTTTCACTTGCTCAAAAGGTAGCGGCCGAGCATGCGCTTGCCGGCCTCCTGTCCTTCGACTACGGACAAAGGCACAGGAAGGAACTGGGCTTTGCCGCCCTCTGTGCGGAGCGACTGAACACCCCGCACCGGATCATCGACATCCGCGAAATCGGCAGCAACCTTTCCGGCTCGGCGTTGACCGATGATTTGCCCGTGCCGGACGGTCATTATGCCGAAGACACCATGAAGGTCACAGTAGTACCAAACCGGAACGCCATCATGCTGGCAGTCGCCTTCGGTGTTGCCGCCGCACAAAAGGCTGATGCCGTTGCCATGGCCGTGCACGGTGGGGACCACTTCATCTATCCCGATTGCCGTCCGGCCTTCATCGACGCCTTCCAGATGATGCAAGACCATGCGCTTGACGGCTACGCCAGAATTCGCCTTTACGCCCCTTATCTGAATATCTCGAAGGCGGACATCGTTGCGGACGGGGCGAGGTACAACACGCCATTTGCTCAGACCTGGTCCTGCTACAAGGGCGGCGAACGTCACTGCGGGCGGTGTGGCACCTGCGTTGAGCGCCGGGAAGCGTTCCACCTGGCAGGGCAAGCGGATCCGACCAATTACGCGGACCACGACTTCTGGCTGCACGCAATACGGACAAGGAGCGCGTAATGTTCCACATCACTAAAGAATTCCACTTCTCGGCCTCGCATCAGCTCACCTCCTTGCCGCCCAACCATCAGTGCGCGCGCCTGCACGGGCACAACTACGTCGTCGACGTAGAGCTCTCGGCGGGCGAGTTGGACGAACATGGCTTTGTGCGCGACTATCATGACCTTGCCGCCCTCAAGCACTATATCGACGAGACGTTCGACCATCGGCATCTCAACGACGTGCTCGGGCATGACCAGGTCACGGCGGAATATCTGGCCAGACATTTTTACGACTGGTGCAAGGCGCGACTACCCGAAACCTCGGCTGTGCGGGTGAGCGAGACGCCAAAAACCCGGGCAGAATACCGGCCATGACCTGCGCGTTGGATCCCGGAATCCGCGTGAGCGAGATTTTCGGGCCGACCATCCAGGGCGAAGGCATGCTGGCCGGCTTGCCGACGGTGTTCGTTCGCACGGGCGGATGCGATTATCGCTGTTCCTGGTGCGACAGCCTGCATGCCGTGGATAATCGCTTCCGTCATGAGTGGAACATGATGTCGACCGATGCGATCTGGGAAAAGGTCGTCGCACTTTCGGGTGGCCGGCCAATGATGGTGTCGCTATCAGGCGGCAATCCGGCCATCCAGCCGCTCGGCGCGCTGATCGAACACGGACATCGTAATGGGTACCGATTTGCGTTGGAAACCCAAGGTTCCGTGGCCAGGGATTGGTTTGCCGAGCTTGACGTTCTCATTCTAAGCCCAAAGCCGCCATCGAGCGCAATGACGACCGATTGGACTGCGTTCGAGGCGTGTGTCGATGCGGCGCAGGATAAGCCGCAAACCGTGCTCAAACTCGTCGTCTTCGACGAAAGAGACTACGCCTATTCTAGGGATGCCGCCGCGCGTTATCCGCAACTTCCCGTCTATCTACAGCCCGGCAATCACACGCCGCCGCGCCCCGGTCACGAAGATGCGTTCATTGACATGGACGGCATAATGAAACGGATGGAATGGCTGGTCGAGAAGGTGATCCGTGACAGATGGTTTGAGGCGCGCGTCCTGCCGCAGCTTCATGTTCTGCTCTGGGGCAACAAAAGGGGCGTCTAGCCCGCGCAATACTCTCGGCGCAGCACATCCCCGGTTGCCGCAGGGGAATCGGGTGCGTTAATTAGTCGACCGTGAACAATCCACCCCCTAAGCGGCGACCGGCTTGGGCCGGAGTTGGAAGAGAGCGATCAAGAGCGACAAAAAACCCTTCAGCCACCTGAGCAGGAGGGAGAAGTTGTAGCCGGCGGCGGCCAGGATGGCGTTGACGGCGTCGCCCTGCTGGCCGGCGAGGTAGTTGCGGCCCATGCGGTGCTCGGCCTTGATGTGGCCGATCACCGGCTCGACCGCCGACCGCCGCCGCATCTGGCGTTTGATTGCCGGGGTGACGCGGCGTTTCTGGCCGCTGGTGAAGACCCTGAACCTGTGGCTCTGGGGTGCGTTGTGGCCGCGATAGCCGGCGTCGGCGAGGATGCGGCCGATCTCGTTGCCGATGGTCTCTTCGATATCGGGGATGACGCTTGCCAGCGTGTGGCCGTCGTAGGGATTGCCGGGCAGTGCTTTTGCATGCAGAGCGAACTGGCCACCCTTGGAGCGCTTCAGCGTGGTGGCCACCGAGACCTTGACGCCGAACTCGTAGGGCATGTGCGCCTTGCCCTTGCCGATGCATTCCACCTCGTGCGCGTGCAGGCTGTAGATCTTGCGGCCGCGCTGGCGCTGACGCCGTTCGAGAACGGTGGCGGCCTGGTAGAGCGGCCATTTGAAGAGCGCGTCCAGCCCCGCATCGCCGGCAATCTGGCGGGCGATGTCGCGAATGGTCCGGCCGAGATAGGTCTTGAGCCTGCGCAGCGCCTTGTTGGCCCGCTTGAACTGCTTGGCGTGGGCATAGCGCTGGTGCTTGATCAGCGCCAGCTTGCCGACCCGCACATAGCTCTGGCGCAAATTGAGCCCCGTCTTCCTGGCCAGCCGCACCAGCCGTTCACGCGCCCGGTGAATGAGCTTGGCGTCGGTCGGGAACATGACGTTCTTCGGCTGCACGGTGGTGTCGACGATCACCTGGCGCGTGTCGGACGGCTTCATCGCCCCGGTCTTGACCGCGAGGCTGAGGCTTTCCTGCAACAGCGCCACGATCCGCTCCTCGCCCATGCGGCCGCGCCAGCGCGTCATCGACGAGCGATCGAACGGCAGCGCGTGGCAGAAGAATTCCTCGCCGCAAAGGTACTGGAAGTAGGGGTTCTCCACCCAGCGCTCGCACAGCACCTCATCCGACACGTTGAAAGTGTGTTTGAGGATCGCAAGCCCCGCCATCAGCCGGGTCGGCAAGGGCGGCATGCCGGGGCCGTCCGAATAGACGGCGCCGAAACGCTCCTCCAGCACCGGCCAGTCGATCGCCTGCGCCAGCCGCACCAGCTCGTGCTTCATATTGATGATCTGATCGAGCCTGGAGCGGAACAGGTCCTGCTCTCCCGTCTCGCGCTTCTCGCGTGGCCTGGACATTCGCCGTCCCCTCGATTCGCCGCCGCCGAACCAAGTGAATCACGCTCCGCAGCACAAGGGAATCGCAAAACGAATTGCAGGAAAACAGCCCCCATAAACCGCTAATCCTGCAATCCGAAAGCCGCTATCCGCCTCAATCAACATGCTAGATCAACAGCTTGCGGATAGTTCACGGTCGACTAATTATCGTGTGATGATGCTTGCCAGAAAGTCATCGTCCCATGCGGCGACCTTTCGTTTCAGCCGCAAGGAATCCTTTCCGGGGGCTTTTCGTATCAGGTTGAGAGCGATGTGCTTTATGGTTGTGAAGTTTGCGGGAGCATGATCGGTACGCAGGCGGCATTCATCGTCTCGGAAGACCATGTCCAGCACCCGATGGAGGCTGTTCTCGACGGCCCAATGGTCGCGGATGAGAGGTCCGATCAAGCTGGCGATGAGAGCCAGCGAGGTGATGTAGAAACGCGTCTCCCGTTCGATCTTGCCGCCAGCCTCACGGGTGCTTTGGACCATGACGACGCTCTTGAGGCCCGGCCACTGATGGCTTTGTTGAAGCCAGTCAATGTCGTGGATGACGGTAATATCCGGGTCTCGATACGTCCGTGATCGCCATCGACCGTACTGGCACGGCTTACGGTGGTGTCTTTGAAATCGCTGGCTTTTTGTTCGGCCGCAAAGAGTTCGACGTCATTGCGCAGTGTGCCTTGATTGCCTTTGAGGGCGAAGATGTAGTCGGCCTTCTTGTCCAGGACCTTCTGGGCGATGGCGCGCTGGCAGCCCATGGCATCGATGGTCACGATGGCCCCTTCAATGGCCAGCATGTCCAGCAGCTTGGGAATGGCGAGGATCTCATTGGCCTTGTCCGCTACCTTGACCTGTCCCAGCACCAGACGCTGGCGGGCGGCGAAGGCGGAAACCATGTGTATCGGCTCCTCGGCATTCCTGGAGCCTTGGAGCGGCGGACCGTCTTGCCATCTATGGCGACGACGCCTTCCGGCGCACCCGTCAGTGACGCTACCCACGCCACAAAGCAGCGCTGGAAGTGTTCGGCATCAAGGCTGGCAAGGATATCACCCAGATGATCATGCGCTGGCACGCCTTCACGAAAGGGTCGAAACCGACGAAGCAGATCGAGCTTTTTCTCACCAAAGCGGGCGATGTCGGTGATGGCTTCCGCCCCGGCGATCACCGCCATAAGACACAGCAGCAGCACCTCATCCAGCGGGTACCTTACCTTCGCACTCTGCCGACCATCAGGCAGATCCTTGAAATGACCCAGAAAAACAACCGTTTCCGCGAACGCACCGGCGTTGCAAGCCACATCGTCCATCCAGATATTCCCTCTCAGAATCAAATCATCTCGACAGATTCAGCTCTCAACCTCCTTGTCACGCGTTAACTCACCCGATTGCCCTGCCGGTTGCCGGCTAGATGTTGACGACGAACCGAGAATGTTTAAATAGTGGGCAATTAATTTGTCTGTGAATAAACAAATCGCACGTTCTCAGCGTGACGCCCATATGACTACAGGAAACTCTATGATCGTTTCTCCCGAACAGGACGACAAAACCGATATTGTGTCGATCGCCGCCGATATCGTCTCAGCCTACGTGTCAAACAATCCGCTTCCGATCGGCGAGTTGCCGAAGCTGATCGGGGATACCTATGCCGCCTTGCAAGGAATTGGCACGCCTGTGTCCCCGACCGCGGTCAAGCAGGAGCCGGCAGTGTCGCCCCGGAAGTCGGTAACGCCCGACTACATTATCTGTCTGGAAGATGGAAAAAAGTTCAAATCCCTGAAACGTCATATAGCAACCCATTACAATTTGAGTCCTGATGAATACCGGCAGAAGTGGAGCCTCCCAGCCGATTATCCGATGGTGGCGCCGACCTATGCCGCGGCGCGTTCGGCCTTGGCAAAGGCATCGGGGCTCGGCCGCAAGGCGGCGGCGCCCGCACCAGTTGTGACAGAAAAAACAAAGCGAACCGCACGCGCAGCGCCAGCCGAAGCGATTGCAACGGTGGTGAAATCCCCATCAAAGAAACCGCGCAAGGCACCCGTCGCAGTGTAGCGTCCAGCATTGGGCGGGGCGCCAGGCAATGGCGCACTTGTACATGGCGAACCCCGTGGCAACAGGCTGTTTTAGAAACCGGCCAAATCAGTTAGATGGTCGCATCGCCGCCGCGCGGCCAATTTCAGGATAAGCGTCGATCTATCGCATTCAGCACTGCTTGAACTGAAGACTGACAGCGGCACGATTGAGCTGGCCGTGAATAGGTGCGTTGCCGAGCGACTTCATTTTGTCGTCGTCGAATTTCTCCGGGAGACGGTTTCTCAGAGAGTCGAAAAGCTCGGCCAAGCATCGCCCATGAAACGGCGAAACTATCTCGATATTTTCGCGACGACGGTCCCTGATCCCGTCGAACTCGGCCTGACGGCCGCCGAAGCCCAAGCATAAAGAGCCGCCAATTGCGGCTCTCAATGCAACTTCAAGTGCGAATGTAGCGCTCAGAAGAAGATGCAAAGACAGCTTCAAGCCTGACATGCCGGTACGGCCGGCGGTCGTTGCCATCACCAAACAGGGCGGCGGCAAGATCGCGGTCTAGAAATCGTTGCCAGCCTTTAGGGCCTGGCAGGCGCGCCATATCTTTTCCGGCGTCGCGGGCATTTCCATCTCGCGGCCGGCGCGGCACGGAATGGCATCGGCAATGGCGTTCATGACGGCCGAAATGGCTGCAACCGCACCCATCTCGCCGATGCCCTTGACGCCGGCAGGATTGGTCGTTGCGGGCACCTGCTGGCTGGCAAGTGCCAGATGCGCAGGCATGTCACCGGCCCGCGGCATGCTATAGTCCATGAATGAACCCGTGATCAGCTGACCGCTCGCTCCATCGAAGATCGCTTGCTCCATGAGCGCCTGGCCAATCCCTTGCGCGATACCACCTTGGATCTGCCCGGCGACAAGTGTCGGATCGAGCACCGAGCCGCAGTCGTCTACCGCGGCATAGGAAACGATCTCGATAGCGCCGGTGTCGGGGTCGATTTCGACTTCCGCGATATGACAGCCGTTCGGAAAAGCCGTCGGAGTCTCGGCGGTGATGCGCGTATCCAGGGTCTCGCCGATTTCATGCTTCATCTGCGCGGCCCAGTCGGCGACTTCGAATAGCGAGACGCTATTGGCCTTGGAGTCGACATGGAAGCCGCCGTCGGCATAGACAAGATCCTCTTCTGCGGTCTGCAGCATGGTCGCGGCAACTTTTCGGGCCTTTGCCAGCACCGCTTCCGCCGCCTTGATCGCCGCATGGCTGACCGTCATCGCCGATCGCGAGCCGACTGCCGCGTAGCCGGCTAGTTCGAAACGCGAATCGCCATGGAGATGCCCGATCGTCTCGGCCGGCACGCCGAGGCGCTCTGCGACGAGGCGGCCGAAGGTAGTGGCATGGCCTTGGCCGGTCGACTGTACGTTGAGCTTCAGGATGATGCGTCCATGGCCGGGGAAGGCGATCTCGGAGCTCTCGGTCGGCTGCGACCCCGAGTGTTCAAAGGCTGAGGAGATGCCGATGCCGCGCAGGCGGCCGGCTGCTTGCGAAAGGCACCGCCTCTCCTCGAAGTTCCGGTAGGCCGCCAGGTCCAGGGCCTTGTCGAGTGCCTGTTCGAATTTTCCACTGTCGTACACGGTGCCGATCGCCGTCACGTAAGGCATCGCCGCGGGTGCTACGAAATTGCGGCGGCGCAGCTCGACCGCATCGATACCGCTGATGCGTGTCGCTTCCTCGACAATCCGCTCGACGAGATAGCTCGCCTCCGGTCGGCCGGCGCCACGATAGGGGCCGGTCGGCACGGTGTTGGTGAAGACGCATTTGATGCCGACATCGATGAGCGGGATGTCGTAGCAGCCCGGCAGGCAGCGGATGAAATTGTCGGTCTGGATCTTGGCGGCAACGACGCCGAGATAGGCGCCCATATTGGCGAGATGGCGGACACGCAACGCTAGAAACCGGCCGGTCTTGTCCATCGCCAGCTCGGCTTCGCTGATGGTGTCGCGGGCGTGATGGTCGCTGACGAAGGCCTCCGAGCGCGTCGACATCCAGTGGACCGGACGGCCGAGTTTTCGCGCGGCGACGAGCAAGGCGGCATATTCGGGAAAGACGCCGACCTTCAGCCCGAAGGCACCGCCGACATCGTCGGTGAAAATGCGCATCCTGGTGCCATCGACGCCCATGATGGCGGCCATCGCGTCACGCACCGGGCGCACGCCTTGCGTGCAGACCCTGAGCGTATAGCCGCCGTCGGCCGTATCGAATTCGCCAGTTGCGCCACGCGGCTCGAGCGAGTTGACGAGGATGCGCTGCTGCCGAAACGAGGCTCGGGCGACGAAGCGAGCTTGCGCGATGGCTGCCTCGACCCGGCACGCATTGGCGTCCGGATCGGCGATCAGCCCTTGCCATTCGATGGCGAGATTGCCACGCGCCTGCGGCCAGACAAGCGGCGCACCGTCCGCGGCGGCGTCCTGCAGATCGACGATCGGCGTCCGCTCGACATAGCTGACTTCAACCAACTCGGCGGCATCGTGCGCTTGTGCCGCCGTTTGCGCCACCACCATTGCGACGGCCTCGCCGATGTGGCGCACCGCGCCGTCCGCCAGCGGCGGCCGCATGGGATTGACCAAGGCCGCGCCGGCGCGACCTTGCATGGGTGGATGCGGCGCGAGGCTGCCGAGGCCGGCCATATCCGCGCCGGTCAGAACCGCGAGCACACCCAGAGCCGCGACCGCTTCGGCTGTGTCGATGGAGGTGATCCCGCCCGCTGCATATGGCGAGCGAACGAACACCGCACAGACCTGCGCGGCCTTTCCCGCGTCCGCCATGTACCGGCCCTCGCCGCGGATCAGCGCATCATCCTCGACGCGCATGCCGCCAGCACGGGCAGGTTGCGCCTGGGTCATGGTCGCGGTCCTCGCGACATGACCCAGGCGCGCCGCGGCACCATGCGCCGGTCGCCATCGGCCGATACAGCGATTCCCGACCGCCATGCCTTTCGATCGGACTGCAAGGCCATTTCGAAGCGACGCGCGTACGGCTGCCGGCTCTGGCCAGGCCTAGCTGGGTCTCAGCTCCTTCTTCTGGTCGAGAAGGTTGCGCCATTTGTCGAACTTGTTGCCTTGCGCTGTGATCAGTGCAGGCGAACCCGACTTGTCGATCAGCACTTCGGCGGCTGGCGGAATGTTCAGGAATTCCATGTGCTGCGTCGCGCAGTAGGCACCGACGTCGAGGATCACGAGATAGTCGTCCTCGGCGAGCGTTTCCGGAACCATGTAGTCGCCGGGAAGCACATAGTCGTGCCGCAAGATGCCACGCCCGCGCAGGGCCGCGGGAATGCGGTTCGACGTGATCTCGGCCATGTTGGAATCCAGGAAAAGCACATTGTGGCGCCGATCCTTGTATTGTGCCGACGGCATCAGAACCCTCGACCCGTTGGTTAGCACGCGATTGGCGCCCGGATGCTTGATGACGGTGCGCTCGATGCTGAGCAGCAGCGCGCCGACATCGGCCAACAGATCGCGTGCCGGCTCGAACAGAAACTTCACATCGGCGGGCACACCATAGCGATTGGCGATCTCGCCCAGCCTCTTGAAGTATTTCTCCCAGTTGAAGTGCTTTTCCGAATACGCCCGCCCCTCGTAGTCGAAGCCGAACCCTCCCGCGAAATTGATCGCCTTGGCCTTGGGGAAATAGGTTTTGAAGATCATGAACACTTGTTCGATGATGCTGATCATCGCGTCGGCGGAGTTTCCGCTGCCGCAGTAGAGTTCGAAGCAGTCGAGATCGCGTCCATGCCTGGCCAGCAATTCCGACAGCGTTGTCAATTCGCTGTACTTGATACCGGGCTTTCCCGACCCCAGGCTGTCGAAGCGCATATTAATCGAGGCGCTGGGATCGACGGCGAGCAGTTGCGAGATTTCGTCCATGCTAGACAGGAACATCGGATGGCCGGTCTTGGCCCATGCGCTGATTTCGTCGTTGGAGACATGTCCGGGGGAAATGATGAACTTGTCGAAACCGAATTTGCGCAAGATCTCGTACTCGCTCGGCAATTGCAGCAATATGCCAATGCCGACGGCTTGGAGCGGCTTCAATATATGAGGGTTGGAGTTGGGAAAGAACGGCACATAAAGTTCAACCCTGCCGTCGATCCCCGCTGCGACCGCGGCACCCTGGATACGGTCGATATTCCTCTGCAGCTGTTCTTCGCTGTAGACGAAGACCGGGGTCCCCGCCTCCGCGGCGATCAGTTGCAGATCCGAGCGACTGATCCATCCGTCGACATCGGCGATTTTGCTTGAAATCCTCGCATCGTAGTTCATCGCAACACCTCACTTCGCTTCTGAACGTCCTGGCTTCTTCATGCTTGTTGAAGGCTGACGCGGCGCGGAAGCCGTGCCCGACCCGCGACAGCCGCAGGCGGGAAAAACATCGAGACCGGTGAAGCAGCAACCGTTCGTTGGCGTAATTTAGGCGCCGTGCATGCTTCATCTGCGCTGTATTCCGATCTTCCTCGACGTCAGAGAGGAGTGCCTGGAGCAGGCTATAGGCAAACTAGCTTCCCCGGCTAAGTCTCCGGGAAATTCAAAAACTCTCCATGGCCCGATAATCCCCTGGTGCGACTTCGTTGCTGGAAGTAGTTGACCACTACTAGCATAGGGCAACAGCTTTCGTAAATACCTTCTGTATCTCTTCTATTTTTTTGGTGCTAGATTTCACCTGAGCCACTGGAATTGGTTTCAGCCTATACTAATCAAGTTCTCGCTAATTTGAAACTTTCGTGACCCCCATCCGGGTGATCGCAGACCTGGCCAACTACACTTGGTAAGAAAATCAATGCCTTTTCAGGTGCGCTCGCAACCGACCCTTCTGATGGGCATCGATTTCGGAACCACCCAGATCCGGGCAAGCATCTATGCGCCGGACGGCACGCTGGTCGCTGCCGGCAAGGTCGCCACGCCGACGGTCAGGCCCGATGCGGACAGCGCCCATCACGAACCCGAGGCGGTGTGGGCGGCAACGCTCGAGGTTATTCGCGCCGCGCTTGACGGCATTGCCGAGCCTTCTCACGTGCGCGGGATTGCCTGCGCCAGCGTTGGCGAGGCCGGCCTACTGATCGGCGCAAAAGGCGAAGAGCTCACGCCGATCATTGCCTGGTACGACCGGCGGGCCATCGCCGAGTGCCATGACTTCGTCGGCCGGCTGGGCGCCGATGCGCTGTATGGCATCACCGGTCAGCCGCCCGAGCCCATTCTTGGCATCTACAAGCTGCTTTGGCTGATGGCACGGCAGCCCAACCTGTTTGCACGCCCGGCACAATGGCTGAATGTAGCGGACTATCTCGCATTTCGGCTGAGCGGCAGAATCCGCGCCGAGTCGAGCCTGGCTTGTCGCACCGGTGTCTTCGACCTGCATCGGCGGAGATGGGCCATGGAGCTCTTGAAGCAAGCCGGACTTCGCGCCGATCTCTTTCCTGAACTGGAAGCCAATGGCGCGCCGCTCGGCACAGTGCTCCAGCCTGTCGCGGCGTCGACGGGTCTGCCTACATCCTGCGTCGTGGCGGTTGGTGGGCACGACCAGGCGCTGAGCGCGCTTGTCTGCAGCGGGTTGGCGGATGGCATCCTGTCGGCGACGCTCGGAACCACCGAAGCCTTGCTGGCTGCCGTCACCAGCCCGTCCCGCTCGGCAAAGCTCGGGCGGCAAGGATTCTGCCAGGGTGTGCTGACGACCGGACGGCCGCGTCACTATGTTCTCGGTGGCGTGTTCACGGCCGGCGCCTCGATCGAATGGTTCCGCCAGACCATATTGGGCGGGATCACACATGAACCGCTGATCGCTGCCGCCGCCGCCATACCGATCGGCAGTCGCGGCGTCTGCTTCCGCCCGCAGCTCGCGCTGGGATCGGCGCCGCATCCCAGCCCGCACGCCAATGGCTCGTTCTGGGGGCTGAGCATGGCAGCGGATCACGGCGCAATGTTTCGCGCCATTCTCGAAGGTCTGGCCTATGAAGCCCGGCTATGCATCGAGGCGCTTACCTCACGGCCGGAGGTTGGTGCGATACGACGGATCAACGCTGTTGGCGGCGACACCCGCAATCCGCTGCGCATGAGCATCAAAGCTTCGGTCTCGGGAACGCCGATCGATATTATCGACGTGGACGATGCCACCAGCCTCGGAGCCGCGTTGATGGCCGGGCTCGGCGCCGGCGTCTATGCCGATCTTGACAGCGCTCTGGCAACACTTGCTCTGCCGAGGACGACGATCCTGCCGGTGCCAGAGGACCAGGCCTTCTATGACGCCTATTTCAAATCGGTCTATCGCCATGCACCCGCCGCGCTTGCGTCGCTGCGCGAGCCGCAGTCCCGGCAGAAAGCTTAGTGCGACGTGCGTTCACCTAGACACACAAAGTACGCTCTAACAACTTTGGACCTGCGCATCGTGCTTTCCGGAAATCGATTCCAATTTTCGGGGTCGATGCGTCAGACGTCAATCCATGCCTTCCATCTCTCGGAGGGCGTCTGCGACCTCGGTGAGCGAATTGCACAGGACATAGGTGCGGTTGTTGGGGTCGAGTGAGCTTTGGCCCTCATGCTTCCAGGTGATTTCGTATGGGACGTGTATGGCGCGCGCGCCGAGCTTCAGGATCGGGTCGATGTCAGAGCGCAGCGAATTCCCCACCATGACGAAGTTCGACGGGTCGACGTCGTACTTCGCCAGAATTCGCGCATAGACGGATTGGTCCTTCTCCGAAACGATCTCGACGCCGCTGAAGAAATCGGCCAGGCCGGATCTCGCCACCTTGTGCTCCTGGTGGAAGAGCTCGCCTTTCGAAATCAGGATTAGCTTGTAGCTTCGCGACAGCTCGTCCACCACCTGTGCCGCACTGTCGATCAGATGCACCGGATGCCAGATGATGTCCTTGAGTAGGCCGATAAGAGACTGTATGTCGGCGACTGCGATGCGACCGTCGGTCACTTCTATCGCCGTCTCGATCATGGAGAGAACAAAGCCTTTTGCCCCATACCCGAACAGCGAGAGATTGCGCATTTCGGTTTCGTACAGCCTGTGGCTCAGATCCTCCGCGGACAGGTAGTGGAGCAGGACTTGCTGGAATTTCTGCTCGGCGTACCACAATATGTTCTCGTTGTGCCACAAGGTGTCGTCACCGTCCAAGCCGACGACCAGCCTCTTCTCGACGTCCCTGCTCATGTTCTGTCTCTTTGATCTTTACTGCGGCGCCGACCAGTCCGTTCGGTGACGCGGCGTTGCCAACCGCCGGGACTGGACGCAAATTTCTCTTCTGCGGACAATGCACCCGGCGGCCATTGTGCAGGAGCGTGACTACGCAGTTTTCGCTGCGGTCAGGTTCTGAGTTCGCTCGCGGCGATGCGGTTGTCGACAACGTCGTCATAGGAAGCGCCGCCGGCAATCAGATCCCAGCTTTGCATCCATGCGTAGGCGCGCTCGAACTCATCGCGAGTATAGGGTTCCGGCTTGACGAACCGCAGGCGGGGAAGATAGAAGTCGTCCGGCGTGATCGTGCCGCGCACATCCTCGGGCAGCGCCTCGACGAGATAATGCAGCCACTTCCTCTTGTCCTTGTTTATGACATGGACCGCCTTGATCTCGGCGCGCCGCAAGGCGGCATAGGTTTCGTCGTCGATCTCGGGACCGGCAATCTCTGATCCGGAATAATGCGTCTCGATGATCTTCTGAAACCCTTGCTTCTCGGCGACAGTCAGCCAGGGTTCGGTCAACGCGATAGCAGCGACCTCGCCATTCTGCACCGCCTTGTAGCCGTCGACGTGATGCTGGCCGATCACTTCGATTTCAGAGCGCTGCAGAAAGCCTTCGAGCATTTGCAGCGTCGCGTAGTGGTTGCCGTTGTGGTAGCTGACCGAGATCGGCGCATTCCTCAGCGTCTGCGGATAGGTGTAGCGTGAGCCGGGCGCCGAAACGATCGCCATGACCGCAACCGAAGAACGCTTGCCGATCACCTTGCCGCCACGCCGGCTGTCGAAGGCTCGACGGATCTGACCCCATTCGCAGGCCCGGTAGATGTTGACCTCGCCGTCCTCGAACGGCGAATGGGTGCGGATGGAATCCACTTGGTTCGGATCCATCGATGTCAGCGGCAATGCCTGTCGCTGACGGTTTTCGCGAAACTCGACCTTTATCCCTTCTTCCTCGAAGAAACCGCAGTCCCTGGCAACAAGCCAGGGCAGCGCAAAAACGGTCGATACGCCTCTGCCTTCACTCACAACTCTTCTCAACATCTGTGCCTCCTGACCAGCTGCGATATTTGGACAACATTTATACCGTCGCCGATGATCTTAGCACGTGCAACCCGTTCCATGAATAATTGATCTGCATCGAGAAATATTTCAGCCGGGGTGTCGCCCAACCTGCCCCCGCCCTCATCGTTAAGTCCAGGTGATCTCGCCCACCGGTTTCGCGGGTGTTGCAGGTGGTTGGCGAGGCAAGGCAATCATCCTCGCCAAGGCTCTGGTATCCGGCGCACGGTTCCGCCTTGCCGGCAGATTCTTCAGCTACGTTGGCAACGCCGGTGCTTACGCAAACCCGCTAAGATTAGTAGATACTAAAAAAGCATCGAGAACAGAAAACCAAATGAACACAACGCCTTCGCAGGTCGATTGCACTTCGTGTCGATTTTCCAAGTACAGCCTATTTTCTTAAAAAGAAAAATTTTATTGCGATCACGGCAGGTTGCTAGAGACATCTGGAAGATGTATGCTGTTTCTGCCTACCATAGGAGGAAGTCATGGAAGAAGTGGTGAAATGGGTTACTGACACTCTGGTTGCGCAGAAAATAGACAAAACCTCGGCGTCGAAGCTGGCGGCGGACCTGACGTCCGAAGTCTCGGCCGAAGTGTCAGCCGAGTCGGCCGCCGAAGCATCGATGGAAGCCGCCAGCGAAGCTGCCAGTGAGGTCGCTTCCGAGGCAGCGTCGGAAGCGGCATCGGAAGCCGCCTCAGAGGCGGGAATACCAGGAGCCTTCCGGTTCAGCCGTTAATCGTCATAGCAGGCAGGCCATTGGAAGGCCGGCGGACAGACTTCTTGTCGTGCACAGGATGGCAAATCAGCAACGTCCAAATATTACTGCAGCATTTCAAGCATTTGCCCTTGACGCACGACGGGTACCGCCGGCCGTTCCGACGCGACTGAAATCTTTGGTTGTCCGTGCGGTGTCGTCCGTGGCCGGAACTATTGCACCGTGGGGTCCGCCATGCGCAAATTTCAGTGCGCGGGCGGGTTCAGCAGGCTGCTCGATCTTTGTTTCTTCACTAGGCGAACATGCCTGATGATTCCCGGGGTCAGATCCGCATGACGGCGATATCCAAGAAACCGTCGCCAGAGACTTATGCCAGCGAACTCGCACGCCGCCTGTCCATGGTCGAGACACCATCGGCGACGGCGCTTCCCGAACTGTTCTACAGGTCCAACGGCGCATCCGCCTTGCACCGCGCGACGCTCAATTGTCTGCATGACTGGCTGGCGCGCTATACGCTGCGCGAGGCCCGCGCCAACTCGCCCTACTATCGGGCGCATTCGGCCTATGCCGAGCTTCCGGCGATCACACCAGGCGACCCCGTCGATCTGACTGCCTTGCCGGTGATCGACCGCAGGACTGTCGTCGAAAACCTCGAATCCATGGTTTCCGACACGTTGGAGTTGCGCCAGATATGCCATAGCTCCGGCACCACCGGCACGCCGCTCGAAGTCTATAAATCCTATGCGGAAGTCGCCTTCATCGGCGACTATTTCGGCAGCATGTTTGCGCCACTGCGCAAGATGTTCACCAAGATGCCGCTCGCTTTGTCGTTTCCAAATGTCAACCATGGTATGCCGCTGCCGATACCCGGTTTCGGCAAGACCTTCCATGGTGGCGTCACCGACGACACGCTGATCCGCGATGCAGTGCGCGTGCTCAGAACCAGGTACCGTATTCCCGGCCACAACGATCGCATATCGGTGCTGTCGGGACTTGAGCACCACATCCTCTTCTTCACCAGTTTCCTGATGGAGCAAGGCATCGACCCGCGCGAGTTCGGGCTGCAATCCGTCAACATCACCGGCAACCTCGTCGCTAGCCATTGGCGCGACTTCCTGGCCGATGCCTGGGGCGCGATCCTCAACGACCGTTTCACGCTGACTGAATTCGTCGGCGGCGCCTCGCGTCTCGGCAGGAGCGAGGAATTCGTGCTCGACCCGCAGATCATCGGCGAGGTCGTCGATGACGACGGCAAGCCGGTCGAGGAAGGCGTCGGCCGCCTAGTGCTCACCGGCCTCGCACCGTGGATACAGATGCAGCCGTTGATCCGCTACGACACCGGCGATCTGGTCTGGCGCACGCGCCGTGACGACCTGTCCAGCATGACCTTCCGCTTCCTCGGCAAACAGAAGAACGCCATCCGCCGCAAGCTGAACGGCAAACTCGAATGGCTGTTGTTCTCAGGGCCGCTGAACGAAATCCTGTCGCCGATCGCCGACATCCGCCTCTATGATTGGTTCGCCAATGTGCGAGTCGCCAAGGACCGGACCATTGGCTCGCTGCCTGTCATGGCAGTGAAGGCAAGTGACGACGACGTCGGCAAGATAACGCTGCGGATCGCCATCGAACTGCGCTATGCGCCCCACTGTTTTCGCGAGCGGACGCGGGCGATCGCCGAGACCATCACCCTGCAGCTTCGCGGCGTCGAAGGGACCACGCTGGGCAGCGCCATGGATCGTGGCGAGGTCGCCCTCGAATTCGACTTTAGGCCGCCAGAGGGCCTGAACGAACCGATCGTCATCAAGATCTGATTTCGCGGGAAACCAGCCATGTCCTTCCAGCCAGTCGCCATCGAATCGCCCTGCCGCCTCTCCTTTACCTTGATCGATCTGACTGGAGCAACCGGCAGGAAGAACGGCATGGCGTCGATGGTGGTCGAGGATCCAAGCTTTGCTTGCCGCGTCTGCGCGAGCGACCGCGACATCGTCGAGGTCGATGATGCAGGATCGGAGTACCGTGAGCACATTGCCGACTATCTCGGAAAGCTGCGCCGCGAGCTCGGCGGCGGGCGCGTCAGAATCGTCGTCGATCGCCCCATACCGACCCATTCCGGGTTCGGCTCCAAGACCAACACCCTGCTGTCGATCGGCAAGGCATTCGCGGCCGCCCATGGCCTGGACGTCACCACAGACCGCCTGGCTGGCATCGCCGGGCGTGCCGGCACGTCCGGCGGCACGGTCAACCTGATCGACCGCGGCGGCTTCCTTGTCGATGGCGGCCACGCAACGCCGCCGGGTTTTGCCGAAGCGCCCAACAAATATCTCTTGCCGAGCCGCTATGCGGGGGCCGGCCGCCGGCCGCCGGTGTTGATCTCGGCAGCTTTCCCCAGCTGGCCGCTGCTGATGATCCTGCCGGCCGGGCGACACATCCACGGCGATGCGGAACTGAAGTTCTTCCAGTCGACGTTGCCGATCCCGATCGAGGAGACCCGCCGCACCGCCCACATCGTGCTGATGAACCTTGCTCCCGCCGTGCTCGACCAGGACTATGGAGCATTCTGCAATGCGCTCAACGCCATCACCTTCGAAAGTTACTTCAAGGGCCGCCAGATCGCCCTGCAGAACGAGAACCTGAATCACGTCGTCACCAACGCCCGCGACAATGGCATCGACGCCATTGGCATGAGCAGCATGGGGCCGGTCTGCTTTTCTGTCACACAGACACCGGAGCGCGCCTGCGCCTGGCTCGACGAGCTTCAGGCCCGCGGCGTCGTGCGCCGCCACTGGTTCACGCGGGTAGCCAACGGTCCTGCAAAGGTCACGCAGTTGCCGGCTGCCGCAGAACAAGCTCGCACAGGGTGAGACGCAAGCTGTCCAGCTCGTAGCAAACAGTGCCTTCGACGCTGAAGCCGTCGAGAACGGCAGTCAGCCAATAGCGCTGGTCCGCCCACATGCTGTCGAAAGGCAATGCGTCGAGCGCGTGCCACGACAGCGCCCCCTCCCGTTCGAAGGCGTCGCCTTCCAGGGCTGTGGCGACGAAAATTTCGACGCTCAGTTCCAGCGATTGTGGCGCGGGGAAAAGCAGCGTCAGCGATCCGCGCGGCGAAGGATCGACGACGCGCAGGCCGGTCTCCTCCAGCACCTCGCGGACGACTGCCTCGGCAGCGGTCTCACCAGGTTCGATCTTGCCGCCCGGGCCGTTGAGCATGCCCGCCCAGATTCGCCCGGCGGGCCGTTCCTGCAGCAGCAGCCGGCAGGAACGCAGGATGAGGCAGGTCACCGTTCGCAGCGGCATGGGTGGTCCTCTCGGGGAACGTCTGAACGATTGCGGCCCCATCGCCATGGGAGCAACATGTTGTCTGACACCGCCGGGAAACAATCAAGATCGGGCAGCTGCCCTTCCCTGAATTCTCAGGTGAGAATTCAGGGCCTTCTTGGAGATTTTCGGAGATTGTGAACTACCGTTCCTCAAGTATCGATGGTATATTCCACAGTCAAGTGGATGAGGGTTCTGCGTTGTTTTAGCATCTGAAGATGTAGCGGCCTTGTTGTGTTTCAGTTTACAGAAACACGCGGACTGCGCCGAGGAGGAACGGCATGGCGAATACGAGCAATCGCGCCAGCTTCTATGAAGCGGCGCCACGGCTGGCGAATGGGCACCATCTGTTCGAAGACGGCCCTCTTCCCACGGCCAACAATCTCGAAGCGTTCCGGGCGAACCCGGTGGAGCTCGCGGCCGCCGAAGGGGCATTGAGCGCGCTCGGGCTTACGCCCGTAGCCCGCAATGATTTCACCATCACGGTCAGCGTCGACGCGATGCGGCCGACGGCAAGCTTCGGCGTGGCGAGCATGGGCGATGCAACCTGCCTGCGGCTTGGCGATCCGGCGTCCGATGTGCTTGTCGGCGGTCTGGCAGCACTTGCCCCCAGTGAATTCAGTACGCTACCGCCACTGCCGCCGCCAGCCGGCTATTTCCATCTGCGGGCACCGGGCGATTTGCAGGTCGTTCTCAACGGCGTCAACGCCGCTGCCGCCGGCTGGACCGGCTGCGGCACGCACGTCGCCGTGGTCGATTCCGGCTGCTATGTCGAGCATCCGTTTTTCCGTCAGCGCAACGCCGAGATCACAGTGGTGCTCGGGCCCGGTGCGTCCGATCCTGACGTGGACACACTTGGCCACGGCACGATGATCTGCGGCAACATCGTCAGCATCGCGCCACGCGCGCGCGTCACCATGATCAAGACGACGGATGACGCTTCGTTGGCCGCCTTCAAGCAAGCGGTGGCGCTGAAGCCGCGCCCGGACGTGATCCAGAATGCCTGGGGCAACCCGTCGGACGGCAGCATTGTCGCCGCCTATGACAGAGCCGTTCAGGCGGCGGTGCTGGACGCCATTGCCAAGGGCTGCGTGGTGGTGTTTGCCGCCGGCAACGCAAAGATCCTGTTCCCGCCGCAGATTCCCGAAGCCATCGGGGTTGGCGGCGCCTATATCAACGAGCAGGGCCAGATCATCGCCTCGACCTACGCCAGCGGCTATCGCAGCGTCGTTTTCGACGGGCGGATCGTGCCGGACTTTTGCGGCTTGGTCGGGCCGTGGCCGGCCGGCGTCTACATCGCTCTGCCGACCGCGCCCGGATCGATCATCGACAGCTATTCGGCCGAGAGGCGGTTTCCCGATGGCGACGACGGCTTTCCCGACGACGGCTGGGTGGTGATCAGCGGCACGTCCGCCGCCTCGGCGCAAGTGTCGGGCACGGTCGCGTTGCTGCGCCAGGTCGACCGGAAGCTCAACCAGGCAGCGGTAAAGGAGATGCTTGCCCGCACGGCGTTCAAGGTGGACATCGGAACCTCCGCGCAAGGCTCGCCGTCGGGTCCGCCCTATCCCAATCTGGCCACCGGCTTCGGGCTGATCGATATCGGTCGGGCGATCGAGGCCCTTGAGGCAGATCACGCCGCGAAGAGACCGAGGGCAGACTGAACCGCGGCGTCACCAAGCTCGGCTGCCGCAGAGGCCGGGCGCCGGCGTGGCGCCGCAACTCATGCCGCCGCCAGATGGCGGATCAACACCCGGTCGACCTCTTCCACCGTTTCATCGAGAGGCCGGGCGCCCCACACCGTCTCGCCCGTCCAGCTTTCGCACAGCGCCCGGTACATTTCGGCGACCGCGGCCAGCAGGTTGGCGGGCAGCCGTTCGGGCCTCGCCCATTTTTCGCGCGGCACGCCGGCCGCCACCAGTTGCTGCACCTGCCGCTCGAGGTCATGCGTCAGATAGTAGTCGCGCAAGGGCTGCTTCGAGACATGTCGGCCGGCGAGCAGGAAGCGGTTCTCGTCGGGCGTGCCGGCGACGTCGACCAGCATGATCCGGCCGTCATCGTCGATGCCGAACTCGACCTTGCCGTCGGCGCAGATGAGACCGCTTCGCGCGGCAAGGCCGCATACCACCGCATTGGTGTGCAGGGTCAGCTCGCGCACCATGGCAAAATCCCCGGCATCTAGCCTGGCGATCTCGCGCGCTTCGTCGGCCGGGATGAACCTGTCGATCTCCTCCAGCTTGGTGGTGAATTCGATGATCGGCTGCTCCAGCCAAGTGTTGGCCTCCGGTAACGTCTTGAGCCCCAGTTCCTCAAGCGTCACATTGCCCGCCGCGAGCCGCCGATAGACCGACGCGCCTGGCGGCAACATGTTGCGGTAGATCACCTGCAGCGGGACCAGGCGGGCGCGGTCCCCCTCGTGGAGTTCGTCTCGGGCCGGGTCGAGGACGTTGAGCAACCGTACATTGATCGAGCGCGGCGGGTCGAAGGCGATGAGGTGGGTCGGAACGCCGGCCTTTGCCGCCTCGCGCAAGGTCGCCACCGCCATGCGAGCGATCACTTCGCCCTTGTCGGGGATCTGGTCGGGCATTTTGCTGAAATGAAAGACAGAGTAGTCGTCAGTGAAAACGAACGCGCCACGGCCACTTCGCCCCGGTTTGGGAGCTTCGACGACGCGAAGGTCTTTGGTCGACCAGCGTTTGGGGATCGTACGTCTCCCGTTTCCATTGAGGCAGTATGATGACACTAACAAGAAGCGTCGCTATATTCAATTTATAGTTTAGATGAAGTCCGTTTCATGGCTCGTCCACGGGCCGTCCATGGACTGGCATTGTTCAAGCGGCAACCGCAGCGCTGCCGCATGGAAGGAAGCCTCCGATGTCCAATCCCAGGCCACGCCGCGCCATTATTTCGGTCTGGAACAAGGACGGTGTGGTCGAAATCGCCCGGGTCCTTCGGGATCTGGGTGTCGAGCTGTTCTCGACCGGCGGCACCGCCGCCACTCTTGCCGCGGCCGGCATGCGGGTCGCCGACATTGGCGAATTGACCGGCGTCGCCCCGCTCCTCGACGGTCGCGTCAAGGCGCTGCATCCTGCCGTCTTCGCCGGTCTGCTGGCGCGCCCGGACAGGCCGCAGCACGATGACGAATTGCGCAGCAACCGCTTTGCCCGCTTCGATTTTCTGGTTGCCGGCGTCCGGCCGTTCGAAGCTACCGCGGAAGACGAAGCCGGTGCCCTGGACCTGATCGATATCGGTGGGCCGGCTATGGTTCGCGCCGCCGCCAAGAACCCCGATGGCGTCGTGGTGATGACCGCTGTGGAAGACTATGCGCCTGTCATCGCCGCGCTCGCAAACGAAGGCGCCGTCAGCGCCTCGCTTCGCCGTTCGCTGGCATCCAGGGCTTTTGCACGGATGGCCGCGCACGATGCCGCGATCGCCGCTTGGTATGCGCGCGATGCCGATCCCTTCGCGGCGGAGGCGCTACATCTGACGGCTGCAAGTCGCAAGATTCTGCGCTACGGAGAAAACCCGCACCAGCGCGCCGCCCTATATCTGACCGGCGCGCGGAGCTGCGGCGCGGCGACGGCGACGCTACTGCAGGGCAAGGAGCTCAGCTATGTCAATCTTCTCGACGCGGATGCCGCATTCGCGCTAGCTTGCCGCTTCACCGAGCCCGCCGCCGTCATCGTCAAACATGCGGCTCCGTGCGGCGTCGCGGTGGCAGGAACTGGCCTCGAAGCCTATCAAAGGGCACATGCCGCCGATCCGTTGAGCGCCTTCGGCGGCACTGTCGGCTTGAATGTCCCGCTCGACGCCGCCACCGCCGAACGCCTGTCGCAGGTGTTCACCGAAGTGGTCATTGCGCCCGACGCCACGCCGGCGGCGCGGCAACTATTGGCGGCAAAGCCCAATCTGCGTCTGCTGGTCAATGGCACGGTTGGCGCGCCCGGCTGCACGGAGTTCCGCTCGATCGGCGGCGGCATCTTGATGCAGGATGTGGATCAATTGGCGCTGACGATCGACGATCTGCGCGTCGTCACCAGCAGACAGCCGTCGCCGCTCGAGCTGAACGACATGCTGTTCGGCTTTCAAGTGGTCAGGTTCGTCAAGTCGAACGCCGTCGTACTGGTCAGCGATCGGCAAACGCTCGGCATCGGTGGCGGACAAAGCAGCCGGATCGGCGCCGTCAAGCTAGCGTTGGCTGAACACGGCGAGAGCGCACCCCGGCCGTTGCAACTGGTGCTGGCGTCGGACGCCTTCTTTCCATTTCCCGACAGCGTCGAGGCGGCAGCCGCGGCCGGCGTCGCCGCGATCATCCAGCAAGGAAGTGCTGCGCGCGACCGCGACGTGATCGCTGCCGCCGACGCGGCCGGAATTGCGATGGCGTTCACCGGCGTACGCGCCTTTCGCCACTGAACCAGCTAGAGCAAATTCCACCTAAAGTGAAACCTAGATCCACTCACTTTTGACCATCGAGGACCTTCGGTTCGGGATCGTGGTCCAAGCAACTCGTTTCTCAACTCTTGCGTTTCGCCTTCTTGCGGTCGGACTCAGGTACCAGCCGTTCGACGAGGTCGAAGGCAAGACCGACCATGGTCATGGTTGGATTCCAGGAGCCAGCCTTCGGCCACAAGGCGCCGCCCGTGACATAGATGTTCTTTGCCGCGCGCAGCCGGTAGTCGAGGTCGACCGGCGCATCCTCACTCGACCCGATATGCAAGGTCGAGCTGTCATGCACCAGCGCGGTGTTGCGCCGCTCGGTGATGTTCGGCCGTTCCCGGCGCCACTCGCCGGCATCGGCGCTGCCATGCCAGTATTCGAGGTGGGTCGGCCCCTTTGGCGAGAGCACATCTTCCAGCGTCCGGAATGTCGCTTCATCCATGGTGTCCCAGGTGGAACGGTCGCCGGCGTTCTCGACGACCTGCAGCAGCGAATTGGTCGTCGGATCGGCATCGTCCGGATTGCCCCGGTACCAGGTTTGCGGGTTGTGGCAGTCGAGCTCGCCAAGGGTCGCGCAAGGGTAGATGACGTGATCGCGCGAGGTCAGAAGCTGCGCCATCGTGGCCGTCGTCAGCACGTCCGGCATGTAGCGCAGCGCGATGCCGGCGTTCTTCACCGGCTCCGGGTCGCTGACCGCCGAGATCTGGATGTGGAATTGCCTGGCGTAGCTGCCGTCCTTGCCCGCCACATAGCAGGCGCCAAGCTGCAGCCCGTGGAAAGCGCCGTTGGGGTCGAAGTCCTTGCGTGGCACCCGCGCCGTGATCGACGAGGTGAAATGCGAGGCGAAGCGATCGCCCAGGCCGCTGTCCGGGAACGCGTTGCGGACCAGCGTCGCCGCCGGCAGCGAGCCCATGGTGAGGATGAGCTTCGCCGCGCCAAGCGGCAGCACGCCCATGCTCGTCTCCAGCGCCGTCGCCGCGCCGAACTGCTGGACGATCCGCTCGACCACGCAGCCCGCGACAATGTGGAAGGGCGCACCGAGACCGACCTTGGCGCGGTCGCTTTGCAATCTAACGTGACCCAGAACCTCGCCAGGCGTCGCGAACTTCTGGAAATCGAGACCATCGACCGACTGCGCATCCGACGCCAGCGGCGCCGGCTCGGTCCTGTAGATCGAGGCAATCTTGCCGGGCGCCTCCTTGAGCAGCGCCTGCATGCGGTTCTGAAGCGGGCCGTAGACCGGACGCTCCTTGGCCAGACGCAACAACATCTCGGGAGCAACGTCCGCATCGACCTTGTTGGCCGGCTGCACATGCAGCAGCTTTTCAGCCGCCTCGAAATGGCGCCTGGCAGCAGCGATTGTCTCTTTCGGCCAGCCTTCCATCTCTTCCGTGGTCGGCCGCGGGCACCAGGCGCTCCACAGCGTCGATCGGCCGCCGAAGAAGGGCACCATGCCGTGCTGCCAGCGGATGGAGCCGCCTTCCAGCCCCGTGGCGGTGATGCTCGAGAGCGTCCAGGGAAAGGTTTCGGCAAGGCCGCCCATCGTCTCGACGAACGGGATCGGGAGATTCTGAAAGTGCTCGGGAAGGAAGAACGTTCCGCGCTCGATCATCAAGATGCGGCAGAAGGGGTCGCGCTCGAGGGCCTTGTGCACCACCGCCAGGCCGCAAAAACCCGACCCGATGACCACCAGATCGTATATGCCCTCCTCGCGCGCTTTCTTCCACTGCGTCCCGGACAGGAAGAAGTCATTGTTCATCACTTGCTGACCGGTCGGGCTTTGCGGGCCCGGCGTCGGATAGCCATAGTTGAAATTGGCGGAAGAGGCGGCCGCGCCCATCGAAACTTCCTTCTTGGTGACTGCGCTACAGAAGTGAAAACGAGATACTGACACCCTATGTCGAAATTGCAGCATCAGCAACTATATATCCGACAACAAAAAGTTCCTTCTTATTTTACGAAATGCTAAAAAGAAAATCTCTTGACGATTGTTTTATGGTTCTCTAGCGTGCTTTGACACTTGGAGAGGAAAGGTAGTCAAAATTTTCGGGTGACCCGCGCGACGTCCGATCGATCAGGTCGACCGGATGAACTTTGTTGTTCGTTGCAAAGTCTGCTCGGAGAAAGAAACGAGATGCGCCGGGGGGAGGCAGAGGCAACCTTCCATGTTGACACAGATCTATGAAGTCTCCGGCCCGGAGGAGGCGCGGGCCGTCGCCATGATCGGCGTCGATCATATTGGCGCCAAGGTCGGCTCGGGGCAGTTTCCGCGCGAGCTGTCGGTCGCCGCGGCGGCCGAGATCATCGCCGCCATCCCGCCGCCGTCGAAATTTTCGGCGCTCTTTCTGAGCAGCGATATCGACCGGATCGAGACATGGACGCGTGAATTGCGCCCGGCGATCGTGCATCTCGGCGCGCGCCCCGAGATGTTGTCGCCGGCCGATCTTCTGGCGCTGAAGCGGAAGCTGCCGGAGAGCCTGATGATGCGCAGCATACCCGTTTCCGGCGAGGACAGCCTTGCGGTCGCCCGCAGCTATGACGGCATCGCCGACATTCTCATGCTGGACAGCATCCGGCAGGCCGACAACAAGGTCGGGGCGCTCGGCATCACCCATGACTGGAGCCTCAGCCGCCGCATCGTCGAGCTCGTCTCGATACCGGTGTTCCTGGCCGGCGGGCTCGGTCCCGACAATGTCGCCGAGGCGATCCGCCTGGTGCGGCCGGCGGGTGTCGATTCCAAGACCAGGACCGACCGGGAGGGCACGCACGCCAAGGATCTCGAACGGGTGCGGCGGTACCACGAGGCGGCCCGCGCGGCAGGTTGAGGGTGTGGCTGGACGTCACAGGGAAGGCGGACGCCTGTCGGGCAAGCGAAACAACGCCTGTGCATTGCGGCCCAGTATGTTGCGCTTGGCGGTCTCACCGAGAAACGGCAGATCGTGGATGACCCGCGGCGTGTCGAAATCGAAATGCGGCCAGTCCGAGGACCACAGCAATTGAGTTTCGGCTGCGATCATCTCGAAAGTGACTTCCAGCGCCTTCATGTTGCTGCGCTCCATCGGCTGGCTGGAATACCAGCAATGCTGTCGCATATAGTCGGACGGCAGCATCTTAAGCGCCGGCGCCTCCGACTGGCGCATCAGGAACTGGTCGTCGAGGCGCTGCATCAGGAAGGGGATCCAAGCAAGCCCGCTTTCGACCCATAGCGACTTCAGGCCCGGGAACCGCTCGGGAATGCCCTGCAGAACCCAGTTGGTCATGTGCACCATGTTGCACCAGACGAAGCCCAGCGCATGCATGCCGAGGAAGGTGGGGATCGTCGCCAGCGACGGGTCCTGCCAATGGTAGCCGGCGTGGAAGCAGATCGGCTTGCCGGTCTCCTCGATCATCCGGTAGAGCCGCATATAGTCGTTGGCGTGCACCGGCTTATAGCGGGTCGACGTCACCATGAAGCCAACAACCTTGTCGTTGCCGGCATGCTCCGCTACCACCTTGCAAGCTTCCTCCGGCGTGTTGAACGGCAAATAGAGCAAGGCGATGATGCCGTTGTCGCCGGCTAGCAGCGTGTCGACGACCCAGCGATTGTAGGCGCGGGCGAGAGCCACTTCCATGTGTGGCTGCGGATGCATGCCGAGCATCAGCATCGAGGTGGGAAAAACCACCATATAGGCAGCCGCCAGCCCTTGCATGGCGCGGCGGGTCAGTTCGACATCGCGGTGAATGCCCGGCCGCGGCTCGATCCTCTCGCGCTGATCGGACTGGTGTGGAATGCGGCCGCCGCAATCCTGGTAGCGCATGCCGAAATCGCCGACCAATCCGTAAGGCGGCGAGCCCACCCGTTCGCGGTGATAGGCTTCGGCCTGGTCGCGCAGCACCGGATCGTCAATGTAGCGGACGATCTCCTTCCACGATATCGACTCGACATGGTGGGCATCGACATCGACGATGGTCCAGTCGGAATAGCCGTTCGCCTCGGCATGCTGGCGCGCGTGACGCAGATATTCGCGCGTGTCGGTGCAGGTATCGATGTCCTTGAGGTCGCTGGAATGGCCGGTTTTGCTGTCCATCGTCTCACCTGTCGGGATCGGTCAGGTAATGGTCTTCCGGCCGCCGCCGCGACCACAGCCCGAACTCCATCGGTCCGAGGCGCAACGCGCGCAATATCTCGGTCGTCGCCGTCAGCGCTTCGGTTGGCGTCACCACCTCGTCATAGCCGCCCACCAGCGCGCGGAACGTGCGCATGCCGCCATCGGCCTTCGCCGCATAGAGCTTGATCGCTGCGGTCATGACGCGGCGAACCGCCTCGTCGGAGATACGATCCGCATCGCCGCCGTCCAACGCCTGCCGCGCCAAGGCCCAGAAGCGCTCGGCAGCCGCCTCTGCCTCGGCATAGGGATCGTTGCGCCCTTCAATCGACATGCAGCACGATCTCCCCATTGTGGACCACCGCCTCGATCGGATCGAGTGCCAGCCTTTTGGTGCCGGCGTGGCTGCCGGTGCGGATGTCGAACTCAGCGCCGTGCCATGGGCAGACTATGTGGCGCACCGTCTCGTCATAGAGCAGACCATGAAGCTTACGGTCAGCATCGATATTCTCGATGACCCGCTTGAAGATGAGCCCCTGGCACACTGGCCCGCCCTGATGTGGACAGACGTTGCGCCAGGCATAGAACGCATCGCCAAGCCTGAAAATGCCAATTTCGGTCCCGCCTATGCTGACCAGCAGCTTGCTACCGTCCTCGAAATCGGAAACTGATGCAACCCTGTATTCGGCCATGACCGCTCTCAGCATCATTCATGTGCAAAGCAATCTAGCACCGGATCGTGGAGCAACACCATCGAAAACGGGACATGGCACAGTATCTGGTGTGGCTATCATTTATGGTGAACAAAGTCAGGCGCACGAAATTCCATTCTTTTGATGTCTGACCTGTTTCGACTGTGTTAGTGTCCGGCGACTAACGCCGGCAGAATTTCTACGGCACCGACGGCGGGAACGCTGTCGACGTACAGTGGTGCTTGTACTGGGAGAGAACCTGTCATGGTGATGAATATCAGAGGCTTCGACGGCAAGAAGCCTATCGTCGGCGTCATCCATTTGCTGCCGCTGCCCGGCGCGCCCAGATACGCCGGCGATAGCCGCAGAATCGCCGAAATGGCGCTCGCTGACGCGGCGGCGCTCGCCGAAGGCGGCGTCGACGCAATCATGATCGAGAATTTCGGCGACACACCGTTTTTCCCGGACAATGTTCCGCGCGAGACCATCGCCTGGATGAGCCGCATCGGCGGCATGATCAGGGACCGCCACGATGTGCCGCTGGGTGTCTGCGTGCTGCGCAACGACGGCCGCGCCGCCCTTGCCGTCGCCCACGCCATCGAGGCCGAATTCATCCGCGTCTGCATTCTCGGGTCGCCGCGCGTCACCGACCAGGGACTGGTCGAAGGCCGCGCCTACGAGTTGCTGCGCGACCGCGTGCGGTTCGGCGCCGACATCAAGATCTTCGCCGACGTCGACATCAAGCACTCCTCTCCGCTGGCCGTCGGCTTTTCGATCCGGGCGGAAGCGGCCGATCTCGTATCCAGGTCGCATGCCGACGCGCTGATCGTGACGGGACCGGCGACCGGCATGTCCATCGACGAATCGGATCTGTCGACGTTGCAGGGCGTTGCGGACGTACCGATCTTCGTCGGCAGCGGTGTGACCGACAAGAGCATCGCGAAACTGGCCGAACAGGCCAACGGCTTCATCGTCGGCACTGCCTTCAAGGATTCGAAACGCGCCGACGCACGGATCGATCCGGACAAGGTTCGGTCCATGGTGCGCCAGCTTCACCCGGCGCAGTGATCCTTGTTGTCGAGGCCTTTAATTTCGGACTGGAACGTCTCCGGGGAGTTGAGGTCGCGGACGCTTCACCCCAGAGTCGGCAAGAACGTCTTTCACAATCCTGGCAAAGCTGCCGACCGGGTCGGGTGTCGCTTGGCAGTTTGGATGGCCAACTGCAATTCTATCGGGTGAGCCGGGACGTAAACGCGACCGTCAAAGACGGGGAGCCGAACGATAGCCAACATATGATCGAACCGATTGCACTGCTATGAGCGACGAAATCCGGCTTCCTGAAACGTCCGAGCCCTTGCGAGCGCACGGCCCGATTGAAAGCCACGTTTGCGAACATCCGGGCTGCGGTAAGTTTGGCGGTTTCGGTTTCGCTAAGCCGAGGAAACCATCGCGCTGGTTCTGCCTGGAACATCGCGCCGACGGCGAAAGCTATCTTTGAGGGAAAACATGATCAGCCTGCCAAAAAGTCAGAATGAATATCCCGATCGCAAGATCGATTGCCAGGAGGCCATGGAGCCAGGCTTCCAGGCGATTGTCGATTGCATGTTGGAAGCGGGCTGGACGCGCGGAGAGATCATGCGCTCGCTTCGGCTCCTGATCGCGGCCGACAACATGACGCAAATGGAAAACGCCAAGGTCGAGGCGCAGCTCGCGATTGCGCGCGCCATGATTCGCGCCGGCCGCCCTTTCTAGCTCAGCGAAAAATCTGCAGCTTGGCGCGCTGCTTATTAGCAATATCTTGACGACCGCCGAGGCAGCTCCAGAATCATGGAATGGCGTGGGAAATCTCAGACATCAATATCGGCGATGAGGTGGCGGTAACCGTCACCGTCTTGAAGCTGCTGGATGACGGACGGGCCAGCGTCAGCATCCCGTCCTGCGGGTTCCCCTATTCAATCCCTGTACCGAAGAAGGCCAAGCCAGGCGACAAACTACAGCTTACAGGCGAAGTCACGCGCGTGGACGAGGACCATAGAATAGTGACCGTGAAGGCCGGTGGCCGTGGATGCCGATACGATCACTGATTGGACGCCTGTTCCGCGCAAAAAGATGGCGCTTCGAGATGGAGGCGTATTAGAACTAACAGCATCGCCACCGCCGTCCAACAGCGTTCAGTGCGGCGCACCGCCTGCCAGAAGATATCTGTAGCCGTTCGTCGTCATCCAGCGGGCGCGGGCGAGATGCGTCTCCCAAGCCCTGAATGCCCGCTCAGGCTCCTTCTCTGGATCGATATGTAGAACGATCCTGGCGACCTCCCTCCAGTCCGCATTTTCAGCGGCTGCATCGAGAAGACGGATATAAGTCAGGAACGAAGACGTCGGCGCCACGTCGGCAACATCGGGATCGAGCAAAGGCTTGAGCATGATGATCTACCTAAAGAAGGCGGCATCGTACCAAAGCGTCAAGAGAAAAAAAGGCGCCGCACATTTGGGCCCTGGGGTCGCGGTGACTTCTCGGAATTCGTGCAGCCGTTACACCGACGTTGAAATACGAGCGCCGCGTCCGGCCTATTCGACGTTCTGCCGCCGGCGCGATAAGCAGCTCGGACGAGCGCTGATCGGTACAGTGGACTGCCACAAGGCAGCCTATCTTCTTCGTCGTTAGTGGATCCCCGCAGCAGGCTGTAAAGTGAGCCGCTCTTGACGTTTATATGCTGCCCAAGCCTCGGCGGGCACTGCCGAATCCGCCCGGGCCAGCCAGTCCGCGCGCTCAGCCTCGGTGAGTGAATTCCACCACTGCATACCGGCTATTTCGTCAGCAGTCGGATTCCGGTTCGGATCGTCTGCCATTTTCTCATCCTTGCATAAGACTCGAGCGCCAGGGGCCCGCAACTATCAGAACGGCCAAAATCCGGCCAAAAAAGCCAGCGTTTCGCTGCTCCACTGCATGAAGTTTTGGTACCAGCCAGACACCGTTTCATAAGCAACCTGCAATGCACCCAGGAAGAAAACGACACAGATGACGATAGCAAATACCTTGCCAAACCCCTCGTCACCCTTCGGGTCGCTGCTCTGGTAAACGTAATCCTGTCGATTAAACATGGTCCATTAACGGTCCCGGTCGTCGCGGTCGCGTTCCCTTCTTTCTAGTTCCTCGCGCTCCAACTCCTCGAGGCGAGGAATATGCTGTTGCGCCGGATCGGTCCGCGTCGTTTCACCGCCGCGTTGTGCGGCCTCCTTGTCCCTGTTTAACTTATCCTGCAGCCGATTTGTAGCATCCACGGTCGACGCCAGTTCGTGAGCCTGCTCGGCCGGTTCGCCCGGCCGGCGCTCGGCCTCCTCGGGGCGAGGATCTCGCTGCTGTTCGATCACGGCATCGACATTTGCAGGGGTTTTGCCCTGCTCTTCTGCCGGCCGCTCTTGGGTCTGCTCTGCCGCCTCGATGGCGCGCTTGAGCTCCGGATCCTTCTCGGCTACCTCGCGCATATAGGTGTTGCCCTGGACGGCAAGCTCTGCCGCGCGAGCCAGTCCGCGTTCAATATCTGCTCGGAATACCCTTGGATCGTTGGAAAGCTCCCCGGCCTCAATTCTATTCAAACCCTCGCGACTGGTTTCGATGTCCACAAGAACGTCATTTGCCGCCTCGACAACCGCCTTACCGTGTTTGGCGGCTGCCGCATCCCACTGTTCATTCGCATCGTCTCGACGCTCCCGGCCTTTGTCTCGCCCGGTCGCAGTTCCCTGCTCCGCCTGTGCCTGGCCCTTCATCTCGTAAAGCTCTATGAGCTCGCGCCGGCCATTCACATGCTCGCGAGCAACAGACGCGACTTCATCAAAATCGGCTCGCTCGTCCGGACCGACGCTCCGCTCTAGCCGGAACAAAGCCGTCTCGACCTTCTTTTCATAAGCTTCAAACTCTGCCCGCGTTGTCTCGCGCATCTCCTGACCCTCCAAAACGATTTTCTGCAATGTTACCAGATTGGCGCGGAATTTTGACCCGAAATCTGCATGGATGACATTTACGCTCCCTTCGGCCAGACCAGTCGAGAGGCTTGCTGTCAAGTGATCCCGCTGCTGCTCTGCATAAGCGACAACACGTCGATCACCGCTGACGAGTGCAATTTTCTGCCAACTCTGCGTTGCCTTTATGGCATACTCCCGGCTTCTTTCGGCCTTCGCCAGACTGCGCCGTCCGCCCCGCTTGGCATCGTACCGTCCCTGTGCCGCCTCGCTGGTCCCGACGTGCTCGGTCCGCCCTTCACTGCTCACCGGCCTCACCTGATTGCGGGTGAAGGCGGGCGGACTGGCGAACTCGCGGCGATCGGTCATCTCCATCGCGATTCCATGCGCCCGAGCCATCCGCGCCATTGTGGCCCGCCACTCTCGAAACACCTGAGGGGTCGTCTCGATCCGATCGCCCGATTCCGATCGCATGGTGATGATCGCGTGCGCATGGACATGTGGCCGCTTGCCCCCCTCGCCTTCTTCCTTCGGATCATTGGCCGGATCATGCATGGCAAACACATAGCGATGGCCGGCGAACTGCTCGGCAAGGAAGTCGCGTGCAGCGTTTTCAAACGCCTCGACATTCGTTCCGGCCCGGGCCGACATGATCAGGTGCATCACGTCGCGGCCTTTGCGGCTGTGCAGATCACCGCGCCATTCCTTTTGCACCAGGTCGCCAGCGAGCTTTTCGTCACCGATGACTTGGCCGCGGTCATCGCGAACGTTGCCGTCATGACGTTCGACCAGGCTGCGCAATTTGCTGGCGCCATACTCGACACCGTTGCCGTAGCCCTGGAACGAGAACCGCGCCGCCACATCCTGAGCGGCCGCACTCGCGTCATATCGCGCTTGAATGATGCTGGCGGCCTTGTCGTCGCCAGTCAGCCGCTCGCCCTGCCCGCTTCTGAGTACCACCGCTCCTTGAACCGTCAACGCGCCGTCGGCCAGGCGCGTAACGGCGTAAGCATAGCGTCGATCGCCGAACGCGCTCGTCAAACTGTTCCTGACCAGCTCATGCATCGCCTCGTCTGACGAAACCGCCGCAGTCGCAATCTCTACGGTGAAGCTGCCGATATCGCGGCTCTCTGCGCGGTTCTGGAACAGATGGTTCCAGTCTCCCCGCAACAGCGCTAGATCCTCGCGGCTCCTGATGCGCTCGCCGTTCTCGTTCTCGACAGCGAGCTCGCCGCCGCGCGACACATAATTCAGCATCGCCCCTACCCTCGCGCCGGCGCCATAGGATGCCATTTTGACAACCGCGGGCTGGCTGCCCTGGGCAACCGCCGCTAGCCGCGCTTCTATTGGACGGGACGCATCTGCTGCTGCCCGCGTCTCGGCCGCGAAGATCGACTTGGCGGCCGTCCGCCGCATTTTCGGCTGGCTGCCACCGCCGCCACCAGCACCACCGCCACCGCCCAGCGCGGCCATCGCTTTCAATCGACGCTTCATTTCGTCTTCGGCCGACGATCGGCGTTTTGGCCCAAGCGATAGCTCATGCAGCAACGCCGCGCGGCGCTGTTCCCATTCGCTCGTAAAGGCGCCGAAGAAGATTTCCACCCCTTATCCCTCCCCTCGCCGCTTGTGGCCGGCGCGCTTCGCCAGCGACCGTAACTCGGTCAAAACGGCCGCCTGGATGCGCTGCACGTTGCCAAGATTGATGTCGATCTCGCTTGGGTGAACGGTCTTGCCGCTGTTTATTGATCGCGCCACCTGGTTCAGGTTGACGCCGATCGCGCGCATGTCCTCCAGCAACAGCGCCATGACGAGCCGATCATCCTTAGTCAGGATTGGTCGTACGCCGGCGCCTTCGAGGATTAGCGACCGGAAAAATCCCGAAACCGTCATGTCGGCCGCTTTGGCAGCCTTTTCGATCTCCGCATATTCGTCCGCGCTGACGCGGGCATGCACCATTCGACCCTTCCGGTCCGGCTCGAGCCGGACCTCGAATTTCGCGTCGTCCATTGGCCTTTGGCCCCTCTCTCTGGCGCTTGCGGCAGGCATCGAGGGCTTGTTCCTCGATCGTCGGGAAAAATGTCGCACATTTTTCCGTATCCTGCCACCTCAATAGGCGTTAAATTTGTACTCAATAACACCAACTTTTCAAGCGGCCGACACTTCGCTCGACTTTACCGCGACCACGAGCTCGCCCTGCCCATCAAACGTTAAAACGCTCTCCAGGGTTCACCTCCAGGACCGCTTTGTCGGCCTTTGTGTGCCCCTCGGACTCGCCCGCAAGGGACGCTCCGCTCTTCGCCCTGGCCGGCTGCGTGCGAGGGTCACAGACGGCCTTCGCGCGGCTCCGGGGTTCACCACAAAAGGACCGGGAAGGTCTGCGGCGGCGCTGACTGCCTCTTTGGCTAAACGAGGTCGACTGGCGAGGGCTCCAGGGTTTGCTCAACGCCAGCGTGCGAACATTCCAGTTTCACACGATGTGTTCACATGCCATGACGTTCCGACGTGAAAGGAAGATGTGATTGAAGTATCACACCTTGGGATAGTGAGGCGTGATCGCATCGTGTAAAAAGGCCATGCGAACGCAAGCATTCGCTTGGAAATGCAGTTGCCCAAGAGGAGGGCATGAGCGTGGCGACGGCCTGCCGTGTTCGGCTTTGGGGCGCCAAAAGAGGGAGATCAGACATGCCTCGAAGAATTTGCGCGATCAGCGGCAAAGGCGGCGCCGGGAAGACGACAGCCATTATCCTCATTGCCGGCGAGTACGCTATTCAGGGAAAGAAGGTTCTTCTGATCGACGCCGATCCGCGCCAGAACCTCGCCGAATGGTGGAAGCGATGTGACGCCAAGGACAATCTTCCGGCCAACATCGAGCTGCACGGCGCGGCAACCCAGCGAAGCATTGAAACTGTGCTGGCCGAACGACACGGCGTCTACGACGTAATCCTGATGGACTCACCGGGCGTCGACAGCGTCATCCGCGATACGATCATCCGCAACTCCGACCTGGTGCTGACGCCAATTCAGCCGAACCAGGATGAAATCAAGGCGGCCGGCGAAGCCGCCACCATCACGGCGGATATTGGCGACAAGGAGGGGCGCGCGATTCCCCACCTCAACGTGGTGACGCGCATCGCCCTGCCGGGGCGCGTTCTCGAAGCTTACAGGCTGATCCGTCCGTTCATCGCCAATCTTCGCGACAATGGCTATGAATCAACGCTGATGGAAACCGAGCTCACCGAAAGAAATTGCTACCGCGAAATCCGTAACGGCCTAGGCACCTTGCAGATGCTCGAGCTGACCGACCCGGTCATGAAGGGCCGCGCGGAGGTCGCGGCGTTTGTGACCGAGCTGGATCGCCATCTCGCGACAAACCGGGAAAAGGTGGGAAATGTCTAAGCCAGGCAAACTGTCCGTCTCTGACTTTCCGATCGCTCCGCGACGGCCGAAGCCAGCCACATCCAAAGCCGCGATGAAACCAGCCTCTTTGTCGGAAGAGGCAGAGGCGCGAATGCCTGCACGGGAACCAACAGCGGCTCCGGTTTCAGAAGCTGACGCGACAATGGAACTGCCGCGGCGCGGTCTGCCAAACCCAGGCGGTGAAGAGCGCAAGAGCAAGTCGATCGAACGTGCTCTGGCTCAGGAGGAGGGACGCTATCGCCTGCGCGACCTCAAACGAGCGCACGCGCGAGAAGCCAAGCACTACGTCAATTGCCCGCTGGACTACGACACGAAGATGCGACTGCAAAAGGCCGCCTTCGACAACGACATCAAGATGACGGTGATTATAAAGGCGGCCATCGACCAGTTTCTCCGAGACAACGGCTATTGATCCGTGGGCGGCCGAAGCTTCCTGCTCGGGATGATGATTGGTATCCTTATTGGCATCTACGCCGCACCGTTCGTCGGTAGCCAAGGCTTCGACTTTGGTGAAGGCTCAAAGGCCGCTTCCCTATTGAACGGACTTAGGGAATCCGCTCTCGGTGCGGCCATCCGGCCGTCTGACGAAACCGCCAAAGGCGAGCTGTTTCGCTTATCCAATTGGGATATCTCAATGCACGGGACCGGATCGACGGTTACCGTGAAGCGATGTATTAGTCTCGGCAAAGATTCTATCGCGTGCGAACTCTTGGCGCATCTGGGGTGGGTCGATGGGGAAAAACTTGTCGAAGCTGTGTTCGAGGGCGAACCGGGTACTTGGCGAATGGTTGCAGCCAGGGCGCGCTGATTTTCTCTCAGTGGGCTGTGCCTATCCCCGCGCCAGCTCAAGGGCGTTATGAATGCAGGCTTCCGCCAGAAAGAACCATGCGAGGCGAGCGCAACACGGCCCTGATGGTCGTTTATTGCGAGTAGCGGAAAGCGCTGTCCTCACTCCCCGCTTCTGGAAAATCGCTGTGCAAGGAAGTGCCGGGGCGTACTTGGGTCAATCCCGTTTTGAATGTTTGATTGAGGTCGTCGCCCTGCCCGCGACTGGAAAAAGGCAAGAAGGGAGAGGACGTGGCTAACGATATGGACGCCTATAAAAACAAGATGGAATTGGTTGAGACGATCGATCCTGAGATCGACAAGCCTGTTTTCCGCCGGCCGGGGTTTGAAGGCATCAAAACACTCGGCGAGATCGATGAAAGAGTAGCTCAGTTCATTCGCAAGGCGCGCGAGGACAAGGACCTAACGCGCGCCGAGCTCGCGCCCTTGCTTGGCCTTTCGATGCAGGTTTATGGCCGCTATGAACGCGCATTCTCAAAAATGCACGTCACGCGCATGATCCACCTGTGCGAAATCCTCGGATTCATGCCGATGGAAATGCTGTTCAGCGCTGCCCCGCATCTATGGGGCCGCACGCCGGAGGAAGCGCGCGACACCGTGGAACTCGCGCGACAGGTCGTGTCTTTGCCGCACGGCACCAAGCGCGATCTGCTGGCCCTGGTCAAGAAAATGGTAGATTTGGAGCGTGCCGCCGGCACCGCGCCGGCGGATGCGTCAAAGGGCAACGGCCATTAGGAGCCGCACAATTGAGTGTGCTGGCCAAGCGGAGGGAAGCATGAATCTGACGGTCGAAGAAGCGAAGCTGGACGAGGTATTTGCCGACACCGTCCGGATCCCAAAGAAGCATCGGAATGGCACACCCAACGGTACCGTCGTTCGGATAAAAAACGATGGCAAAGCCGTGTACGCGGTGGTCCGAGGCTTGGCTGACGACACGAGGCCTGTGATCTGGGTGGACGAGTTCCTACGCAGACAGTTGGGCGTGGCGCTTGGCGGTAGGATAGACAGCGCGAACATCGTTCCCGCAAAGTGGTGGCAGCACATCTTCTGGTACTACCACGCATCCAATCCGTCGGTGCGCGTCCCGGCGCGGGTGGCGGTGATCTCCCTTTGCCTCGGGGTATTGTCGGTCGCGCTCGGTATCTGGTCCGTCTACCTCACCTATCGCGCAGCGTGATGGTCGTTACAAAAAGCAATAGGCGGCTTGCGATGCACAGATCGAAGGCGCGTGCCGGCGGCACACTGGGCGTGTAGGACTTCAAGCAGATGGCGCAGCTCGTCAGGCCCGCCGCCCGGCCTGAGTCTCCGCCGAGCACGATGCCGCCACCGCCACAGGACCTGGACGACTGGCCAAAATCGGTTGCCTCCGTCTGCCGACGCCAGCGGCCCATCCCGGCGGCGGTGCGCTGAAGAGTCTAGGCGAGCCAGGCGAACGAATCGACGCCGTTCATCTTCGCGGTTTATGCCGACCGCCGAACTATGCCGAGCGCCTCTTCCGATCATGGAGGTATGAAGCGCTTTGCCCGCCATTTCGACCAGGAACCGGTCGTTGACACTCGGCATAGTTCTCATGCTCAAAGGGCGTTCAGGAATTCAAGAAGTCGGTCGTTTGGCCGAAATCGTTCGGCCTTTGCGCGTTCGTATGGCTTCAGCTTGCCAAGTGCGGATTCCTTCAGCTCAAGATGTGCGTGAAGATAGGTCAGCGTCGTTTCCATCGCCTCATGGCCGAGCCATAGGGCGATGACCGAACAATCGACGCCCGCCTGCAGCAGCTCCATGGCAGCGCTGTGCCTCAAAACATGGGGCGACACCCGCTTCGAGCGGAGGGGGACGCAATGTTCACGAGCTTTGGCGACATATTTGTTCAGCAGCGCCTGCACACCGTCGGCGCTCAACTTGCCGCCGTGCATGTTCGGAAAGAGAGCCGTTGCGCCCCGCTTCCTGGGCTCGTTGAGCCAACCCCGAAGGGCTTGCTGTGCAACCTTGGTGAGCGGCGTACTTCGCTCCTTGCGGCCCTTGCCAACGCATCGCACGTGGGCACCGTGCCCCAGCATCACCGAGTCCCGGTCGAGATCGATGATCTCCGAGACCCGCAACCCCGTTTGCGCGGCCAGCAAGAGCAAAGTGTGATCACGCCGTCCCAGCCATGTGCTGCGATCCGGGCAGGACAGGATCGCTTCAATCTCGGGCCTGGTGAGAAACTGAAGCTGTCGCTTGTCGCATCGCTTGCTCGGGATCGCGAGCACGCGTTGAATCTGGGCGCTATGGGCCGGCTCCTCGAACGATGCATATCTGAAGAAAGACCGAATGGCCGTGAGGCGGAGATTCCGGGTGCTCACTGAGGCGGACCGCAGTGTCTCGAGGTCCTCCAGGAATGCGCCGATGAAACCCGAGAAACAACCGGCCCGATCTACTCGACCCGGTGAGGGACGATGTGTTCGATCTATAGCTCACCGGAGCCCTGCAAGATTGACCTTCAGGGCATAGACATCATCAACCTTGGTCACCTCACCTTCCCGCTCGCGATCATGCGCGCGGCGAACGCCTCGATCTCCGCCGAGGTAATGACGGCGTTCACTCCGTCGGCATCCTTCGCAACCAATTTGTCGGCAGGAATTCGAACGACCGGCACTATTGAAAGTAGCAATCCTATTTGACCACCCCTTAATTGCCGACTCATTTGAGCCGGTCGCGCTCTAATTCGACGACACCGGCCGGCGTCGAGCTTTGGCGCATAGAGCGCTTCGAGATAGCGGATCGCAGTTTCCACCGAAAACGGCTCGGCTACTTTGTCGGGTTCATGGAAATTAGTAGCGAGCGCTGTCCATATTGCCGCATCAAAGCTGTTTGCCTGCGCCCAGGTCTTGATCGCCGTGACAGCTTGCGGGTGACGTTCCATGGCTCTGTCACCGTGCCTACCAGAGGCGACATCGACAAATCCGACACCTTTCGCGCTTGGCATGCCTTCACGGAGGCGGAGGTTCTCGATGGCCGCATCGAGATCGCCAATGGCGCGCCTGCGGCGATATAGGTAGAGCAGGACGCGCCGAAGGCTTCGTCGATCACGAGCGTTAGACGCCCGCCACGGGAGACCCTGCTGAATTCGATCGGCAAACGCGGACCGTTTGGCTCAAACTCCGCGGCTACGGCCAGATCGCCACGCTTCTCACAAGGGAACCCCAGGCCAGGACTGCGACCTTCATTCACCCTCGCCTGCAAGGTCATCGGCCGCGCCCATTCGGAATTTTGCGTCGTAGTTCACCAAATAGTCGACCTGCTTCGGAGATAGTTCAAGATAGGACCCGAGCTGACGATCGAGTTGATCAATTATCGCTTTACTCTTCTTCGGGTAAATGAACTGAATTCGAAGAGTATCATGCTTAAACCGCATCGACCTGGTCACAGACCTTTCCTGCAAATCATCCATCAGTGATACGACCGTATCGATTATCTGATCGGAATACGGGGAGCTGGCCAACGCTTCCAAGTGCATTGGAAGCGCCTCAACCTCCCGCTTGTTGAGATGCCGACAATCGGAAGTGACTGTGACAAACCAATAGAACAAATTAGAATTGAGGCAGGCCAGTGCCAAACTGGCTAGCCGGGAGTTTGTAAACGTTATCCGCTTGAATTCGGATGGCGGTCTCTCGTTACCATTTCCGTCCAAGACCTTTGGTGTGAAGTTCAGGACCTGAAGAAAGTATCCTACCTTTCTTGAATACAGTACGCAGCCACTGCCGCCCCTCACGAAATACTTGGCGATTGGGGTCTTCTGGTGGGCAAGATGCTCAGCGACCTCTACGTCACGTTCAGAGCCAATCTTCGCCATGCTCTTGGGCACCAGCGTCAGCGACGACCTAGCGTACGCCAGCATGCCAAATAGATGTGGTCTCTCTTCCGAGAACCACTTTTGATAGCGCGTCGCGTAGATCGTCGGGGAATTGGACCGGATTCCCAGGATGTGTATGGTTAAGCGGATGTGCTCGAGTCCATCGAACAGTCGAGAAGGTCTGTCGTCATAATTGCTGAAATACAGGTCGTAGCTCGTAAGATATTTTTGGAGAGGGTAGTAGCGGTCGGTCGAGACGGAGGAAACCGGAACAATGAATCCTTGGCGGCCGCTCGCACTAATCAAATGGCCGCATCTCTCAAGTACGAGTGCGTATAAATTCCCGCATCCCTCGCATTCATAACCCCTAGCGGCGTAAGCCCTTACCTCTAGCAATTCTATGTAGGGCGGGTTTCCGATAACGACATCAAAGCCGCCGCCCTGCATGATGCCGTAAAATTCAATAAACCAATGGAAGGGTTCGTGGCTCTTAAGCCACTTCGAATAAGCGGGGGTGTCGGTACTCACTCCGTATTCGACAGCAAGCTGGCGGTTGAGTTCTTCCTCCAAATGCTTGAGCCGCTCGCGAAGCCTTGCCTTATCCGCGGGCGGGACCGAGCCATCCCCCTCCATCTGGCGCGCGCGAAAGGCGTCGGACGCTTGCTGAAGATCGGCAGCGCTTCGGGTGATGCGGCCCACGGCGTTGTCAAGGTCAAGCTTGCTCGTCAGCGCTCTTTTCACGTCGCCATAAGTTGCGTAGCCGACCAGCGTGTTGCCGGCGCGGATATTGAAATCGATGTCCGGCAGCGGTTCGATGCCGAGGTTTTCGTGCTTCTGATCGGGATCGACTTGTGCCGCAAGTTTCAGGAACAAGCGGAGCTTACAGATCTCGACCGCCTCTTCCATAATATCGACACCGAAGAGATTGTTCAGGATGATGCTCTTCAGCGTGAAGTAGCGGGCGTTCGGGTGCGCGCTGACCTTAGCCAGCGTAGCTTTGAAATCCTCGAACTTCTTCGGTGCGTGGCCTTCGGCCGAGCGCTCAAGATCGGCTACAAAGGCCTCCATCCGATCGAGACAGGTCTCGTAGAGCGGTTCGAGGATGTTAAGCGCGGCGAACAGGAATGCGCCTGAGCCGCAGGTGGGATCAAGAACCGTGACGGCCTCGATCGCCTTCCAGAAGGCGCGCAGCAGGTCCGGGCCTTCGCAGCGCTCGATCACGTCCTGGGCGAATTGTCGTATGTCGACATTGAGCGTGATGAGATCATTGACGTCGCGGATCTCGCCCGCCGCCAGTTTTGCGCGGATTTCCGCATGGCGGGTGCGTCGCGCCACGACCTCGCGCCAGATTTCCGTAGGCAAGGCGAAGTCGGCGGGCGCCTTCTGGTTCCATTGCGAGCGCGCCGAAACGTCTTCGATGCCAGCCGCGATCTCGGGCGGGATCGCGTGTTCTACGCCGTGCTTGACGGCGGTGTAGATATAGCGGTCCGGATCGTCGCGCAGGTGATCCCAGATCGTCGGCCCGCCCGGGTTCTCAAAGGCCACCTTGCATTTTGCCTTGGCGGCATCGAACAGGAAGGGGATCACCGTGCTCTTCGAAATGTACTCGGTGATGTCCTCCTTTGTGTAGTAGGCGCCCATCTGCTTCTGGTTGATGTATTTCTCGAAGATGTAGCCGAGAACGTCCGGATTGATCTCGTTGTCGTTGCGCAGCGGCCGTTCGTCGAGATGCCATTGATAGCGGTCGAAATAGGCGAAGATGCGTGTGAAGGCTTCGTCCGGAATCTTGATGTCCGGGCAGCGCTCCTCGATCGGGTGTTTTTCGAACAGGCCGCCGTTCAGATAGGGGATGCGGCCGAGGAGCTTATCGAGTTCCGGGTTCCGCGCCTTGCCGCCAAGCCCTTCATGGAATAGGCGCAGCAAGAAATAGCGGTAGAAGGAATAGAACTTGTCCTGTCCTTTTTCCCGCTGGCAGCGCGCAAGCCGGTCGCGCAAATAGTCCCGCTCGCCGTTCAAAAACCCCTTCCGCTGCATGAAGTAAATGAACATCAAGCGGTTGAGCATCAGCGAGGCATACCATTCCTTGTCCGCCACCTCGGTGATGCCGCTGATGAAGCTGAGGAACGCGATATGTTCCTTTGTGAACTGGTCGTAGAAACGCTTTGTGACGCGTTCGACATCGAAGGCGGCGCGAGCCCGCGCCGTGACATCAACCAGCGTAAGGGCGTTCTCCTCGGCGAGTGAGAACGCGATCGCTTCCAGCTTTTGCAGGAAGCCGCGATTGCCCGATGACGCATACCAAAAGTGCTCGGGAACCGAGGCGGGTTTGCCGGCCTCGCGCCGCGCCCAGCACCAGATCTGCTCCGCGCGTTTCGCGTCGGTGAAGATGATGAGGTGCTCAAGCGTCGTCTTTGCGACTTGGGTCTCGATCTTCCTTCGCATGGCGCGATCGGGGATTTGCTGCCCGGCAGGCGCCTGGCAGACCCAGGCAACCATCCCGCGCTTCTCGGCGACTGCTCGCAGCGCAAATGTCGTGCCCGCGCTGGGAATCGAGAGGTCGGCAGCGTGTCGATCCCATCCCAGTTCCTCGATGAAGAGCTTCGCGAACTCGAATTGTTCCAGCAGCGTTCTGGCATTCCCGGCGTTGAAGTCCATCCCCGTCCCCTTCATCACGCCGTTAGACGCGCAAGCCCCAACGAGCAGATGATCTGCGGTTCGCCGGATTGTTCTTCATCCTGGACCAGGCAGAGCCGATCCTCCTCTCGTAGCGCCAAAGCCAGTTCGGCCAGCTTATCGTCGCTGACCCCCGTCTTCATCTGGCGGTTCAAAGTGTCTGTCGCCGATTGGCGGAGCGGGAAACGGTAAATCTCCTCGATAGCTTTGCCGAGCTCACGCAAATCGAACAATGTACCCTTCACCTTGTCGGCGTGGCGCTTGAGCCGCTCGTAGGTTCGGAAGCGCGCGCCCGAAGGGCGGCCGAGTTGCCCGCCGACCTGCTTTTCTTCGGCGGCGATGTGCTCGACGCCCTTGGCAACCATTGTGTGATGTTCTTCTTGCCGCGCCAATGCGGGGGTATTCGGCTCACACGCCGCGACTTTTAGGATTTCGAACTGAGATTGGGTGACGCTGGCGCCATCTTTGTCCACCCACGCGAGAGCGTCGTTGCCTTGGGCGGTCCGCAAATACACGAGCGCTCCCGCGGGGCGCCCATCCTGAGGCGTATATGCCTTCGTTGAATATACAACCGATGGAAGCTCCGGGACGGCCTTCTGCAGCGCCGGGTTCGCATCAATCGCGTTTTTCCATATCTGGTAGGCATAGGATGCAAGATCGACCTCGGTATCGGCCTCGCCGTCGAGAATCCCCGCGTTCTCATTGTAGAGATCGACAAGCTCCTGACGTTCGCCTTCGTCCTCGAAGAACGCCTCGTCGGTTCCGACGACTTCCGCGTTTTCCTTCAAGCGCTGGCGGACGCGCGAGCGCAATTGGATCAAGCGCTCCACACCATCGGCCGGTAGGAACGAATAGCAGAGGATTTTCTCGGCCTTCTGCCCGATACGATCCACACGGCCCGCACGCTGGATAAGGCGAATGATCGCCCAAGGCAGATCGTAGTTCACCAAGATCGCGCCATCCTGAAGGTTCTGGCCTTCGCTGAGCACGTCAGTTGCGATCAGGACGCGCAATTCCACTTCGGGTTGGATCTTGTCGCGCTTGTTGTTACTGCCTGGGCTGAACCGCCAGGCAACGCTGGTTGGGTCCGACGTTTCCCCGGAGACAGCCGCCATTGCCTTGAGACCCGCGCCCTTCAGGCGCCGCTCAAGGTAGCGAACCGTGTCTGCAAACTGGGAGAAGACCAGGACTTTCTCTTTTGGATGCTTCTTGGTCAGCAATTCGATCAGCGCGGTGAGCTTGGTATCTTTCGCATGGTCCCAGTCGCCGCATTCGTGGAGAATCTTTAAAAGTCGAGTGCTATCGGTCGCCAGATCCTTCTTCAACTGCGCGACGAATAGATCGGGCCGGAGCCACTTGAACCGCCGCTTGAACTGGCCGGCATACAAACGATAAGTCTCCGCCGCCCGCTCCCGAAAAGCTGCCTCGTCGCGCAGATCAAGCGTCTCGGAATTCTGCGTATTCTCGTCCTCGCCCTCCGCAAAGAGTTCGGCGTCGGCGCTCTGATCGTCGATATCCTCGTCATAGTTCGCGGTGTCCAAAAGTCCGGCGTCCTGCGTGCCGAGTGGCAGAGGAAGATCGTTCTCGATAGCGTGCAGAAAGATGTAGTTCCGGAGGACGTGGCGCTCTAGTGATTGCTGAAACGCCTCACCGCTGCTTTCCAGCCGTTTGAAGAGGTTGGTACGGCAGAACCCCATGAGGCGCTTACCAGCCCGCGAAAGGTCATCGAGCTGCTTCGCCTCATTCGGCGTCGGCGGCTTGTGTGGTCTGGGCGCGACATAGTTCCCGAGGCCGTAGCGCGGCAGATGCATCTGGTTGATCGCATCTACAACCGGCGCAGCGTAAAGGCTCGCATACTGATCGGTCGTGTCCTTGTCATTGATGTTGAACCGCAGCGTGCGCGGCACACGTTCGGGGAAGTACGAGCGAGATCCGTCTTCGAACGTCAGGAATTTCCGACCGTTGGCCGGGTCGGTCTGGGCATAATTGTCCTGAATGAACGTGCGCGTGCGTCGGACCATGTAGAGGCGCATCAATTCGCGCCAGTCATCCGTATAGGTACTCTTTTCGAAGGCCGCCAAAGATCGGACGGGACATTGGTGGCGCCTTATGAATTCCGTTTCACCGATGTCTTGAAGCAATCGTTCCGGTCTGACACCGATGTCTCGATCTTCGGGAACAAAGAGCCGCAACTGGCTTGAAAGGTCGCCGTAGGTTTTGTTGTAGGGCGTGGCGGACAGGAGGATGCAGCGGCTTTCGTTTTCCGTGAGATATTCCTGGATCGCTCGATATCTTCGCCCTTCCCGGTTCCGTAGGTTGTGGCTTTCGTCGATAAGCACGACGCGATAGCGACGAAGCTCGGGCAGTTCACGGGTGGCACGTGTCACCGAAAGAACTTTGGCGATCAGCCGATACTCGGAAACATAGTCCTCCCACATCTTCACGAGGTTCTTCGGGCAGATGATCAACGTCTCAGTGAAATGATCGTCCTGGAATATTTTCGCCAAGGCCGTGGCCATCAGCGTTTTGCCGAGGCCAACGACATCGCCGATCAGAACGCCACCGCGCTTGTTCAAGTGATGAGCCGCGATTTTGACCGCAGCTTCCTGATAGGCGAAGAGCCGGTTGCCGAACTCAGAGGGAATTCGAAACTCGTTCAGGCCAGCACGTGCTTCCTGCGCAAGATGGTAGGCCATCTTCACGTAGATCATGTAGGGGTCGAGTGTCTCTTCGCGCGCCCAACTTTCCTCAATGACCTGGATCAGTTCTTCGGTGATATCGATGCACCAGCGATCCGACCAACGGTCGTCGAACCACTTCGCCAGCTTTGATGTTGCGTCATGGTCGAGGACATCGACATTCAATTCGCCTTGCTTCGCGAGGCCGGAGAGGGTCAGATTGCTGCTTCCTAAAAAGCCGGTAATCGGGTTGTTCGCATCTGGCCTGAACAGCAGGTAAAGCTTTGCATGAAGCGGGTGTTTCAAAAAAAGGCGAACCGACACCTGTTTCGCCTTGAGTTGGGCAGTAAGGCGGCGCAACCCCGCCTCGTCGGCGTTGTTTGGCATGCCAAGGGTCAATTGAACGCGGAATTCTTCTGCCAGCTTCCTTTTCAGGCGAAGCGCAGTTTGGTTATCGAGCGCATGTTCTTCCTTGGTAGCGCCGAGTTCGATCCGTAATTCCTCTTGCGGGAGACGTTGCATCCCGACCAGCAGCCGACACTGATCGCCTTCGCCGCCAGGCCAAGCAGAAATCAGATCGTCAATCGACTTCCACCCGCGCAGATTGAAGTAGCCCACGCAAAAATCACCTCGCGCCGAGACTTCAAGCGTCTGACGCAAAGCCGGAAGCAAGCCGGTTTCAATGTTGTCAAATATTCGCGGCAATCGCTCCCCCTAGATGTGCGCCTGCCGCTGCTGCGGTCATGCGATCTTCTCGCCCCAAGCCGTAATGCCACAAATACCCAGGAATTTGAATTCCAATAAAGGCCTAGGAGTTTAAGGGAGGTACCACAAGCATGGAGTCGAGCGTATGCAGCGCCTGCCGATCAGCGCCGAAGGGTTCGAGTCGCGCCAGCCAATCAGTCACGAGCGTGATCCCTCCGCCCGCTCACGACTGCAAATCCAGGCTGGCCTGCCGGTCGCCGCCGAAATGGCCGCAACGGGTCGCGCCGCGCGGCTTCTTGGTTGGTGCGACCTTGGCAATTGCGTTTCGATAGTCGACCCGCACTCCGCCATTTCAGCCACAGCACGGCGACGAGCGCGATGTGCTGCGGCAGTTCGCCCCGGCCGGCATAGTTGGTCACCGAATTGGGGTTCATACCAATCAACTCGGCAAAACTGCGCACACTGAGTCCAGCACGATCAAGTTCGGCGAGGAATTCAGCGTAAGGCACCGCACCGTTTCTTCCTAACACAGTGTTTGATGACAAAACGATGTTAGCAACAAAACTGGCATAATCTCCCGCCACGCGCCCCCATGCGAGGTAGAGTAGAATGGAAGTGGCGGTTGGCCGGCTGTCCGCTTTTTCCGATCAAGATCCGAAGCCGGCCGGCTTGCGCCCTCTACCTCACAGCGCGCGCCCATCCCGCGCAGCGGGTCTTTCTCGGGCGCAAAGCCGACTTCGTTCTAGCGCCGCGCCTTCGGCGGCCCAGCCTTTACCCACTACCCTTCGTCGCCCCAAACCGCAGCCCGTCCATCAGCAGCGACACCAGCCGGCGCGAGCGGTCGTGCCAGTCCTGGCTGTCGGGCGCCGAATAGATGCCGCCCAATGCGTGCAGCACGTCGGAACTGTCGACGTCGCCGCGGATCGAGCCGTCGGCGACGGCGGCGTCGACCAGCCGCCGCAAGACCAGCGACACCCGGCCTGACGTATCCGAGAACAGCGTGGAATTGGTCGAGAGCAGGATGCGCAGGCTCGTGGCCAGCCCGCGCTTGGTGGCGATGTAGTCGACGAAGCGCTGCATCCATTGTTCGAGCGCGACGTCGGGCGGATGGTGCAGGGCGAGCTCGTCGGCGGCCGCGCACAGGCCTTCCACTTCGCGCCGGTAGACCACCTCGACCAGATGCTCGCGCGTCGGAAAATGCCGGTAGAGCGTGCCGGCGCCGACGCCGGCCTGGCGCGCGATCTCCTCCAGCGAGGCATCGACGCCATGTGCCGCAAAGGCCACCGCGGCGACCTCGATCAGCGCATCGCGGTTGCGCTGCGCATCGGCGCGCAACGGTTTTGTCGCTGCGGCTTCGGCCCTGTCTCCAGGCGTGACGGGAGGCTGCGAGGCCAATTTTTTCTCCAACATCAATCCGGGCTTGAACCGGGCAGAGGAGGGTCCGGTGAGCCCCCGTTAATATAGTCATGGGATCGACTATGTCATGTCCATCGAGCCCGCAAGTCTGCTCCCGGCCGCGGCCGACTGCCAATGCAGATTGGCAAAATGCCATGGCATCTGGCCGGACACCGGCTAGGCAGAAAGGCTCAGCCCGTCGGCGTGAAGGCCGCGTCGGAATATATCGGTGATATCTATAAGCTGTCCAACAGCGACACTTGCAGGCCTCACCGCTGATGCCGTGAGACTGATTGAGGGGCTTTGGAAGAGCCCCGACGATACCAAGTCACAGATACTGGTGCGGGCGCTTACCCCGCTTCAGAAACAGACAGCAAAGCCCGCTGCTCCCGCAGCTAAATTCATCGACTACAAGGAAGGCATCCACCCGCCGGTGGGCGAAAAGCTGTATTTGGTCCTGTCTCGCCCCGCGAAGTATGCCGGTATTCCCGACGGGGAAGCCGTAATCCGTGAGGGGACGGCTTCTATATGGACGGCAAGCGGATCGAGCCGTCACACGGTCGGCCGTTCCAGCCCGCCATGGAAATTGTGCAGACCAAAAAGAAGCACTTCAGCAAGACGAACGGGGGAACGGTGTCGCTGAGCGCCATCCGGAAGTGGCATGTGTTCCGTGATGGAAAGTTCGTGATGCTCGATGAGCTGAAAAACCCCGAGCTGAAGCGCACCCGTGGCAAGAAGCTAAACTCCCTCACTCTGGAAGAGCTGAGGCTATAGGCGAATGACGGCATAGGTCAGTTCACGCTGAGGCACGAAGGATGTGACGGTCCGCTTAACAAAATCCGAGCCTCGAAGCTATTCGGTCCGGCTCCGGCCCCAACTGGAACTCTTATTTCGCAGCTACATGTACCGCGTGCTTCAGCGTCGCCTTCGTCTTCGATGCCGAACTAAGCGCCCGGCGTTGGCTCTATGCACGTCCTCCGCACCAGAAACGGAGTTCTCGACACCGCCGGCGTCCCCAATCAAAGCGTCGTACTAGCTGGCGCCGGACTCACGTGTCCTAAATCCTAAATGACCAAATGACCCTGGCCGTCGGACCAATGTGTTCAAACAACAACAGATCGCGGCGCCGGACACTGCCGATTACTGGTTTGGAACCTGCGGCGTTACTGGCAGGGTGACGCCGTTTGTAGCCGGCGGCGTAGTCGATCCCGCTGCGGGTGGTGTAGCGGGAGCCGGGGCTGCGGCATCATTGCCGGAAGGCGGCGTTGGCGCCGTATTGTCGGAAGGTGGCGTTGGCGCCGTGGTGCCAGGCAACTGGTTGAGCACGCCGCCGCCCGCGCCGTTCGTCGCAGGCACACGATCGAGAATGTCGATCGGCTTTTCGCCGTAACGGGCGACGATGGACAACGTCAGCGAAGTGGCGAAGAAAGCCGCCGCTAGGATCGCCGTCGCCCGCGTCAGCGCGTTGGCGGCGCCGCGCGCGGTCATGAAGCCCGATCCGCCGCCGATGCCGAGGCCGCCGCCTTCGGAGCGCTGCAGCAGCACCACGCCGACAAGAGCGAGCACGACCATGAGGTGGACGACGATCAGTACGGTTTCCATAGTTTATCCTGGCAAAGCCTTGCGCGGCCGCGGAAACGACCGGTGATTTGGAGGCGGCTCAATACGATGCTTTGACGGCATTTCCAAGCCCGTCGCCGGAATATGAGAAGCAATGCGCCCTTTGCAAGGATTCCCGCTGCAGCACAGCCTATCCGAAGCGCCCGATAGGCTTTGGATGCTACGAGATATTTCGATAGGCTTCGGCGATGCCGAGAAAGTCCGCCGCCTTCAGGCTGGCGCCGCCGACCAGAGCTCTCGTGAGGTGGTGTTTTAGCTCGACTTGACCCCGGATGCGGCAAAGGTTGAAAGGAGCAAAGCCATTGAGCGTCATTTTGCACTCAAACGGTCATACGGCTCCTTCTTTCCTCCGGAACCAGACCTGCCGGGATGGAGAGATTACACGATTGTTCAAGCCAACTGATTATTTCGACTGACCTGCCACTGAACTGTCATCCAGCTGCGATTAGAGCCTCGACCGTTTTTGTTACGCCTTGTGGCGCGGGTTGAGCAACCGGCGGAGGCGCGGAGCCTTCG
>NZ_JAMYQP010000021.1:0-105504 GCF_040320945.1 Mesorhizobium sp. M0587
TCAACGAACAGCAGCGACCAATGGGTGCCGCGCTCCGCAAGAGTCTTACCGCCATCGCTCACTGGCACGAACAGGAAGTCGGCTGTGTCGTTACCGTTCTGATGGACGATGCGCTGGAATGCGCTTAGCATGACGCTCTCGGAGCCCAAGCGCAGATGATAATTGGCTACGAGGGGATCCACGAACCGCGTCCGGGCGGCGAGATCTGGATTGTTCCCCTGCAACTCCTGCTCCAGGAGTTGGTAATCCCTCTGGATATGTTCGTCGCCTAGCCATTCCAATGCGCCGAGCACCCGCCCGTCTTTAGCTTTCCCAGGGGGCCTCTCTGGCCGACCCAATGCCTCCTGCGTCCCGCTGCGCTGCGCAGCGGCGTCCCCAATGGCACGAGCCTCCATGCCGACTGCGTCTTCCGGACGAGCAGCAAGGGCAATTTCGCGCCCGGGTGCGAACTTCCGGAGATGAGCTAGTGCACTGATCCTCCGGTTACCACCGGAGTTCACATAGCGCTTGGCATCTTCATCCAGCGACCCCTCGTGAAGCCGATCCGCAATCCCCGGCTTTTTGTTTTCATGCAGGTATTCACTGAAACGTATAAGAGTAGATCCATAGACCTGAATGGTACCGCGATTCGGCCCGGTCGCAGGCGCTTCTTTGTACTCTTTGATGAGAGCCGCTGTGTAATCTCTGATGAGCGCGGCGTCGGCAGGGTAGGGATTCCGGACAGGGCGGTCGACCACTGGCGCTCCGCCCGCCAACGTCTTGAGACGACCCAGTGCTCTAGCCACGATCGAGGGGCCACCCCTGCTCTCGTACTCCGAGGGGCCACCCCTGCTCTCGTACTCCTTGCGATCCTGATCCAGCGACGATTCGTCAAGCCGAGCAGCAAATCCCGGCCTGTTATTATCAAAGAGCCAACGACCAAAGCCGAGAAGAGAATTTACATGGCGCTTGACCGTGCTCTCCTTGACCTTACCGGCATAGAGTGCTGACCTCAGCCCTTCGACAACGGTCGCATCGTTGGAATAGAGGGGACCCTTGTCGCGACCGGAGACCCCTATTGGAGGATCTGGCTGCACCGCCGCCGGCACAGAACGAGCATGGTCACGCAACTCGGACGGTGCGGGGGGATTCAGATCAACCACTGACGAATCCGGCGCATGATGATGGCGCGCCGTTGAGTGACCCGGCTGCAGCACCGAGGCACCCAGCATCGACCCACTGCCTCCGGCATACGGCGCCGCGGCGTGTTCTTGTCCGCTCCCTTGCATCATGGGCTGCGCTTCCCATGGCAATGCACCCACTTGATGGGTGGGGGCCTGCATCAGCACGCGAGCGCCTGAATTGCCGATCTCGCTCAGCTGCGGCTCAGTGGCAACGTCCTGCAGACGACTGTTCAGGGGCCTTTGCCTCTTCGCTGGTCTCAACTCCGCTGTATCATGCTCACGGTTGATGAGGACCTCCTCGCTTGATAGCTGGTTGCTCCTGTCCTGTGCAGCGATCCGCTCGTCCGGCGCGCCCTGGTCGCCGTAGATCAGGGGACGAAAGGACCCTGCGGGATCCGAGGCTTGGTGATGGGGCCCAGTTGGCACGAAAGACAATGGCAGAACAGCGTCGTCTTCATTAGCTTTCCCAGGGAGCTCGCGCCCGAGTTCGGACTTCCGGAGATGAGCTAGTGCACTGATCCCACCGGAGTTGTTATAGCGCTTGGCATCTTCATCCAGCGACCCCTCGTGAAGCCGAGCCGCAATCCCCGGCTTTTTGTTTTCAACCAGGTATTCACTGAAACGTCTAGGAGCAGATCCATAGGTCTGAATGGTAGCGGGATTCGGCCCGGTCGGCGCTGCCTTGTACTCTTTGATGGGAGCCGCTGTGTAATCTCTGATGAGCGCGGCGTCGGCAGGGTCGGGATTATTCAGGACAGCGGCGCGGTCCAGCACTGGCGCTCCGCCCGCCCACGTCTTGAGATGACCCACTGCTCTAGCCACGTCCGAGGAGCCACTCTTGCTCTCGTACTCCTTGAGATCCGGATCCAGCGACTCCTCGTGAAGCCGAGCAGCAAATCCCGGCCTGTTATTATCAAAGAGCCAACGACCAAAGCCGAGAAGAGAATTTACATGGCGCTTGACCGTGCTCTCCAATGCTGACCTCAGCCCTTCGACAATGGTCGCATCGTTGGAATAGAGAGGACCCTTGTCGCGACCGGAGACCCCTATTGGAGGATCTGGCTGCACCGCCGGCGGCACAGAACGAGCATGGTCACGCAACTCGGACGGTGCGGGGGGATTCAGATCAACCACTGACGAATCCGGCGCATCATGATGGCGCGCCGTTGAGTGACCCGGCTGCAGCACCGAGGCACCTAGCCTCGACCCACTGTCTCCGGCGTAGGGCGCCGCGGCGTGTTCTTGTCCGCTCCCTTGCACCATGAGTTGCGCCTCCCATGGCGATGTATCCACTTGAGGGCCGGGATCATGCACTGGTTCGTCCATTTGCTTTTGCAACCGAGCCCACCTTTCGGCCACCGCGGCCTCGCCAACCGCGGAGGGCGTCTCCTCAGCCCTGGCGAACGCTGGCCCGGCAGGCGCCGCCGGCACAGAACGAGCATGGTCACGCAACTCGAACGGTGCGGGGGGATTCAGATCAACCACTGACGAATCGCGCGCCGTTGAGTGACCCGGCTGCAGCACCGAGGCACCCAGCATCGACCCACTGCCTCCGGTATGCGGTGCCAGGTGCTCGTCCCCCAGCATCATGGGCTGCGCCTCCCATGGCAATGCACCCACTTGATGGGTGGGGGCCTGCATCAGCACGCGAGCGCCTGAATTGCCGATCTCGCTCAGCTGCTTAGCTTTCCCAGGGAGCTTCTCTGGCCGACCCAATGCCTTCTGCGGCCCGCTGTGCTGCGCAGCGGCGTCCCCAATGGCACGAGCCTCCATGCCGACTGCGTCTTCCGGACGAGCAGCAAGGGCAATTTCGCGCCCGAGTGCGGCGTACGGCGGGAACTTCCGGAGATGAGCTAGTGCACTGATCCACCGGTTACCACTGGAGTCCAAATAACGCCTGGCATCTTCATCCAGCGACCCCTCGTAAAGCCGAGCCGCAATCCCCGGCCTGTTGTTTTCATGCAGGTATTGACTGAAACGTCTAAGAGTAGCCGCATAGTCCTGAGTGGTTTTGGGATTCGGCCCGGTCGCAGGCTCTGCCTCGTACTTTTTGATGAGAGCCGCTTTGTAATCTCTGATGAGCTCGGCGTCGACAGGGTCGGGATTCAGGGCAGCGCGGCCCACCATTGGCGCTCCGGCCGCCGACTCTTTGAGACGACCCAGTGCTCTAGCCACGTTCGAGGAGCCACTCTCGCGCTGGTACTCCTTGAGATCCTGATCCAGCAACGGATCGTCAAGCCGAGCAGCAAATCCCGGCTTGTTATTATCAAAGAGCCAACGACCAAAGCCGAGAAGAGAATTTACATGGTCCGTGACCGTGCGCTCCCCGACCTTACCGGCATAGAGTGCTGACCGCAGCCCTTCGACAACGGTCGCATCGTTGGAATAAAGAGGACGCTTGTCGCGACCGGAGACCACTACTGGAGGATCTGGCTGCACCGCCGCCGGCATAGAACGAGCATGGTCACGCAACTCGAACGGTGCGGGGGGATTCAGATCAACCACTGACGAATCCGGCGCATGATGATGGCGTGTTTCCCCGGGAACAACGTCCCGTACGAACACCGAGTCTGGGTTGCCTTGGTCCGGCGCGACTGGAGCCAGGGCTCTGTCGTGCAACGCTCGCGCTGACTGGCCGAGCCGCTTGATCCGCTGGTGAAACGTCCCAACGGGGCTTTCCTTAACCGCGTCTCGCGCCTGTCGGTCCATGAGTTCAAAGTTCGTGAGATAATTTGCCGTTCCAGATGTATCGTCACCCATGAGTCGGGTTTGTAGTGCCTGCCGATTGACGACGAGGTTGTTGAGGTTCAGGTCTGGCAGGTCTGGCTGGTCTGGCTGCCATCTTTGCAATCGCCCAACCAGCGCCCGCGTGCCGTCCACCACGTAGACTCCGCAATCCCACTCGTTGCTCTGCTGGGCGATGCGGGGTAAGTCCACGCGGGTCTCCAGGTTGGCGCCCAGCCTTTCTGCGAGGTGTTTTGCAAGCTTGTCATGCCATCCGCTGACGGAGTCATAATGATAGGCAACCGGCCGTTCCCGGTCGCTGCGATCAACGAACAGCAGCGACCAATGTTTGCCGCGCTCCGCAAGAGTCTTACCGCCATCGCTCACTGGCACGAACAGGAAGTCGGCTGTGTCGTTACCGTTCTGATTATGGACGATGCGCTGGAATGCGCTTAGCTTGTCGCTCTCGGAGCCCAAGCGCAGATGATAATTGGCTACGAGGGGATCCACGAACCGCGTCCGGGCGGCGAGTTCTGGATTGTTCCCCTGCAACTCCTGCTCCAGGAGCTGGTAATCCCTCTGGATATGTTCGTCGCCTAGCAATTGCAATGCGCCGAGCACCCGCCCGCTGGGGTCGCCGAAAACACCAAAAAACCCTTCGACCGCGGGGGACATCCCCTCAGGAAAGAGCTCTGGCGAGGCGGAATTCCCCGCCCGCAAGCTGGGCGGAGCGAATTCCGGTGGCCTCAGTGGCACCTCCTCGCTTGGTAGCAGGTTGCTCCTGTCCTGTGCAGCGATCCGCTCGTCCGGCGCGCGCTGGTCGCCGTCGCGCCAGATCAGGGGACGAAAGGACTCTGCGGGATCCGAGGCTTGGTGATGGTGCCCAGTTGGTACGGAAGACGATGGCAGAACAGCGGCGTCTTCATTAGCTTCCCCAGGGAGCTTCTCTGGCCGACCCAATGCCTTCTGCGGCCCGCTGTGCTGCGCAGCGGCGTCCCCAATGGCACGAGCCTCCATGCCGACTGCGTCTTCCGGACGAGCAGCAAGGGCAATTTCGCGCCCGAGTGCGGCGGACGGCAGGAACTTCCGGAGTTGAGCTAGTGCAATGATCCTCCGGTCACCACTGGAGTCCTTATAGCGCTTGGCATCTTCATCCAGCGACTCCTCGTGAAGCCGAGCCGCAATCCCCGGCTTTTTGTTTTTATGCAGGTATTCACTGAAACGTCTAAGAGTAGCTCCATAGTCGTGAATGGTTTGGCGATTCGGCCCGGTCGCAGGCGCTCCCTTGTACTCTTTGATGAGAGCCGCTTTGTACTCTTTGATGAGCACGGCGTCGGCAGGGTCGGGATTCAGGACAGCGCGGCCCACCATTGGCACTCCGCCCGCCGACTCTCTGAGACGACGCAGTGCCACAGCCACAGTCGAGGAGCCACCACTGCTCTCGTACTCCTTGAGATCTTCATCCAGCGACTCCTCGTGAAGCCGAGCAGCAAATCCCGGCTTGTTATTTTTAAAGAGCCAACGACCAAAGCCATAAAGAGAATTTACATGGCGCTTGACCGTGTCTTCCTTGGCCTTACCCGCGTAGAGTGACCTCAGCCCTTCGACAACGGTCGCATCGTTGGAATAAAGAGGACGCTTGCAGCCGCGACCGTCGGAGACCACTATTGGAGGATCTGGCTGCACCGCCGCCGGCACGGCGGAACGAGCATGGTCACGCAACTCGAACGGTGCGGAAGGATTCAGATCACCCACTGACGAATCCGGCGCATGATGATGGCGCGCCGTTGAGTGACCCGGCTGCAGCACCGAGGCACCTAGCATCGACCCACTGCCTCCGGCGTACGGCGCCGCGGCGTGTTCTTGTCCGCTCCCTTGCATCATGGGCTGCGCTTCCCATGGGGCCGCGCCTTCGATGAGGCTCAGGTCTCCCTGAGACGGATGAGGATGGAACGGGTCTGGCAGAGCCGGAACGCCGGGGGCGGGAATTTGGGCAGCGGCTTGGCGCGCCTCGCCCGAGCGCTGCTCAAAGCCCTCTTGCCCGGCCTGTGCCGCTTGCTCTTGAGATGCCGGGGGCTGCACCTGCCGCCAACCTGTTACATTGGATAGGTCAAATTTGTGCCGGTTCACGCTAGCCTCACGTCCACAGATCAGCTGAGCAACCTACTCGGGCATACTTACGAGAAGCTGACGAGGTCCGCGGTCCCGGAGCGGGTAGGCCTAATTTTCTGCGCGCCGATTGCGCTGGCGCGACGTAGCCCGGCCTTTTGCCAGCTCGGCAGCTACGGCTCGCAAAGAGCGTCGTAAGGCTTGCGGAGCCGCCCCTCAGCTCCCGTCGAGGAGCAATCGACAATTCACATATTTGGAGATGGCTCGCTGTTTACCGGTCTGCGAGCCCTGCAAGCCCATGCTTCAGATGCCGCCCGTGCAGAGGTATTTCATTTCGAGGTAGTCCTCGAGGCAATGGCGGGAACCCTCCCGCCCGATGCCGGACTGCTTCACTCGGCCGAAAGGCGCGGCTTCCGACGACATGCGTCCCGTGTTCATACCACTATGCCATATTCCAAGGCCTCGGCGACACGCCAAACACGCTTCCGTTTGAGGCACAAATGTGGGGGAAGGCCGTAGATCGTGTCGTTGGCCTCATGCACGACCTATCCGCATCGTCGAAGCAATCACAGCCGCCAGCCGCCCGAATGTCTCTTTCTTGCGCGATGGTCATCTCGCTGGAGACAGGACCGATAGTTCGACGTGCCATTCGCGCGATGCGTTTGCCCCCGCATCGAATTCTGCGGCCTTTCGCGACGGCATGGGATTCGATTTTGGCCAGAGCCTGCCTGTCGATCAGCGCACCGATCGCCACTCCGGAGCAAAGCCCTCGCCAACGATAAGTGGCGGACTTTCTCCACGAACTCTCGACAAACACCTTCGTGAACGCCTGACTGGACGGGGGTAGCCATGCCGAACAGGTCGCATAACCACGCCATCGTTCGGCGACTGCAGCCGCGAAGCGTCTCGAACACATCGGCTCGATGCGGTTGCGTCCAGAATGCATCAGCGAGCGGCGGGAGTCTTCGCTATATTCGCCCCCGACATCCCGAAGTCCACCAGCTTGCCTGCCAAAAAGGGGTGTTGCATGAATAAACCCGCTTTCGTCGCCGTCAGCCGCGTGCCCAGGAAGGACGACAGTCTCCATAGCAAGAATGCGAGATGATCATCGTATTCAGCGGCAGCGTGCCGGCGAAATTGGGTTTTCGGCAAGCCAAATAGCGCGATGCAGAAGGATGGTGAGGATTTCGCGTCCGCCACTGCGATGCATAGAGCCACCCTTCGCAACCGACCAGCGCAACAAAGCTCGTTATGCGGCGCGTAGGTTCGTAGACGCTTATCCAGTATCGAGATAACAAGGCCGCTGCGCAGGAACGAACTCTGAGAGCGCACCCTGCGAGAGGTTGCGCTTGCTGACGCGGCTGTGGAAGAAGCAGGGGCTCGCGCCGAAGCGCATGATCACCGACTAGCTTCGCTCGTATGGAGCGGCAAAGCGACAGATGATGCCGGACGTCGAGCACCGGTCGCACAAGGGATTGAACAACAGAGCGGAGAATTCCCATGTGCCGCCGCGAAAACGGGAGCGGATGATGCAGGGGTCCGATCGCCGGGAGGCCTGCAACGCTTCGTCTCGACCTTGTCAGCCCTCCGCAACCTCTTCGTCCCCCGCCCCAAACGTTCTGCTCTCGCCATACATGTTCATCGCTTGCAAGCCACCGCCGAATGGAAGGCCGTGACTGGAACGCCCGCAACGATGGATTGCTAACGGCGAACTCATGCTGGTCGGCAAGGCGATACTGGCTGGAGCATCAACTCGGCCGACGAGAGTGGCCACACCATCCTAGACAGGATCGGCCGATATGCCCGGCATCGCCGCTCTGCAAAAAGCACAGCGGGCATCCAGACGTTGCCGGGTTGACTATGGGTGTCCGAACCGCGAAAAGAGGCCGCTCTTTATGAGTGCCGTGCGCTGGCAGTCTAACCCCAAGCCCCCCGCCCGGGCTGCCGGCGCGCTTCTAGGAACATCGAGGTAGATGACGAGACTCCGAACTACATTTCCAAAGCTATCGGTGGATTCACATTTCAAGCCCAATCGATTTCCTACAGCCAGGCGCGAACGTTCGATTGGAACGTTCAGAATTCACATCAAGGTGCACCGCTGTTGCGTCCCGAACAGGTGCGGCTGCTCAATGACGAGTACGAAATCGTTCTCATCAAGGTCCGCCACCATTAAAATTGAGGAAGGTGCGATATTTTTCGGATCGCATTCTGAAACGCATCTTTGAAAGCCAGACAGGCGCCCTCCCGGAGCCGGCGCCCTTGACGGGAGCAGAGGAGGCGCTCTCCGCAGAATCTCAACTCGATGACCCGCTGTGTGAATTGGCGCAGGACTTTGACGATACAGTTTGATGTGAGGCTAGTATGAACCCGCGAAATAGTAATCCATCCCGTGTAACAGCTTTGTCGCAGGTGCAGGACGCCGGCTTGGAAGACGGGCAAGCGGTCCAGGCCCGGCGAGTGGGCTTTGAGCAGCACGTGTCCGAGGCGCTCCGGCCGCTGTTCGATGGTCGAGCTGACGAGCCGCCTACCGGTCCAGAGGAGCTTCTGCGACTGGAACAAGGGTTTCGCGAGGTGCTTCAGCGAGGGCAGGATCATCAAGCCGCCTCGTCTTTTTTCAGCGATCCAAGGATGCCCGCTGGACGGGATGACCCCAAGGGAAGCGTGTCGGACGCTTTCGCAGCAGCCGGCTCTAGGCACGCCGGAGTCGAGGCCGCCGCCCCGCCAGTGTTAGCTGCCAGCCAACAGCAGATCCGGCCCTCGCCAGTTGCGTTTGACCGGCCGGTATCATCCTCGGCTGCTGCAGGCGTGCGCTTGTATGCCCCTTCGATGATCTCTCGGAAGACCAGTTCCGAAAACTGCGATCAGTTGCCCGCCTTGTGCTGCCGCCTCGCCGTCGAGGTCGAAACGCCCGCGAATCAATGGAAGGTCAGCGGGCCATGGGGGCAGAGTGCAACGGCGTCTACACCGCCTATTTGAGGGGAGAGGTACACTTGGCTTTCCTGTTCCAGCAGCATCCGGCCGCACACCGACGCGATGGGGAGCTAGAATTCAAATCGGATCTTCGCAAGGCACGCACCGCGGATCAAACGCCGTTCGTTTGGGAAAAATGGCTCAGTACCGACAAAGCTTCTGTAATGGCCCTAGTGGCCTCGGTCGCGCTCTTGGTCGCGATACAGTGGCAAGACCCCCAGATCAACGAGGCGGTCCTAAGCGAACTGCGGACGATTCAGATCAACTACGCATTGCTCCAGCGAGACGTCGCCCGCGCCGACATGGTATTGGACTTCCGTTCCGTTGCTTCTACCGGGCAAGCATTAAAAAGGAACCTTCAAAACTACCAACGCCTTGTTGAGATTTCGCCCAATGAGAGCTCCGGGGTGCACTCCAGGTTGGTTGCACAGCTCAAAAATTCCCTCGGAAACACAGAAGCTGCCATCTCGGCCTCGGCCGCGCAAAATGAGCTTCTGCAAAGCTCTCTCGTACGCTTTGCTCGCTCGGCTAATCGCCTTCGGGGGGGAGTGTCGAACAGGCCTGAATTTTCCAATCTGATCCTTCAATTTTCGGCCAGACCGGGATTCAGCCTCGCATTACAAATCGATCAGTCTCTCCGCCGACTTCCTCCTAGCCAGGACCAAGTCACGGAGGATGTTGCCCGCGAGGGCCGCGCTATCCTGTCCTCAATGTTGAGGTTGGACCGCGCTGTCAATCGGATCCCATCCTTCGACACGTTCGCCAAGGCTGCCGAATTGGAGCGAGAACATCTGAAAGCCTACAGCTTCGCCAGCGCGCAAGCGCAGCGTACACGACTTTTCTTTGGCTTGGTGTCCATATGCCTCTGCTTGTTTGCGACCATTCGAGCCTCCACGCTGCATGTGCGGACGAACCGGTTGGAAAGGCGGTTAGAGCTTGAAGCGGCGATGAGTGAGATCGAAGCTTGTTTCATCGACAGTCAAGCAACGAAGGCTTCGCGGCGCTTCTCCACCGAAGCAGCGCTTAGACTCATTCAATGCGTTTTCGATGCCGATCAATGCGCGCTTGCTCTGGTGGATCCGAGTATCAGCAGGAATACCGAGTACTTTGTCGCGAACAAGCGCATGCGCGTCTGGAACGCCACGCTAATCCATGAAGTCGTCTCACTTGTACACCCGGAACAGCCAGTGTTTCGCGTCGTTCCGGCGTCGGAAGTGGTTCGGACTGCCGTAGGCACTACCGGTGTTTGTCAAATTGTTGGTTGCAGGGCCTCCGATCAGCAGGCTGCGGTTTGTATCCTTGTTTTTGAAGGAGATCGCTCACCACCCTCCACAGACGACCTCCTGGTTCTGGCGAGCGCTACTGTGCGTTTAGGCAACCATCTTGAAATGCAACGTGTACACACGGAACGTAACCTTTTTGAGAGTCGATGGGAGCATGCGGAAAGGCTGACGGCTGTCGGCACAATCGCAAGCGGCGTTACACATGAATTCAATAATGTTCTAGGAGCAATAGTCGGCTACGCAGAGATGGCTAAAGGTCTTGTGCGTCGCCCCTCGAGAATTCGGGGCCACATCGGCCAAATTATCTTGGCCAGCAACCGAGCCAAACTGATTATTGATCAAATTTTGTCACTAAGCCGAAATCGGAAGCGCGTGACGATGCCTTTCGACGTCTCGGAGAGTGTAATGGATCTCGCGCCATTGCTGCGGGTTACACTTCGTGCGGATGTTCAGTTGAACTTCAAGATCAACGAGTGGCAAACGGTGATCGAGGGCAGCCCGACCGAGATACAGCAGATCCTTATGAATCTATGCAAGAACGCGTCGGAGGCTCTCTTGAATCAGGGCCGTGTCGAGATTAGCGTTTCTCGCGCTCACGTCTGTCAAACGAAGCCCGTGGCTAAGGGCACCTTGAAACCGGGAGATTACGTTCTCCTCTCCATCAGCGACGATGGCCAAGGAATCGCAAGTTCGGTGCTTCCGCATATCTTTGAGCCCTTTTTTACCACGCGCTCTCGCGTCGGCGGGACCGGACTGGGTCTTGCTGCAGTGGACCGCCATGTGAGCGCGCTCGCAGGATGCCTTGACGTCACCTCGGCTGTTGGCCGAGGTACACGCTTCGATCTCTACTTACCGGCCTGCGCTGAGGAGCAGGTCAGAGCTGATAGCGCTTTCGGCCCATGCGATGGATCACTTGGCAACGGAGAAATCATTGCAGTCGTTGACCCCGATCCAGCAGCGTTGGAGATCTACAAGGATAAGATCGCCGCGCTGGGTTATAAGCCGGTCGGCTTCGCGACCTTCGAGAGTCTTTGCGACTGGATCGAGAGCGGGAAGGCAGCCGACCTCCTAATTTTCGATAAAGCGACTTTCCTCGGGCCAGGACAGCCCGAAGCCGTACGTACCACCCTGATGACGGTGCCCATCATCGTCGTTGGTGGAAGCGACCCCATGCCGATCACATCTGGTAATCAGACCTTCGTCCTTTGGCTAGCCAAACCGGTCTCGTCCAGGACGATGGAGCATGCAATTCGTAGGATGATAATGGCATGATGCCGCCGACGCGCTCAGGATACCGAGCTACCGAGGCAGTCGGAGGCGGAGCCGGCTGGGATCCGGCAAATACAAGAGCGTCGGACGATCTCTGCGCACCCGGCTCATGGCGAGTTCCCCTCGAACACTGTCGTCGGCTTCCGCTCAAGGAAGGCTCCCCGACCACGGCAAACCTGCCGCCGTGCTCGTGACCGTCAAGGACAAGTCGCCGCGCGATGAGGTCTGCGGGCCTCCATCCTTGACAAGTCACTGCGCGCTGGCGGCCACAGGCGACGGGTAATATAAGGTCGGGACGAGGAGATGGTCGCCAATCGGTCACGCAAGATGGTTGACGAAATGACTCGAGAGCAAAGCTTGACAATCATCGCCCCATTCACGCCAGACTTCTCCTGTGCGTTCATCATCGGCTACGGCTCCTCGCTGCCCCGACAAGGCTATCGCCGCCCGGCCGGGCAAGCGATATCCAAGGTTCCGACGTGTTCCTTTCATGCTAGATTGACCTAGGCCCCGGCAGGGCGGGAGCATGAGGCTGGGTTCTCGGTCGCGGATCTGTGAGGCAAGCACGGGGTAAGCGACGGCTCGACCCACCATTGGGAAGGCCGGCTTCGGCACGGAGGTGCGGCCTCGGCGTTGAGAGGCATCGGATCGGGTGTAGCAGGACTTTCGAACTAACTGCCGACAACACACTGGATAGGCTGTTCTCGTCGTTCGGTCCAGTTCACCAACGCCTATGTCGACATTTTACTGCGCTTCACTACTAACCGGGCACCGCACGATGGCAGCTCGTTCTCTCCGGCAAAAGATACCCCCTGTGTTAGCTTCCGTGTGTCTGCTTGCCCTCACCTGCGGGATACGTAAGGCCATCCCTAAAAGCATCGAATGCGGCAGCGACAGCGCGAATCCCAAAGCGATGCTCCCGCCGTACGCGGACAAAACCGTTTTCGAAGTCCACTATTCCGTCCTTGGCCAGCATCGCCAAACGCTCCTGTGAACCGCGAAGACGGATCGGATCAGATTCGTGGGCGACACAGATTGCCGGCACGTCAGCCTCGAAATCGCACATTAATCGCTCGAAAATTGCGGCTCGCACGCGGTCGTCGTCTGTGAGGCGATGGCCCTTCGATGTAGCCAGTCGGCCAGCTGCGATGTGCTGGATGTAGGAATCCCGTGTAACTTCGTTTTGAACGTATCCCTGGCCGGTGCGGCCGATAGCCGACGCGCCGAAACCGATCAGGGTTCTGCAGGTATCGGCAGAGTAGCCCAACGAGTTACGTCGCAGGCGACCGGTTTCCTGTGCCAGCGCGAGCTCGTCGTGCGGCAAGGCGAAAAGGTCGAGCCCGATCTCCCGGTAGCCGGCGGCAACCAGCGTCACGGCGACAGCCGCATGCTGTTCAGCGCGGGCAGCGCTGGCAAGCCGGTCGGGGCGCATGGCGACCGCTGCCCTCGCCGTCTCGACCCACGACACCACCGTTTGACGCGGCAGGCGTCCCATGATGATAACAAATCACCTTGCCGCTGAGCTCGCCTGTGTCTTTGCGTTATGCCAGTCCGTTCCGCTTAGATGTCTTGGCTGTTCCCGCCGAGACCTCACGCGCACCGTTTTGTTCCCACCATCCCTCCCCGTCAGCTCCGCCTGGGAAATTCTGCCAGCTTGCCGGATCCGACGAGATAATGCAGCGCTGGGACGGACTTTGCTCGCCAGCTAGCGACCGTGGTGATCTCTGCCAAAAGGACGAGGCCATGAACGCGATCGGCGCTAACGGTGGGCGTTTGTATAAGCCTTGGGGTGGGAACTGGGCCTTCTATGCTGGCGCCACATACAAGCTCAACGAGACAACTTCGTTCTACCTTCGGCTCTCCCGGTGACCAGCTCTCAGTAGCGTCGCGGCAAACGTTGCCTATGGGCTTCTTTTCGATTTCACAGCTACGGCGACTCCAAACTCAGCAGTCGGCAAGATGGAAGCTTCCAACGGGAACTGCCCAATGCGAACAAGAAGAGCAGTGTCGGCAGTAATCCTGCGCTTCGAACGCTCATCCTAACGCCGTGAAGCGTTGAGCTCCGAGGTTGGGCAGACCAAGCCCGCAACACGCTCCAAGAGAACGGCGCATAGAAGCCATACGAGATTGCAGCCTAGCCTTCGGGGCCGGACGTTTTTTCATATCAGACCGGTGGGGATGAAGCCTGCCATCCAGCACCCGGTCAGTTTCAGGTCAAACTTGAACTCCCAGTCGGGTCAGAACGCGATCAACTGGCAGTCCGACGCACTTAAAAATGACAAATGGATCGCCTGCTTTTGGGCCATCCATGGGGAATTCGGGCGCGAGAGAACAAGCTCACACAGCATAAGCGAAGCTCCAGGCGAATCTTGCGCTGGCCGAGGCAGAACCATGTTTAAAGCTGCCTGTTTTCCACCTCGAACCTGTCTGAGTCCGGCCGATCGTCATAGATCGGCCAAAGCATCGGCCAGATGGCTCCCCCAATTACGGTTTGTGCATAGTTGTCAGTACGATAGGCCTGCCGAACATCGGCCATGATCATCATCGGCAGCATCGATTTGTGTCCAAGCCTGGCGACGTCGGCTGTTTTGGGCAAAAGCCTGCACTCGCGTACCGCAGCCAACCTCGCCCATCTCGTGCGCATCATGAACACCTACTACAGCAACCTGATCGAAGGCCACGATACGCGCCCGCGCGACATCGAACGGGCGCTGGTCGGAATTTCGATCGAGACGAGAACCGCCGCAATCTGCAGCTCGAGGCGGCCGCGCACGTTCGCGTGCAAGCCGAGATCGACCGCCTGGCTGCCGATGGGCAGTTGCCGGAACCGGCATCGGTAGGTTTTCTTCGATGGCTGCACGCGGAATTCTATCGCGATGCCGAAGCGCCCATGCTGACCATCAAGGGTGCCGGCCGTGAGTTCGTCATGGCGCCAGGTGAGTGGCGTCGAAGCCAGAGCATGACGTCGCCATCGGCCGGCATGAACCGCCTTCGAGCGATCGCGTCAACGATTTCATGCAATACTTTGCCATGCGTTATCGCTTCGATAAGCTGGGCAAGGCCGGACGCATCCTGACCATTCCTGCCGCGCATCACCGCTTCAACTACATTCACCCGTTTCCGGACGGCAACGGACGCGTCAGCCGATTGATGAGCCACGCCATGGCCCTCAGGCCGGGGTCGCCGCGCACGGGCTGTGGTCGATCTCACGAGGCTTGGCACGTGGCGTGAAAAGCCGAACGGATTACAAGAGCATGATGGATCATGCCGATATGCCCCGCCAGGGTGATCTCGACGGACGTGGCAACCTCTCCGAACGCGCACTCGGCGATTTTACCTTATGGTTCCTGCAGGCGTGTATCGATCAGGTGAGCTTCATGACCGGACTGTTCGATCTCGACACGTTGGCCAAGCGGCTGTATCGGCATGTGGAGCGCAGTGGTCTGAAGCCCGAAGCCGGCCGCCTCGTGGAGGAAGCGCTCACGCGCGGTGAGTTTGACCGCGGCGAGGCATCCCGTATTAGCGGACTACCCGAACGTACGGCGCGTCGAGTGTTCAATGACGTAATCGCGCTCGGACTATTGGCGTCGGAAACGCCAAAGGGCCCAGTGTCCCTACGCTTTCCGGCGGACGCTCTGGACGCGCTGTTTCCGAAGCTTTTTCCGGAAACGTAAGAGCATAGGGCGCTCACGATCTTAGGTCACTTCTCCTCGGAACCGGAAAGATTTTCACCGGATCACCCGCGGGTTCGTCATTCCGCGTTCTGAGACGCGGGAAAAGCCGGCGCACTAGAGCCGAGGCCGCCGATGCAGACATATTTGGTGTCGAGGTAATCCTCGATGCCCTGATGTCCGCCTTCCTTGCCGAGGCCGGATTCCTTGACGCCGCCGAACGGCGCCTCCGGCGTGGTGATGAGGCCTTCATTGACGCCGACCATGCCGTATTTCAGCCCTTCCATGACGCGGAAGGCGCGGCCGAGATCACCTGTGTAGAAATAGCAGGCGAGGCCGAATTCGGTGTCGTTGGCGAGTGCTATGGCTTCCTCTTCGGTCTCGAACTTGAACACCGGTGCGACCGGGCCAAATATCTCTTCCTTCATGAAGCGCATCTTGGGCGTCGCATTGGCAATGACGGTCGGCTGGAAGAACGAACCGCCGAGCGCATGGCGCTTGCCGCCGGCGACGATCTTGCCGCCCTTGGATGTGGCGTCGGCGATCAGTTCCTCGACCTTCTCGACCGCCTTCTCGTCGATCAGCGGCCCCTGCTGCACGCCGTCCTCGAGGCCGGAGCCGACCTTCAGCCCGTTGCTGGCGGCAGCGAGCTTCTCGACGAACTTGTCATAGACACCAGCCTGGACAAGGAAGCGGTTGGTGCAGACGCAGGTCTGGCCGGAATTGCGATACTTGGCGGTGATCGCACCAGCGACCGCACGCTCGAGGTCGGCGTCATCGAAGACCAGGAACGGCGCGTTGCCGCCGAGTTCCATCGACACTTTCTTGACGGTGACCGACGACTTCTGGATGAGAAGCTTGCCGACTTCGGTCGATCCGGTGAAGGTGATCTTCGACACCAGCGGATTGGCGCAGATCTCGTCGCCGATCTCGCTTGCCGAACCGGTCAGGATGTTGACGACGCCCTTGGGGAAGCCGACCTCCTCTGCGAGCGCACCCCAGGCGAGGCCCGAATATGGCGTCTGCGAGGCCGGCTTGACCACTGCGGTGCAGCCGGCGGCGAGCGCCGGGCCGAGCTTGCGGGCCAGCATCGAGGACGGGAAATTCCACGGCGTGATGGCGGCGATGACGCCGACCGGCTCCTTGGTCACCAGGATGCGGCGGTCCGCCCATGGCGAAGGCACGACATCGCCATAGGTGCGGCGACCTTCCTCGGCGAACCACAATATGTAGGCCGCGGCAGAGCCAATCTCGCCCTTCGATTCGAACAGCGACTTGCCCTGTTCGATGGTCAGCAGTTCGGCCAACACGTCCTGATTGTCCATCATCGCGTCATGCAGCTTCCGCAGCAGCTTCGAGCGCTCGAGCGCGGTCGTCTTGCGCCAGGTCTTGAAAGCTTCCGCGGCGGCTTCAATGGCGCGGCGGGTCTCGGCCCTGCCCGACTTCGGCACGGTGCCGATCTTGAGACCGGTGGCCGGGTTGTTGACGTCGACCGTCAGTCCGCTGTCGGCCTGCACCCACTCGCCGTTGATGAGATTGGCCTGGCGCATGAAATGGCTGGTTTTCTGAAGCATGGTCTGGCCTCCGTTCGGATAAGACAATCAGGATCCTGTATGCTGGCTGCGGCTCGCGCTTGCCCAAGCGCCTTTCGCGCGGCCGGCCCCTCCAGCGACGTCTCGCCGCCTCGCCGGGCGGGTTCATGCCGACTGGTCAGTCCGCGCATGGGCCGCCGCGGTCTCATCAAGAGCCGCGCGAATGCCATCAACCATGTAATCGATCTCTTTAGGGGCGATGACGTAGGGCGGGCAGATTGCCAGCACGTCGCCCATGTTGCGGATCATGACTCCGTGCTCGCGGCACCGCCGCTCGACATCGGTGCCAATTCGCAGCTCCGGCGCAAAGGCGCGACGGGTGGCGCGATCCTCGACGATCTGGATCCCCGCTATAAAACCGCGGCCGCGGACCTCGCCGACCAGTGTATGGTCGTTGAGCGCGTCCGCGAGCGCTGCATGCAGATAATCGCCGAGACGGCGCGCCTGGCTCACGAGATCGATCTCGCGGTAGATCCTGATCGCCTCGGCGGCGACGGCGGCTGTCACCGGATGGCCGGAATAGGTGAAACCGTGGCCGAACACGCCGACCTTGTGGGCCTCGTCGGCGACGCACTGGTAGACCTTGTCGGAGATAATGACGCCGCCAATGGGCAGATGACCGGATGAAAGCCCCTTGGCGACCGACAGCATGTCCGGTTCCATGCCAAAAGTCTGGCTGCCGAACCAATTTCCGGTGCGTCCGAAACCGCAGACCACCTCGTCGGACAGCATCAGGATGTCGTATTTGCGCAGCACCGCCTGAACCTTTGGAAAATAATTCTCCGGCGGTACCAGCACGCCGCCGGCGCCCATGACTGGCTCTGCGATCATCGCGGCAATCGTCTCTGGCCCCTCCGCCAGGATCAGGGCCTCGAGTTCCTGGGCCAGGCGCGTGGCGTAGTCATGCTCCGCCTCGCCCGGCAGACCGTCGAGATAGTGGAACGGCCGCGCGGCGAATATGACGGGAAGCGGCGGCAGGTTGAAGGACTTGTGCATGTGCGGCAGCCCACTCAGCGCCGCGCCCATGATCGTACTGCCGTGGAAGGCGCCAAACCTGCTGATGATCTTGCGTTTCTCCGGACGTCCCCGCGCGGCCTGGTAATACCAGGCGAGCTTGATCATCGTATCATTGGCTTCCGAACCGGAGCCGACCAGAAAGACGCGCGCGTGGTCGAACGGCGCCAACGCGGTAAGCTGCTCGACGAGTTCGACGGTGGGCTCGTTCGAGCGGTGGTTGAAGGTGTGGTAGACGGCGAGCTTGCGCATCTGGCGGTCAGCAGCGACAGCCAGCCGGCTGTCGCTGAAGCCAAGCGAGGCGCACCAGAGTCCGCCCATGCCCTCGATATAGCGGTTGCCCGCGTCATCCGTGACGGTCGCGCCTTCGCCGGCCACGATCGTCAACGGACCATGATCCTCATGCAGGCGTGGATCCGTTTGGGAATGAAAGTGCCTGGCCATGTCCAGCACGCGCGATTCGTTGTTCATCAAAATTCTCCTTGCGACCAGATAGGCGGTTGCTTCGGCGAGGAATATCTTATAACTTATAAGTTGTCGAGAAAAAATGATCCCGAGAGTGACGTCCAATGGCCAACGCACCCACTCCTTCAAACAACACCCTGCCACCCGACGCGGAGCGGATCGCCCTGTTGCGCGACAGGGCAGAGTTCGTCCGGCTCGAGACGCTGCGCCTCATCCAGATCGCCAAGGTGGGCCACTATTCGTCGGTGTTCTCCTGCGCGGAAATATTCGCCACGCTCTACTACGATGCGATGCGGCTGAGGCGCGGCGAGCCGCAATGGCCGGACCGCGACCGCTTCCTTATGGGCAAAGGGCACGCCGCGGTCGGCCTTTATCCGCTGCTGGTCGACTGGGGCTTCTTCTCCAAGGACGTCCTCGATGGCTATACCCGGCTCGGCAATCCGCTTGGCGATCATCCCGACATGCGCAAGGTGCCCGGCGTCGATTTCAGCTCCGGCTCGATCGGCCATGCCCTGTCCGGCGGCCTCGGCATGGTGCTTGGCGGCCGTGCGGCCAACCGGCGCTTCGATGTCTATGTCCTGCTCGGTGACGGCGAGATGCAGGAGGGCCAGGTCTGGGAAGCGGCGCTCTCCGCCGCCCACCATAAGGCCGGCAATCTGATCGCCATCGTCGACCGCAACGGATACCAGCTCGACGGGCAGGTCGACGACATCATCGGCATCGAACCGTTGGCCGACAAATGGGCGGCGTTCGGCTGGCAGGTGCACGAGGTCGATGGGCACGACGTCGTCGCTCTCGCGACGCTGCTGCGACAGTTGAAGGCCGAGGCAGACCGCACCCGGCCCGTCTGCATCATTGCCAAGACCTCCAAAGGCAAGGGCGTTGGTTACATGGAAACCGAACCCGGCTGGCATCTGGGCTATCTCGCGCCATCGGACGAGGCCTTGGCCGCCGAAGAGATCAAGCGTGGAGGCAAAACACAATGAACGGCCCGATCGATACCAACTCCTGGCAGTACCGCCAGATCAACGCGCGCGCGCCTGGCCTGAGTTACCTGGCCAACGCGCTCATTGATCTGGTCGAAGACGGTTATCCGGTCGTGGCCGGCACGGCCGACCTTCAATATTCCAACGGGCTGGTGCGGTTCGCGCAACGCTTTCCCGAGCGCTTCACGCAATTTGGCATTTCCGAGCAGAACATGGTTTCGGCTGCTGCCGGCATGGCCAGCACCGGCGCCATGCCGTTCGTCGCAACATTCGCTTCTTTCCTGGCGCTGCTGTGCTGCGAACAGATCAGAACCGACGTCGCCTATTCGGCGCTGCCGGTGCGGCTGATCGGTCATCATGCCGGTATTTCACTCGGCTTCTACGGCACCTCCCACCATGCGACGGAAGACCTTGCCATCATGCGAAGCATTGCCGACCTCACGGTCGTCGCACCGGCCGATGGCCCGCAACTGGCGGCCGCCGTCAAGGCGTCTGTCAATCATGCGCAGCCAATCTACTTCCGCATTGGCCGCGGCCAGGAACCGGTGGTCTATGAAGACGGCGTCGACTTCCAGTTCGGCAAGGCGATCGTTCACGGCGAAGGATCGGACCTGACCATCATCGCCTGCGGCTCGATGGTCCATCCCTCACGCGAGGCTTACCGCGCGCTGCGCGCGGCGGGCAAATCCGTCGGGCTGATCGACATGCATACGATCAAGCCGCTGGATACCAAGGCTGTGCTCGCGGCCGCCGCCCACTCCCGCTTCGTTCTGACGATCGAAGAACACAACATCCTGGGCGGTCTGGGCGGCGCGGTGGCGGAAATCCTGGCGGAGGCGGGCAGCCCGGCACGTTTGATACGCCATGGCATCCGCGACGAATACAGCCTGATCGCGCCGCCAACGCATCTCTACAAGCACTACCGGCTGGACGCGGCGGGGATCGAGGCCACCGTCCGCGAAGCCCTCGGCTGAGCCGGCGGACAACCATAGCCATGCACGGACATTGCGATGACCGATCAGAATAACACCGCCCGACTCATCGAGCGCGCCGGTGCGGTGATGCCGGGTGGATTGCTCAGCCCGAGCCGCAGGCTCGGCGCGCCGCATGTCTTTGCCCGGGCGCAGGGTGCGTTTCTCTACGACGTCGAGGGACAGCAGTACACCGACTTCCATTGCGGCTTCGGCGCCAATGTGCTTGGCCACTGTCATCCGGCGGTGCGTGAACGCATCGCTGCGGTCTCCCAGGACGTCGATCTTGTCGGAGCGGGAACGATGCTCCTGGAGATCGAGGTGGCGGAGGCGCTGGTCGACTGCATCCCTTGCGCGGATCTCGTCGCCTTCTGCAATTCGGGATCGGAGGCGACCTATCACGCCCTCCGCCTTGCCCGTGCCGCCACCGGTCGCAAGCGCATCATCAAATTCCAAGGCGGATATCATGGCTGGCACGACTATGTCGCCATGAACGTACAGTCGCACGCGCAGGCGATCGGCAAGTACGATCCCATCAGCGCCGGGATCCTCGAGGATGCCGCCCGTCACACCATCGTGCTGCCATACAACGATGCCGGCGCCGTCGAGGATTATCTCAAGGCCAATCCAGGCGATGTCGCGGCGATCATCATCGAGCCAATCGCTCACAATATGGGGTCGGTGATTGCGACGGATGCTTTCCTGCGCGACCTGCGTCGCCTGACCAGCGATCATGGTGTCGTGCTGATCTTCGACGAGGTCATCACCGGCTTTCGCCACGCGCTCGGCGGCTATCAGTCGATCGCCGACGTCACGCCTGATCTCGCGACCTTCGGCAAGGCGGCCTCCTCAGGCTATCCCGTTGGCGTGGTGGCCGGTCGTCGCGATCTCCTGGAGCTCGTCGGCCGGACCGGGGAAGGATCCGTGTTCATGGGCGGTACTTTCAACGGCACGCCGTCGACGCTCGCCGCCATGCAGGCGACGATCGAGGAGCTGTCGAAACCAGGCTTCTATGACCGCCTCTTCGCCCTTGGCGCTTTCATGCGGACGGAGTTGGACGGAATAATAACTCGCCTCGGCCTGCCCGCGCAGAGCGCCGGGTTTGGCTCGGTCTGGCTGATCTATTTTCTCAGCGGTCCTTACCGCGACTACCAGGACTTGCTGGGCAACGACGATGTTTTCGATCTTGCATTCCGCAGAGAGATGGTGGCGAACCGGCTGATCGGCCAGCCGCTTCCGCTCAAGCGTCTCTACCTGTCAGGGAGCCATGACCGGGCGACAGTCGAGAAATCGCTGGATATCATCGAGACAATCCTGCGCAAGCTCTCCGCTGGGAAACCCGCCAGCTCCTAGCCATGTTTCGCAACGGACTTATAGGATATAAGAGCGTCTCGCACTATCCGTTGTCGATTCGGTGCGGCCAAGATTGCAGCGGTGGACCATGAGCACGATGCAGCCAATCGAGCAAGGCAGTCTGTCGGCGAGAACTTATATCTCGCTGCGCGAAGCCCTGATCGCCGGCAATTTCCGGCCCGGCGAAAGACTGTTGATGCAGGATCTGGCGCAACGGCTGGGCACCAGCGTCACGCCTGTGCGCGAGGCCTGTTTCAGGCTCGTCAGCGAGCAGGCGCTGGAACTGCGGTCAGGGCGGTTCATCACCGTTCCAGAGCTGACCCGGTCGCGTTACTGGCAGGTCCGGCTCATTCGCATCGCGCTCGAGGGACTAGCGGCCGAACTCGCCGTTGAGCATGTTTCGGAGAAGGACATTGCAAAACTGGTCGAGATCCATCGCGATTTCGTGGCCGGCGAAACGTCCGGCGATGCTGACCGCGCCCGTCGCGCCAATCGTGAATTCCACTTCGGCGTCTACCGCCTGTCCAAGATGGATATGCTGATCGCCCAGATCGAAAGCCTGTGGGTCTCGATGGGCCCTATCCTTAACGTGTATTATCTGCAGGCCGAGAACGATTACATCGGCGCGGAGGAGCACGAGACGCTGATCGAAGCGTTCCGGACCCGCAACAAGAAGGTGGCGCGTAAGGCGATCGAACGCGACATCGTGCGCGGTGGCATGAACCTGTTGCGGTATTTCGACGAGCAGGACGCGGCCGCCAAGCGAGCGTGATCGAAGCCGCCGGTCATTTGCTGGCGACCTCTCTTCGCGCTGGCTCAGGCCGCCCGAAGGCGCGCGGTGGCATCCTGGTCGACGGCCCAGACGCCCTGCTCGGCGTCCAGCACCAGGGCCACCTTGTAGGATTGGCGAGCCGCTTCGCTCGTCAGCCAGCCGCGGTCAACGCTGGCCGCGACACGGCGGACATCGCGCTTGGTCGGGTCGCCGTAGCCACCGCCGCCACAGGCAACGAACTCGATGCGCTCGCCGGCGCGACACGCCTCCTCATGGAACGCAGGCAATTCCACCAGCTTGCCGTCCGTGCCGCGCTTGGCGCTGCGACTGGCCTTGGCGTCACCGCCGCCGAGCACGCCACGCGGCGGAAAGGTTGTGCCATCGGCCGAGTAGACCAGTGTCATCTCGTGGTCGACGGGATAGAAGACACCGCCCACCGCGGGAGCGCCCTCGAACTCGCCAATTCCTTGGGTATCCGCCACCACGCCGCGCGATTCAATGATGATGGGATACATAGATTCGTCCACCTCCACGGAATCCAGCGCGATCAGGCCGCCATTCGCCGGCCCGCAATATGTCAACCAGCCGTCATAGCCGTGACGCGCGCCGCCGCCGGCGTAGCCAATGAAGACCTGGTTGACGTAGGGCTGCCCGTCCTTGAACGGATCCTTGCCCGAAATCACCCCGATCCCCGCCGGCAGGTGCGAGCCGCTCTCGGCCTGGCCATAGGGTTCTCCCATCGTCGAGAACACGCAATTGCCGGCGATGATCAAGCGGTCGTTGACATTGGTGGTCGCCACCGAGGTGCCTACGGGGTAGCGGGGTTTGCCGACCACGCTTCCCTCCCGCATCAACACTTTGATCCGGCTCTTGGCACCCTCATTGTGCGGGATGCCGTCGTCGAGATTGTTGAAGACGCCAATGCGGCACGAGCCCGTGCAGGTGTTTTCCGAAAGGTTGAGACCGCCAGGGACGTTGTCCATGTTGTCACGCACATCGACCGTGATCTCGCCGGCTTCAGGGTCGACATCGATGGTGATCCGGACCGGGATGCCCTCCTCCGCCACGCCGGGGACCGGGTCATGGCGGACCTCGTAGGAGAACTTGCCCTTCGGCAATTTGGCGATCTCGGCCATGGCGCGACGCGCACCGTAGTCGAACCAGTCCTCGACGAAATCCAGCAGCGTGTCGCGGCCGTATTTTTCAAGCAGTTCCAAGAGACGGCGTCGACCGGTCCTGCAGGCGCCGATCTGGGCTCTCACGTCGCCCAGCCAGATGTCTGGAACACGGTTGCGCATCATGCCGATGCGCAGGATGTCCTGCTTCTCCCGGTGCTGTTCGACCACACGCACGCAGGGAAAGTGGATCCCTTCCTCATAAACGTTCTTGGCAAATGGCAGATAGGTCGAAGGTGTCGGCGCGCCAGTATCGGCGTGATGGGAAAGCGCCACGGCCCAGAACAGCGGCTTGCCGTCGAAAAAGATCGGCATCGCCATGATCAGGTCGGCATGATGGGTGCCGCCAGTGTATGGGCAGTTGTTGAGGAAGATGTCGCCGTCGGCGATATCGTCGAACAACTCCGTTATCGGACGGGTCGCCAGATCCATCGACATGACGTGGATCGGCAGCGCGTCCTCGGTGGAAACGAGGCGGTGATCATAGGTCAGGATCGCGCAGCTCAGGTCGCGGGCGTTCTTGATCACCGCCGAGCGGCTGGCCCGCATCACGACCAGCGTCATTTCCCGCACGACGGCCTCGAACCGGCTTTTGAGAACCGACATCAGGAACGGATCGACGCGGCGCGTTGGCGTCTCCAGGCGAATGACAGGTGAATTCATTTTGCGGTGCCTTGTTCGGGAAGGTTTGAGTCAATCGACGGTCACGACGATGTTGCCTTGCGGGTCGACGCGCCCGCGATGTCCGTCCTTGAGGAAGGCGGTGAACGTCGTCGCCTCCAGCAGGCATGGCCCATCAAGCGCCGCCCCCGCGCCCAGCTGGTCCATGTCGTAGACGGGCAGAGAGCTCGTCCGCCGGGTTTCATGCAAATAAGCTGACCGATGGGTCTTGGCGATCGGCGCCGTCGCCTGGTCGGCCAGCCTGAAATCCTTCCAGGCATCCTGATTGGCCCGCTTGCCCACCGCGCGCAGCTTCCAGTTGGTGAATTCGACAACGTCGCGGTCGGATCTGATCGAATAGATGCGTTCGTGCATCTGATGAAACGCTTCGACGAGACTTGGGAGTTTTTCCGCTTCGAGGCGCGCCTCATTGGCCTCGAAATGGACCTCGATCTCCCAGGATTGGTACTCGTAGCGACCAAGAAAGGAGAACTCGAAACGCCGGAGATCTGGCTCAACGCCGGCCTGTTCGAGAAATGCCTCGCCCGACACCTTCAACCGCGCCAGGATGTCGGAAACGCCGGCGGCGTCGAAGCGCCGGGTCGAGGTTAGGAAAACCGCGCTTTCCTCGCGCGTGATATCCGAGATCAACCCGCCGAACGCGCTCAGTCCGGCCATGAAGCGGGGGATCATGTAGCGTTTCAAGCCCAATATGTCGGCCATCTCGGCGATGTGGATGGCGGTCGCACCGCCGCCGCAGACAAAGAAACTGTCGCGTGGGTTTATGCCCTCGCGAATGGTGATTTCCTCGATGGCCCCGACCATGTTGTGGTTGCTGGTGGTCTGGATGGCGTAAGCCGCGTCGAGCAGCGGGATGCCGAGCCGCGTCGCGATGCTCGCGACCGCTTTCTCGGCCAGTTCGCGGCTGATCTTGATCCGGCCGCCGAGGAAATAATCCGGGTCGATGATGCCGAGCACGACATTGGCATCGGTGACCGTCGGAGCGGTGCCGCCCGCCCCGTAGCATGCCGGCCCCGGCCGCGCGCCAGCGCTTTGCGGCCCGACCCGAAGCAGGCCGCCATCGTCGACCCAGGCAATGGACCCGCCGCCGGCGCCAACCGATCTCACATCGACTTTCGCGATCCCCAGCGAGTCGTCGTGGATCATGCTGTCCGGGGTGATGATAATCTGGTGGTCGCGCAAAGCCGAGACGTCGAATGTGGTGCCGCCCATGTCACCGACGATGACATTGGCTTCATCGCTCAGCGCCAGCGCCGCCATCGGCGCCAGCGTCGGCCCCGACATGACGCTGTAGATTGGCCGCCGCAACATCTCGGCGGGAGGCATCATTCCACCGACGCAGTTGGCCAGCAGCAGCTCGCCCTGGAAACCAGCCTGCGAAAGTGCTTGCCGCAAGTCCTCGATATAGGTTCGCACGATCGGATTGATCGACGCGTCGATGGCGGCTGCGATGATGCGCTTGTACTCGCGCGACATCGGATTGACTTCATGGCTAAGCGTCACCGGGATCTCCGGCCATGCCTGCGCGATGATATCGCGCACCGTTGTTTCATGGGTGGAATTGACGACGGACCAAAGCAGACCGACTGCTATTGCTTCGACGCCATAGCGTTGGAAGTCGGCTATCGCCGCCTCGACATCGGATCTCGACAAAGGCGTGAGCTCCCGCCCGCGCGCATCGACGCGGCCCCGCGCCGTTTTCGTCAGGTGGCGCGGGACGTAGGGCTCGGGATAGTCGAGCCGCCACTGGAAGGCACCCTTGCGCGGGCCTTCGCGCAGGACGAGGATGTCCTGATGTCCTTCGTTGAGGATCAGTCCGACCTTGACGGTTTTGCGCTCGACGAGCGCGTTGGTCGAGACGGTCGAGCCGTGCACGATCAGGTCGATCGCGGTTATGAACGTCGCGGGGTCGAGCCCGTATCCGGCCGCCGCGACGTGCAGCACGTTGATGAATCCCTTCTCGAATTCGCCGGGCGTGGTGGGCGATTTGAAGATCGAGATTTTCCCACCGGGCTCGGAAACCAGGCAATCGGTGAAGGTTCCGCCGATGTCGATGCAGACTTGATAAGCCATTTAAGGTCCGAAGCTGTTAGCGTTTCTTGTGATCGCGGCCCAGTATCAGGCTGGCCAGAATGATGAGGCCCAAAAGAACCTGCTGCAGATAGCCGTCGACCTGCATGAGATTCATGGCGTTGGAAATGACCGTGATGAACAGGGCACCGAGCAGAGCCGCCGTGACGCCTCCCTCGCCGCCGGTCAGCCGCACGCCACCGACCACCGCCGCCGCTATCGATTCCAGGGTCAGGTTGCCGCCGAGATTGGGTTCGCCCGACCCGGTGCGCGCGGTGAGCAGCATGGCGCCAATCGCGGCGAGCAGCGAGCAGACCCCGTAGTCGATCGCAACGACACGTCCGGTGCGAACGCCCGCCGCCTTCGCCGCGCGCGGGTTGGCGCCGATGAGATACAGGCCGCGGCCGAACACGGTGAAGCGCAGGACCAGGAAGAGCACTGCGAAACACAGCGCGGCGAACAGGATGGGCACCGGAATGCCGATCAGCCGTCCCTCCGCCAAGGCCTCCGTGAAGGCTTCGGGAATGCCCGGCACGGGAAAGCCGCCGCTGACGGTTGACGCCAGCGCCATGACAATGTTGGCCATGCCGAGCGTCGTCACCAACGGGTTGATGCCGACACCGGCGATGAGGAAGCCGTTCAGCCCGCCGATCAGCAGCCCGACGCCGAGGCCGGCGGCGATTCCCCACAGGATGGGCATATCGCCGCTTCCCGTCATCACCATCGCCGATATGACGCTGACGAGCGAGACGGTGAAACCAAGCGACAGGTCGAAGCCGCGCGTCAGCAGCACCATGGTCTGCGCCATGGCGAAGAGTGCGAGATAGCTGGTCTGGATCGCGATGTTCCAGAGATTGCCGCTTGAAACGATACGCGGGTCGAGCAGACCGAGAACCAGCAGGGCCAGGAATACGAGCCCCGGCAGCTTGGCCTGCGCCGCGAACTGGCGGATGTCCGGGCGAGCGCGGTCAAGAACAACTGGAGCCGCCATGTCTGGACGATCAGACATTGGCCCGCCTCCCCTGAACAATTCGGTCGAAAGCCAATGCGCCGATGAGCACCGAGCCCAGCACCAGCGTCTGGAATTTGCTGTCGATCTGCGTGAGGTTCATCGCATTGGCGATGATCGTCAGGCACAGCGCCGCCATGGCGACGTTCTCGGCGCGGCCTGAGCCGCCGCGCAATGAAACGCCGCCGATCACCGCCGCTGCGATCGTCTCCAGTCCCAGCGTCCCGCCGATCGTCGACTGGCCAGAACCGATGCGAGCGGTGATCAGCACGCCGGTAAGCGCGGCCAGGAGACCGGAGAGCACATAGGCGGTTATCAGCACACGGTGTGTGCGCACTCCCGACAGCCGGGCGGCGCCGACGTTGCCGCCGACGGCGTAGAAGTGGCGCCCGAGCGCGGTCCGACGCTGCAGAATGATGGCGATGGCGATCACCACGATCGCCAGCAGCAAGACCGGCGGCAGGCCAAGCCCCTGCCCTCGCCCGATGGCATAGACGAAGGCGTCGGAAACGCCATAGATCGGGATACCCTGCGTGTAATAGAGCGTAAGTCCCGCGACGATCGACAACGATGCCAATGTCACCATGAAAGGTGATAGGGAAAGGCGCGCCACCAGCGTGCCGTTTACCAGGCCAACACAGGCGCCGCAGGCCAAGGCCAGCGCTACCGGCATCAGCAGCTGGAGCCCATGCGCGTCGGGCATCGCGGCCATCGCCGCGGCCGTGACCACGGACGCCAAGGCCATGGTGGCGCCGACCGACAGATCAAAACCGCCGGTGGTCATGACGATCATCTGGCCGATCGCCGGAACCGCCAGGAAGGAGAAATTGCGCAGGACGTTGAGGATGTTCAGGCGGTTCAGAAAACGCGGTTCGATGATCGCGGCCGCGGCCGCAACCGCGACCAGAAGCAGGATGACGATCCCGCCGGTTTCCAGAAAACGGCGCCGCAGCGTGTCAGGGCTCATGCTGCCTCCGTGGCGCCGGTTTCGGCGTCGAAATAGTGACGCAGCACAGTGGCCTCGGTGATGCCGTCGGCTTTGAGTTCGGCGACTATGCGCCCTTCGCGCATGACATAGACGCGGTTGGTCAGGTGAACGAGCTCTGGCAGTTCGGACGATGACAGCAGAATGGCCGCGCCATTCTCGACCAGGCTTTTCATAAGCCTGTAGACCTCGCTTTTAGCGCCCACGTCGATGCCGACCGTCGGTTCATCGAAAATATGGACCGAGACAGGACGCATCAGACCGCGCGCCAGCACGAGTTTCTGCTGGTTTCCTCCCGAAAACGACGACGCCGCGCGTTCCGGCGCCATCGGTCGTAGACCCAGTGTCTTCAACGGCGCGGCTATCGCCCGGCGCTCGCGCCAGAACTTGAGCAGTCCGGCCTGGGACAGTCTCGGGTCGTCGAGCGCGGCCATGGTCACATTCTCGCGGCCTGGCCGGCCAAGCGCCAGTCCCTCGGCGCCGCGATCGGCCGGGTAGTAACAAAGTCCAGCACGCAACATGCTGTGCGGCACTGGCGCTCTGACCACCTCGCCATGGAGTTCGATCTCACCGGACGTCACACGCTCCAGGCCGAATACGGCTCGGCAAAGTTCGCTACGACCGCAGCCAACCAGGCCCGCCAGGCCGACGATTTCGCCAGCTCTGACCACGATGGAGGCATCGGATAGGGTGCCGGAGACACTGATCCCCCTGGTCGCCAGCACGATTTCGGCGGGGCGCTGGCTGATTGACGGATAAAGTCGTTCGACCGGCTGGCCGACCATCATCTCGATGAGCGTCGCGTCGGATGCCGCGGCGATGGCCAAGGTGTCGATCTTGCGCCCTCCTCGCAGCACCGTGACGCGGTCCGCGAGCCGACGGATCTCGGCCATGCGATGCGACACATAGATGATGCCGACGCCCCGCGCCTTGAGGCCCGCGATTGCGGCGAACAGTTTTTCCGCTTCACCGTCGGTAAGCGACGCGGTCGGTTCGTCGAGGATGAGTATCTTGGCATCCGAAAGCATGCCCTTGGCAATCTCGACCATCTGCTTTTGCGCCCGGGTCAGCGTTTCGATCTTGCTGTCCAGCTCGACGTGAAAGCCAACGTCGCGGAAGCGTTCTTCCGCGCGGGCACGCATCGCGCGCCGATTTAGGAAAAGCCTTCCCTTGATCTCGCGTCCAAGAAACAGGTTCTCCTCGACCGTGAGGTCGGGGACAAGACTGAATTCCTGGAACACAGCCGCCACCCCGGCATCGCGGGATTTCTGTGGGGTCAGCGCGGAAACGGTTTGGCCGTCGATACGGCAAGAGCCTTCGGTCCAGCCGTAGGTTCCCGCTATCAGATTGATGAGCGTCGACTTTCCGGCGCCGTTTTCGCCGAGAAGGGCATGGACCTCACCGCTCAGCAGCGTGAAATCGACGCCGTCAAGCGCCACCACCCCCCCGAAACGCTTCGTCATACCCGTAAGTTCAAGCATCGCTGACACCACCGAACTCGAAGCAAAACGGGCGGCAGGCCAAGGCCGAGGTCTACCGCCCATCGAAGATGCGACTATTGTACCGAAAATTCAGGCTTCCACCCATCGGGCGCGAAAATCTGCGTCGGGTCGATTTTGTCGACGTTGTCCTTGGTCACGATACCCGGCGCGACCAGCAGAACCTTCTCATAGTCCTTCTTTTCCAAGGCGCGCACCGCGAGGTCGACGCTGATGCGGCCCATCATCACCGGATACTCGGCGGCAAAGCCAAGCACCTTGCCTTCCTTGACCAGCTTCAGCATCGTCTGGTTCTCGTAAGACGACATGATCACGACATCGTCGCGGCCAGCGTCGGCGACGGCGCTGACGGCCGCTTCCGCCGCAGCAGCCCCGCCCCAGATGACATTGAGATCCGGATAGGTCTGCAGGGCGTCCTCGACGAGGCGCAGGCTTTGCGGAACGCCGGGCTCACCATAGAGCTCGGCCGCGAGCTTGATGTTGCCGGTTTTGATGCTGTCGCGAAAGCCCGCCATATAGCTCTCCGCCCAACCCGATCCCTGCGGACCCGGCAGGCCGATTGCGGTCGTCTTTTTGTCGCCGAGATACTTCTTGAGGTACTCACCCTCCTGAAAACCCTTCTGGTAGGTATCGGGCGTGATGCGCGCGGTGATCGGAGTTTCCAGGATGGGATTGGCGACGGCGATCTGGACAAGACCCTTGGCGTCGCCCTCCTTCAGCTTGGCCGCCAGGCCGGCTTCCGAGATGGCGGCGACGAGGATGCCCTGGGCACCGGATGCGACGCAATCGTCATATTGCGACAGCTGCTTGGGCAGCGCGTCATAGCCGCCAGCCTGCAGGACCGTCACTTTGACACCCAGGCGCTTTGCTTCCTCAACGATACCGTAGTCGACCGAGACCCAGTAGCTGTCCTTGAGGTGCGGAAACAAGACGCACAGGTTCCAAGGCTTCTCGGCCTTTTCCAGCGGCACATAGTCGAGTGCCTCGACTTTTTTCAGATCGCCGCCCTTGGCCGAGTTGATCTTGAAGGGCCACCAATCCTTGGCCTGGGCGGCGTTGGGCAGGACGGCCACGCCGGTGACGAAAGCCGCCGCAAGGATGGATCGGAAAGCGTGATTCTTGGTCATGTGATTCCCCATTTTCGTGTGTTCCCGGGTCCGGAGCCGGCGATTTCGCCGGCTCCGCGGTCTGCCTTGGGAGCAGAGGCTTGCTGGCGGATCGTAGTACCGTCTAGGCGAGTTCGCCTTCAGGGCCATCCGCGCCGTTGTTCATTTTCACAGTGCTACCGTACTACTTATAAGTTATAAGTCAATAGGGTTTTCATTAGCCGGTGCTCAGCCGGGAAGGTGTCTTCAATCGCGGTTTCGCTGCCTCGACCGGGATCACAATCCATTTGACGAAAGGCGAGGTCGGAGACAGCAGCCATGCAACTGGCCTCGGCGATGTGGGCTTCCTCGCGACCGACCGGTATGCGGCTTGTCGATCGAGTTGCCTGACATCAAGCGCCGGCGAATAAGTCAAAGCGATCAGCGTGGCCTTCGAATACAGAGCCATTGGTCAGCAGCCGCACTTCGCTATCGACCAAATCGTCATAGGGTCTTTAGGGAGGAGATGTGCCCAGTGCATTCGCGTGCTGCAACAGCCGCGCTGAACCGCACCGCAGCGTGCCATAACACGCTGCGGTCGGATGATTGTTGAAATGACGGTTCCCGCGCACGACCGTGCCGCTTTCCAACTTCTCTCGTCTGGCGCTTGCCAGCCTGAGTTCTTCCTAGAGGTCGGCGCCCGGATTGCGGGTGTTGTCTTGCGACTTCATTCTCCCGGCAGCCGGGCAAAGGCCCGCAACGTGGAGGCTTCTAAATGGAACGCGGGTTCCCGATGCTTAGTGGGTGGTGCTGCTGAGCAGGGGCAGGGCAGCACAGCCTCCGCCGGCAAGCCGTCGCGGCCGGTTCCCTTGATGGCGTGCCGGCGCAAGTCCCGCGTCACCAGGCTCGTAAATCGCGATGCACGTCCAGCCATTGCGACATGGTTTTGCCAGCTGAGAGGCCGATCCCGTGTGCGGCGAACAGTCGAAACACTGATTGGTCGGTGTGCGTTCTTGGCGTATTGTGCAGCACTTCTGGCATTACTGGCCTTGCGGGGGTGACGAGTCGGTCATGCGACAGTATGGATGTCCCTATCGGAATAGCCGGTCCGCCTTATCGGTCGTCACACCCGCATATTGCTCCGCTTCTAGGGAACACCCCATCACGCGAGGAAAGACATGGCCACATGCGCAGTATCGCCAATCTAGCCGTTGGGCCGACGGCCCGGCGCTTGGGCCAGTCCACCGGCTATAACCCGCGTCACACTTGATCCACTGATCCTAGGTGACGACAACGTTGTTCGTCATGATTTGATGGGGCGGGGATTGGCCCAAAAGCGAGCCCCCCAAACTGTGCGGTTGCCAAATACGCAATGGAGTGAATTGGAATGATCATCGTAACAGGCGCCACGCACGGGATTGGGCGGGCCTGCGTGGAGAAACTTGCGTCTGGCGGTTCCAGAGTGGTGGCGACCGGCCGAGATGCAGAAGCGGGCGCGGCGCTCGAACGCGCCAATCACGGTGTCACGTTCGTTGCCGGTGACATCGTCCGTGAAGACGATTGCCGCCGTGTCGTCGATCGTGCGCTTGAACTTGGCAACGGCCGGCTCGCGGGGCTCGTGAACAATGCCGGCATGTCGAAGCGCATTGCCTTCGCCACCGCCACCCAGGACGATTGGGATGAGGTCCTTGCGGTTAATGCACGCAGCGTCTTTTTCTTCATCCGTCATGCGCTGGACGGCTTGCGGCTCGGGAGGGGTTCAGTCGTCAACATGGCCAGCATCGCCGGAAAGACGGGCGAAGAAGGGCTCGCTGCCTACTGCGCCTCAAAGGCCGCGGTCATCGGGCTGACGCAGGCACTCGCGCTGGAGTTCGGCGAGGAGATCCGCTTCAACGCTGTCTGCCCCGGCCAGATCGAAACACGCATGATGGGCAACATCATAAGCGATGCACTGCGCAAGAAGCAGCTCGAACTGCGGATCCCTGCCAACCGCTTCGGTGCCCCTGAAGAGATCGCTGATGTGGTCGCTTGGTTACTTTCGAATCAATCGAGCTATGTCAACGGCACGGTGGTGACTGTAGACGGCGGGGAAACAGCCGGCCTGCGCACACCGCGCGTCGCGCAGATCGATGGTGCTTAGGGCAATTCAGCTCAGCCGGAGCCGCGCTCGTCGAAATAGCGCAGAAAACCATGTGAGCCTCGCTGGATGTCGTTCTCGATCGCCTCGCGGGCCCTCTTCCTGTCGCCAGCCCTCAAGGCCTCGATGAGATGGTCATGTTCTTCCGCGCCGGTGTACCCGCGCGGAATTTCCCGATCGTAAACGTTAAGGATTGGACCCATCGAGGCCCACATGCTTTCGATCTGTCCGATCAGCATCGGCATACGCGACAGGCGGTAGACGCCGAAGTGGAAAGCGCGATTGGAGGATCGCGCTTCCTTGATATTACCGGCCTTATGGCTCTCTACAAATGAGGCGCGGAAGGTCTCAAGCTGTTCGAGATCGGCGGGGGCAAAATGGTCGGCAGCGTGTTCTGCCGCAAGCCCTTCAAGTGCCACGCGGATCAGCTTGATCTGAATGTAGCGGGCGCGGCTGAGGTCTGGCACCGCGGCGAACCTGCCGGAGCGCAACTCGAGCGCCTGCTCGCTGACGAGCCGCAGACAGGCTTCGCGCACCGGCGTAATGCTGGTTCCGAGCTGCTCGGCAAGATCCTGCATAAGCAGACGATCGCCCGGCGCGAAATTGCCGATGATCAATCCATCCCGCACCTTGCTGTAAATCCGCGCGGACAGGCTGCCCATCTCCTCGGGCTGCATCTTCATAGGGCCCATGGGACTCCCCTCGTCTCTGCTGCAGCTCTACGGAAATGTCGATTGACGCGTTTCACTACGTTTATAAGTTATAATTGCTGCCTATATTTTGTTGTTCAGCGGCAGACAAGTACGTGCACGTTAATTGTCTGCAGCAAACATGTCCGTTTTCATAATTATTTGTGAAATTTTGTTTTTATAAAAAACAAGGAGACCCTTCTTTTCCGATTCTGACAATGGAATGTGACGACAGAAAAAGGCGCGATCTCATCTGCGTGGCATGAGTTGGTGTGCGAGAGATGATGACATCTGAAGGAGCCGGGAAGCTTACGTGTCAATTTCCAGTCTGATGGGCAGAAATTTCCGATTCTGAGGCGACTCCGAACCGGCTGGACCGACGATGACGTCGGCACCGTCAAGATGATCCGGCAGGCCAGCACGTCCAAAAGCTGCGTATGGCGTTTGCAGAGCGTTTCGCCGCCGAAGGGCTTCAAGGGCTGTTGCGCGACAAGACGCGGCCCTCGCGCATTGCGGCTCTCGGGCCCGAAAGCCCGCCGAGCGCAGCTCTGACAAGGCCGCGACAGGAATCGAACGACGACTGGCCAGAATTATGAAATCCCTTGCGACACTACAATTTCAGACATTTCAGTAACAATAGATTTAACATTCTCTTCACTTGCACTTTGGGGCGCGTTACCCGAATTAGCTGGAGCGGCCGAAACCCCCGCAACATCAAGCGCGTAGTCGAATCCAATCTTGCTGGTGCTTGTCGAGGGATGCGACGCGATGGGCCGGCGCAGGTGCGCTGTGAAGCAGCACAGAGCGCGCCGAAAAACGGCTTCCCAACAGGAGATTGATTTGGATTATGTGAAGTATTTCGCCGGAAGAATCGAGCAACTCAAAGGCCGTGGCGGGTATCGTGAATTTGCCGATCTGGAGCGTCAGTCTGGCAACTTCCCAAAGGCCTGGCTCAATAGGCCCGACGGGCGAAAAGAGATAACCATTTGGTGCACTAATGATTATCTCGGTATGGGGCAGCACCCCAAAGTGCTATCGGCAATGAAGCGCGCCATCGATGCCAACGGCGCAGGATCGGGAGGATCCCGCAACATTGGTGGCACCAACCATTATCACGTGTTGCTCGAGCGGGAGCTTGCAGTTTTCCACAATAAGGAAGCAGGATTGATTTTTGTTTCCGGCTTCAGCTCAAACGATTCATCATTGAGTACATTGGCATCTTTGATGCCGGACACAATTATTTTTTCTGACGAGCACAACCACGCTTCAATTATTAGTGGATGCCGCAACAGCCGGGCCGAAAAGCGCGTCTTCCGGCATAACGACGTTGCGCATTTGCGGGAGCTTCTGCGCTGTGTAAATCCTGCAAGACCCAAGATCATTGTTTTTGAATCGGTATATTCAATGGACGGTGACATTTCACCGATCAAAGATATCTGTGACATGGCGGACGAATTTGGCGCAATGACGTTTCTGGATGAAGTTCATGCATCGGGAATGTACGGTCCGAAAGGCGCCGGCATTGCCGCGGAACTTGGCATCATGGATCGTCCAACCCTCATCGAAGGGACGCTAGGTAAGGCGTTCGGCTCGATGGGGGGTTATGTGACCGGACCTGCCTCCATTGTTGACAGCATACGAAGCTTCTCGATCGGTTTCATTTTCACCACGGCGCTTGCGCCAGCGCTTGCGGCTGGTGCGCTGGCAGCGCTGCGCCATCTTCGCGATTCAGATTCAGAACGAATTGATCTGCACCGGAAAACGAAACTTTTAGTCGGATTGCTGAAAGAGGCGGGCATCCCCGTCATGCCGACCCGAAGCCACATCATTCCTGTGCTTATTGGTGATCCATTCCGTTGCAAGGAAGCGTCCCGCCAGCTTCTGGATCAGCATGGAATATACGTTCAGCCAATTCTGGCGCCGAGTGTTCCGGTGGGAACCGAGCGGTTCAGGGTGACGGTTACGCCTGCCCATAGTACGACAGATATTCGGACGTTCGTCGATGCGCTCAGGCAGGTTCTGCTGCGGGACAATCTTGGCAAGGCTGCCTAATGTAAATGCTGGGAACGACAGGGCGCGCAGCCTCAGACCTGATTATATCAGCCGGGCTCACCGAGGTGGAAGCGGCGGTCAGCGATCCGGTTCTGACGCCCGATCGCATCTTCGAATGTCATCGGAAAGCAGTTCCGTAACCCGCAATGACAGCTTTCGCGATCTTAAATGATGTGACTCCATGATTGAATGGGGCCGTTTGACGACTCGCTGCTTACACATCGGGCCGTTCCAGATTCAGGGCTCACCATGAGCCGGTATGACCAGAGCGCATGTTCTTGTGCTGCGAGTTTGATGTGGCTTGGCGTGCCCTACCCGAGAGGTAGGTCACGCCCAGGCCCACGGGATCACACACCAACCCCAGCTAACCTGGTTTGAACGGAGCAAGCCTCCGACGCCGCCCTAATCAACAACGCTGCAACAGATCCTTCAAAATCAATTTACAAGATTTTACAACCGTCAGTCGTTGACAATGGTACGGCACCGCGAGTCTGAGGTCCGGCACGGCCATAAAAGTGACGCCGGTACCCTCGGACCGCCGCCAGCACGCAACATCGGGATTAACAGCAATGGTAAGAAGAAGAGCGCTCATATTGGTCGAAGGCCATAGGGGTACTGGTCAGCTATACGTCCAAGCGGCTCAGTGTCTTGGTCTTCATCCAATTACTCTGACGGCTGATCCACCTCGGTACGACTATCTTTCGGCGGAAAACGTTGAGGCAATCCGTGTCGACACTGGCAATCTCGAAGCGTTGGTCCGCGAAAGTTCGCGGCTGCGTGCTACCCACGACATTGCTGGCATTACTGGCTTTGCCGGGGACCATGAATCGATCTATGCGACAATTGGCAAGCTTTGCCGGCATTTCGATCTACCGGGACCGAACCCTGAATCGATTGAACGAAGCTGCGACAAATTCAAGCAACGCCAACTCCTCGCGCAGGCCGGCGTTCCAATACCGGCTTATCGGTTGGCAACGAATGCGGCGGAGGTAGAAAGCTCGGCTGCAGAGATCGGCCTGCCCGTGATTCTTAAGCCGGCAGTAGGCAGCGGCAGCATGGGTGTCCGATTGTGCCGCAGCCTCGAAGACGTAGCCGAACATACGACCTATCTATTGGGCGGAAAGCACATATGGCGGTCTACACCGAAAATACTCGTCGAAGAATTCGCACAGGGCCCGTTCTATAGCATTAATGTTATGGGGAATGAGGTCGTTGCGATTTGCGCCAATGACTTTGGTCCCCTCCCCCATTTCGTCATACGTGAGGTGACGTATCCGGCCCTGCTAACCGATCAGGAGCGTGAGCGCATCGCCGATGTTTCGCTGAGCTGTTTGCGGGCTCTCGGCCTTGGCTGGGGGCCAACTAACATTGAACTCCGGTGCACGAAACGCGGTCCAGTTGTCATTGAAGTCAATCCGCGTCTTAGTGGCGCGCCCGACCCTCAACTGGTCCAGTTAGCTTACGGTGTCGACCTCGTCACCGAGCACATCAAGCTTGTCATTGGCGAGGAATGGGATCTGCGCAAAAAGCATTCGCATACTGCGGCCGCGCGATTCCTGCTTCCTGATCAAGATGGCACCCTCGACTGGATTGGTGGCGACACTCAGGCAGCTGCTATATCAGGTGTGGCCGAGGTCAAATTGAATGTTGAACCCAAGACACCGATCGTCAGGAAGGGGGATTTCCGAGACTGGATTGGACATGTCATTGCCACTTCGCCCAGCCGTGCTGAAACCGAGGGCGCCCTTCAGCGAGCGGTCGACTTGATCGAATGGTCGATCACCCCTTTTCCGGCGACAATAAGAGGTGATCGAGAGCACGATGTTTGTGGGGCGTTCGGGCGGCCCACCAGTTCTGTTCCGATCAGGCATTGACGGCTTAAGATCCTTGAAACGCAGCAGTTCCGTCTACGTCAATGTCACATCAAGTTTGACGAGGCAAATGCAGCTTTGGCCACACCTGCCTGTCTCCCGCGGAACTTCTCCGCGACCCATGGCGAGGCCGTCGGCCCAATTTGGGCCCAATTTGAATGCCGCCCACCGCCGCCGCAGGACGAACATGCGCTTGACAAGACAACGCCGGCCCATTCAACTTGAGGCATTCACCAGGGGAGTCCCGGCAAGGGGCTGAGATACTGCTGGCTTTCGCGGCGCAGTGACCCGTTGAACCTGATCCAGTTCATACTGGCGTAGGGACGGTGCAAGCGCTCTGCGGGAGTTCACGCCCGAGGTCCTGTTTCGGCAGGTCGACAGAAGCGTCTTTTCATCCTTCCGGCACAGAACTGGGTCTCCAATGCATGAGCAAAGGAGCCTCAAGATGAATGCCCTCACCCCAGCCGTCTCAACGGGACCGCTGCCTGCTTCGCGTAAGATCCACAAGCCCGGTGCCATCCACCCGCAGATCAGGGTGCCGATGCGCGAAATCTCCGTCCATCCGACAGCCGGCGAACCGCCCGTCACCGTCTACGATCCGTCGGGCCCCTATACCGATCCGGCTGTCGAAACCAGCATCGAAAAAGGCCTGGCCCGGCTTCGCCACGAATGGATCTTGGCGCGCGGCGATGTCGAGGTCTGCGACGGCCGCCATGTCCGGCCGGAGGACAACGGATTCGCGACGGGCGAACGCCTGACGCCAGAATTTCCCATCCGCCACCGACCGCTCAGGGCCAAAGCAGGCAAGGCGGTGACGCAGCTTGCCTACGCGCGCGCCGGCATCATCACACCCGAAATGGAGTTCGTCGCCATCCGCGAGAACCTTGGTCGCGAGATCCTGCGCGGCAAGCTTGAGCGCGACGGCGAGGCTTTCGGCGCGACGCTGCCCGATTTCGTCACGCCCGAATTCGTGCGTGACGAGGTGGCGCGCGGACGGGCGATCATCCCCGCCAACATCAACCATCCCGAGAGCGAGCCAATGATCATCGGCCGCAATTTCCTGGTCAAGATCAACGCCAATATCGGCAACTCCGCCGTCACATCGTCGATGGCGGAAGAGGTCGAAAAGATGGTGTGGGCGATCCGCTGGGGCGCCGATACGGCGATGGACCTGTCGACCGGCCGCAACATCCACAACATCCGCGACTGGATCGTGCGCAACGCGCCGGTGCCGATCGGCACGGTGCCGCTCTACCAAGCGCTCGAAAAGGTCGGCGGCATTGCCGAGGATCTGACCTGGGAGGTCTACCGCGACACGCTGATCGAACAGGCCGAGCAAGGCGTCGACTATTTCACCATCCACGCCGGCGTGCGGCTGCATTACATCCCGCTGACCGTCGACCGGGTGACGGGTATCGTCTCGCGCGGCGGCTCGATCATGGCCAAATGGTGCCTGCACCATCACCGGGAAAGCTTCCTCTACGAGCACTTCGCGGAGATCTGCGACATCGCCAGAGCCTACGACGTCTCCTTCTCGCTCGGCGACGGCCTTCGTCCAGGCTCGATCGCCGATGCCAACGACGCGGCGCAGTTCGCCGAGCTGGAAACGCTCGGCGAGCTGACGCAGATCGCCTGGGCGAAGGATTGCCAGGTGATGATCGAGGGGCCTGGCCATGTGCCGATGCACAAGATCAAGCAGAACATGGACAAGCAGCTCGCTGTCTGCGGCGAGGCGCCGTTCTATACGCTTGGACCGCTGACGACCGACATCGCGCCGGGCTACGACCACATCACCTCAGGCATTGGCGCCGCGATGATCGGCTGGTTCGGCACCGCCATGCTCTGCTACGTCACGCCCAAGGAGCATCTCGGCCTTCCCGATCGCAACGACGTCAAGATCGGCGTGATCACCTACAAGATCGCCGCCCACGCCGCCGACCTGGCGAAGGGCCATCCGGCAGCGAAAGTCAGGGATGATGCGCTTTCCCGCGCGCGCTTCGAGTTCCGCTGGGAGGACCAGTTCAACCTGTCGCTCGATCCGGAAACCGCGCGGTCCTTCCACGACCAGACCTTGCCCAAGGAGGCGCACAAGGTGGCGCATTTCTGCTCGATGTGCGGACCGAAATTCTGCTCCATGCGTATCTCTCACGACATCCGTGCCGAGGCGCAGAAAGAAGGCATGGCGGCGATGGCGGCGAAGTACCGCGAGGGCGGCGATCTCTACCTGCCGGCGGACGAGACCGGCGCACCGCTCATACCTCAGCCACGTGAGCCATCATGAAAGTCTTGGTCAAAGGGGCCGGCGTTGCCGGCCTCACCGCCGCCTTCGAATTCGCCGCACGCGGCGCGGCGGTTACCGTTGCCGAGACAAGGCCTGCCCTTGGGGGCAATGCGTCGTGGTTCGCCGGTGGCATGTTGGCGCCGTGGTGCGAGCGTGAAAGCGCCGAGCAGCCGGTGCTGGATCTCGGACGCGACGCCGCCGACTGGTGGGACGCCGCAACGCCCGGCTTGGTAGCACGACGGGGAACGCTGGTCTTGGCCTCGCCGCGCGATGCGGGCGAGCTCGACCGGTTCACCAGCCGCACGACGGGCTATCGGCGCGTCGAGGAAGATGAAATTGCCTTGCTGGAGCCCGACTTAGCCGGCCGCTTCCGCCGCGGATTGCTCTTCGCCGCTGAGGGCCATCTTGATCCGCGCCAGACGATGGCAGCACTTCATGACAAGCTCGCGGCCACGGGTGTTGAATTCCACTTCGGCGCCGACGCCCAGCATGGTTTTGGTTTCGATCGCCAGATCGATTGCACGGGAATGGCAGCCGCCGATGATAGGTTGCGTGGCGTTCGCGGCGAAATACTGATCCTGCGTACCCCTGATATCTCGCTGTCGCGCCCCGTCAGGCTGCTGCATCCGCGCTTTCCACTGTACGCAGTGCCGCGCACCGACCACCGTTTCATGATTGGTGCGACGATGATTGAAAGCCAGTCCGCCGGACCAATCACGGCGCGCTCCATGATGGAGCTTCTGGGTACCGCCTATGCCCTCCACCCGGCCTTTGGCGAGGCCGAGATCGTTGAAACCGGTGTCGGCGTCCGCCCAGCCTTTCCCGACAATTTGCCGCGCGTCGAAACGAACGGTGAAATCATCGCGATCAACGGGCTCTATCGTCACGGTTTTCTCCTCGCCCCCGCCATGGCGCGCCAGGCTGCCGACCTGGTTTTCAGTCAAGACAGAACCAAGGAGCTTGCTCATGAAACTGATGGTCAACGGCGAAGCGCATGAGGTTGCCGCCACCACGCTGGCCGAGCTGCTTGCCGCGCTTGACTATGAGGGCGATTGGCTGGCGACGGCCGTCAACAGCGACCTCGTGCACAAAGCCAACCGGGCGGAATTCCAATTGAACGACGGCGACCAGATCGAAATCCTCTCGCCCATGCAGGGAGGCTAGCATGTTCGACCTTCTTGGAACGTCGCTTGCCTCCCGCCTGCTTCTCGGCACGGCTCAGTATCCTTCGCCGGCCATCCTTGCCGATGCGGTCAGGGCATCGGGCACGGCGGTGGTGACCGTCTCGTTGCGCCGTGAGATGGCAGGCGGCAGGGCCGGCGAAAAATTCTGGTCGTTGATCCGATCGCTCGGCGTCAGAATCCTGCCCAACACTGCTGGCTGCCACTCCGTCAAGGAAGCTGTCACGACCGCGAAGATGGCGCGCGAAGTCTTCGGTACGAACTGGGTCAAGCTCGAAGTGATCGGCAACCATGACACGCTGCAGCCGGATGTTTTCGGCCTGGTCGAAGCCGCCCGCATCCTGTGCGAGGACGGCTTTGCTGTATTCCCCTATACCACCGACGACCTCGTCGTCGCCGAGCGGCTCCTTGCGGCGGGCTGCAAGGTCTTGATGCCCTGGTGTGCACCGATCGGTTCCGCCCTCGGGCCGGTCAACATTCCGGCCCTGCGCTCGATGCGCGGACATTTCCCTGAGGTACCTCTGATTGTGGATGCAGGGCTCGGGCGGCCGTCACACGCGGCGGCTGTCACGGAACTCGGCTTTGATGCCGTTCTCCTGAACACCGCGGTTGCCAAGGCGGCCGATCCGGTCGGCATGGCGCGCGCGTTCGGCAAGGCGGTCGAGGCCGGTCGTGAAGCTTTCAACTCCGGAATGCTCGAACCGCGCGACGTCGCCATACCATCGACACCGACCATCGGCAGGGCAGTATTTTCATGAAGCTCGATCCCTTCTACCTGATCCTCGACAGCGCCGCCTGGATCGAACGGCTGGTGCCGCTTGGCGTTAAGATGGTTCAGTTGCGCATCAAGGATAGGGACGAGGCCACGCTGCGGACGGAAATCCGCCGCGCGAACGGCGTCTGCGCGGTCCATGGTTGCCAACTGATCGTCAACGACTATTGGCGCACGGCAATCGAGGAAGGCTGCGACTTCGTCCATCTCGGCCAGGAGGATTTGGCTGCGGCCGACCTGCTGGCGATTAAGTACGCCGGATTGAAGCTCGGGCTTTCCACGCACGATCATCTCGAACTGGAAACGGCCATCGCTGCCGAGCCCGACTATATCGCGCTCGGCCCCATCTATCCCACCATCCTGAAGCAGATGAAATGGGCGCCGCAAGGGCTCGAGCGGATCAGCGAGTGGAAGCATCGGGTGGCGCCGATCCCATTGGTCGCCATCGGCGGCCTCAACCCCGACCGGCTCGACAGTGTCTTCGAGGCTGGTGCGGACAGCGCGGCGGTGGTCACCGACATCACATTGAATGCCGATCCCGAAGCGCGCACGCGAGAATGGATCGAAAAGACAAAGCCATGGCGCTGAGGCGAGAACCGCATGTGCTCGTGGTCGGCGGATCAGACTCCAGCGGTGGGGCTGGAATTGCACGCGATATCGAGACGATCTCTTCCATTGGCGTGCGCACCTGCCTTGCTGTCACCGCGCTAACGGTGCAGACGCACCATGCGGTCATGGAAATCCACTCTATGCAACCCGGTCTGGTGGCCGGTCAGATGCGTGCGGGGTTGCAGGCCAACAAAGTGGCGGCCATCAAGATCGGGATGCTCGCCACGGTGGAGATCGTCATTGCGGTTGCCGGAGTGCTGCGCGAAAATCCGCAGGTGCCGGCAGTGCTCGACCCGGTGCTGGCGTCGACGTCAGGCCGGGCGCTCCTGGAAGCCGGCGCCATCGCCGCCCTGAAATGCGATCTGATGCCATTTTGCCGTCTGGTCACCCCCAATCTCTTCGAGCTGGCACTCCTTGTTGGCTCGGAGCGGGCAGTGGATGAGGACGGCGTAGTGTGGCAAGGCCAAGAATTGCTGGCAGCCGGCGCGCGGGCTCTGCTGATCAAGGGCGGCCATGCATCGGGACCGCAATCAACCGATATTCTGTTGCGCCCCGATCACGAACCAGTCCGCTTTGACACGCCGCGTCTTGCCGCATCGATGCGCGGGACGGGCTGCATGCTGGCCAGCTCGATTGCGGCACATCTGGCGAAGGCGCAATCAATCGAGTACGCCGTGCGCCAGGGCAAGCTCTTTGTGTTAGAAAAGCTTCGGAAAACCCCAGCCGAATAGCCGTAGAGCCGGCTCAAGCGTTCAGCGGCTGACGCTGAAATGGAAGCGTAGCCCTCCTGCCCTTTTTTCACAGGGCGTGACGGGATGAGGCCGCTTTGCAGATCGGAATTCAGCGGCGCCGAGACAGGCTGCCCTGCCAGGCCGGGAAAGTAACGGGACTCTTCCTGCGGCGAAGCGCACTGCCAGTAAGGCATGGGGATGCACTTGTGCCTCCTGGCGAGTGTGAGGCCGCAGGAGCGAGGCATTTCAGCGCGGCGGGGGCCGCCGGATCTGGCCCCGCAGTGCTGGAGCAAAGCAAAGGCCGGTTTGAGTGGGTGGGGAGAGAGGGCCGCGCGCCTCTCTTCCCGCTACATAGGAAAGGTGCCGGTAGGCACATCCATGTCGGCGCAGCCGTGCCGCGAAGCGCCCCAAGAAAGAAGAGCGTACAAAACGGAAGCACCGAAATGCCCGCCAGCGGGACCAAGTCAGATCGGTGCAGGAGAAAGACCGTGGCCCTGAGACCGGCTCAACGGGGCGGCCGTAGGAGCATCAGCAACGCGCCGCCGTCAGGCGGGATGCGGAACGGACGGCCCCCGGCGAAGGGCGCCGTTCTCTTTGAGCTGCGACCCTGGTGAGCGCCTTCGTGCCTAAAAGCTGTGCCGTCGGGCTAAGCTTCAGCTTAAGATCGTTCTGAAAAGCCGAACATGGTTCGTCGAGGTAACCCTTGAGGGAAGGATCCTTGTCGGGTTCCCTGTTTTTCGACAAAATCGCCCTGCAGAATTTATATTGCGATTTGGCGGCATCGCACTGCTGGGTGTCCGCCTTATAGCAAGCGTGGACCAAAACGGCTCCCAGGTAATCATGCTCGACGTTGTTGGAAGAAAGGTGGGTCTGAATGTCTTGGAGAATGGCAACTCCATGGGACATCCCATCTGCTCCGGAGTAGGTCATTACGAGTTGACCGGGTCGTTCAAAGCCGCTTACCGAGCCGCTCCCTGCAACGTTCTCGTAGGTGCCAGACAAATCCGGGGCCGACGTGAATGTCAGCTTGAAGGGGTGCCCCAGGCCGACGGGGGTGACATCCGTAAAGTCGGGACCGTAGTACACCGAGAGATACCACTCGCCCTCTGTAAGAGCGTTGGGGGCTTGCCCGAGCCCAAGGCGCTGCATGCTCTTGTCGATGACAGTCCGAACGACGTTGGACGTGCCCTGCTGGATGCCTTCGCCGAAGCCGGTCCAGATGAAGGCGCCTACGTCCAACACAGCCACACCCAGCAGGCCGAACCTCGCACCTGTTGACTTCGTTTCACGCCCGGGCTCGATTTCCGGCTGGTCCTGCATCCGCCCCTCGCAACGCTCGTCGGGAACAACTTGGGACCCGATTATGGGCCCCAAGGGATCGGTCAGCAGGCTTCCAGATGAACTTTCTTCTTCATGTGCATTCCTCCTCGACTCAAGGGCACTTGCCGTGCGGAGCCGAACACACGCAGTATGGAGATGATAACCCGATTGCGGCTTTCAAGTGTCCTCGCATCCCCCGAGGGCGCCACCTGATCTCTCGGGCAACCTTGTTCGGCGCCGCAGTTATTGAGGCGGCCGGCTTGGAAGCAGTTCCTTATGGCCCTCATGCATAAACCAGAGCACCCGTTTGAGATGACTGCGAAGGGTCTTACGGGCGCGAATTGGCTCTTTGACCGGATCGATACCCAGTACATCCAGCGCCATCTCCTCTTCGCTGGCACTGTCGGCGCAAGCGTCCATGAGCTTCAAATAGAGCTCGAAATGCTTGTCCTCATATGCGGTTAGGCTTTCCGACCAGGGGACTTCCGTTGCAATGGTTGGATCAGGCATTGGGCGCGATCTGCTTTTCATCCATGTCTCGTTTTGGCGATGAACCAGGCCGCCGTTCCAATTCAGAATATCTCCATCTAGCGCACTTTCAACCGTTCTCGGCCTTCTTCGGACAGTGCCCAATCGTTGCATATGGTCGTGGGTTCCAAATTGGCGCGCGGCTGCTCGCGACCAATACATCCTCAACTTGGCGAGGCGATGTAACGCCCGGCTGAGCCAGAATGGCGCGGCTATTGAGCATCGCCGATTGGATCGAACCTCTTATTTTAGCTTCGCGATAATCTTGTCTGGATGCTTGCAAGCGTCCATCATGCCGCCGTACATACGCTTAAGGATCTCGCCCATCACCGTACGAGCAGCAAACATTTCCAAACTCGATCTTGCAACTTGAGGCTTTGCGTTACTGCATAGCTGCATTGCACAAAGTGTTTGCGCAATGCACAACTTTTAGCCATTAAGCTTACAGCTGATGCACGCGATGGTTTCCTCCCTTTCCATCGTATCAGCTGTTCCCCTCTGAAGGTTTGGACTTTACTCCTAAAGGGCCTCGGTTTTCCGATGGCCCTTTTTTTGGCGGTCGCCACGTCGTTAATAGAACGCGGCTCGATCGCCGGTTCAGCTATCAGGCTTTGGAACCCGTTCTGCCCGGCCGACCCCTCCCGACAACAGTCTGACCTTCGCCAGCCTTCTACGGGCAAGCGTTCGCGCCAAAAGTTCAAAGCCGCGTCCGTAACATTCGACGATGAAAGCCAATGTCATCAGGTCGAGCAGAAACTCGTCGATCGCATGTGTGAGCGCATCAGACTTTTGTCCGAACTGAAGGAGCAGGGCGCGCGCGTCTTCGATCGCGGCCTGGCAATCGTCTGCATCTATCAGGGAACTGATCCTGTCAAAGATCTGCAAGCGTCCTCACTTTCGGAAGCCACATTCAGCATCGAACGCCGCTGATGAGTGAGTTTCCAACAAAAGAACAGGGTAACGTTCGCGAAAAATCGCTCGGCAGCGCGTCGAACGAGCATGATGCCTCAAATGACATGTGAATTCCGGCTCACCAACATGTCGTCGAAGGCGAGTGAGCCGGCCCATTTCTGCGTCTCGGCCGCCGGACCACTGGTCAGGAGGAACTGTGGCCACATCGTCGGAGACAAATGGGTCCATCTATTCTTCCAGCCGCCACGGTTCAGCCTAGATTACATGGGAAGCGACAATAACGGAAAGCAAAGGATCGCAAAATGAGTAGGGTGGCTGGATCAAACGAAGATTTGGCTGCACCAACGACCTTTGGGCCACTTCTGCAGCCCACCTTTCGCTCGATCTGGCTCGCCACGCAGGTTTCAAGCCTCGGCTGGTTGATGCAGACTGTTGCCATCAGCTGGCTGATGGCAACGATCTCGACTTCCGATCTGATGGTTGCGTTGGTTCAGGCTTCATCGAACCTGCCCGCCTTCGTCTTGTCTGTCTTCGCCGGGGCTCTCGCTGACAATTTCAGCCGGCGCAGGGTGATGTTCGCCGGTCGGTGCCTTATGGTGACTGCCTCCGCGATGCTGACCGCATCGGTGGCGCTGGGCTTTGTCAGTCCGTGGATGATCCTCGGCTTCAGCTTCTTGATCGCAAGCGGCGGTGCTCTCAATGATCCGGCCTGGCAAGCGTCGGTTGGCGATATTGTGGATCGACGAGATGTTCCCGCTGCCGTCACCCTGCTTTCTGTTGGATTCAATACCGTCCGGACTGTGGGCCCGGCGCTCGGCGGCATTGTAGTTGCCTCGTTTGGCCTTATGGCGGCATTCGCGGTGACCACGCTCACCTATTTCGTACCCTTGGCCACTATTTGGCGCTGCAAGTGGAAGGTTCGTTCCTCCCCTCTTCCACGCGAGTCGATGAGGACGGCGATCTATGACGGGCTGCGCTTCACGGCGATGTCATCGGAAATCAAGGCCGCGATCGCGCGCGGAACCCTCTTTGGCTTGGCGAGCATCGCCATACTCGCGCTGCTGCCGGTGGTTGTCCGCGATCAGCTGGGAGGAGGCCCGCTCGCCTATGGCGCGCTCATGGCCGGCTTCGGGACCGGAGCCGTCTTCGCTGGCCTCTCCAACAGCCTGTTCAGACGGAGCTTGTCGCAGGAGCGGCTGATGAGGCTCTCCTGCGTCGCCTGCGCGGCGTGCTCACTTTGCCTGGCACTGACAACTTCGATCGGGGTGGCGGCAATTGCACTCGCTTTGGGCGGCGCGGGCTGGGTCACCGCCTGGTCAGGGGTCGGTGTGAGCGTGCAGCTGGCAAGCCCGCGCTGGGTCGTGGGGCGCACCATCTCGATCTACTATGCTTTGATAGATGGTGGCATCGCGCTCGGCAGCTGGGTGTGGGGCACGGTGGCCGAAAACCATTCGCTGGCCCTGGCGCTGGAGGGTTCCGCTGCCTCCCTGATGTTCGTCGCTGCAGCCGGCGTTCTGTTTCCTCTTCGCGAGCGCCGCGACTCAGAGCCCGATCCTCTGGAGGATTTCGATGCCCCGGCTGTCGCTCTCAATCTGAAGCCGAGAAGCGGCCCGATCGTGGTCAAGGTCGAATATGTGATAGCCGAGAGAAATCTCGAGGCTTTCCTCGACCTCATGCGGCAGCGGCGTCATGTACACAGCCGGGTCGGTGCTCGGAATTGGACGCTCCAGCGGAACTTGCAGAAGCCTATGCATTGGACGGAAACGTTCCGCACGCCGACCTGGACGGACTACCTTCGCCTCAATCATCGTCTGACGGAAGTGGACAAGGAACTGGACGAGCGTGTCTTCCAGTTGCACGCGGGAGAGGAAGCGCCTCAGATGACACTTTCCATCGAGCGACCGACAAGCTCGGCCCGCAAGCCCGAGCACTCAGCTTTTCGCCATCCCCGTCATTGAAGCCCGGCCGGCACAGAAAACGCGATTCTTGTCTATCGCGCTACAACCGGTGCGGGAGACGGACAATCCACCAAAATTCGATGATGGGTGGCAGAGAAGAACCCCAGGCTGCGAGTGCGACCGATCGGTCCCCCCGGTGAAGCGGAGCCTGGGGCTGCAGCGGCACGCGATTATTGCCGCGTGTCACCTTTTGAATTTAAAGTCTTCCTCAGTCCGCCTCGCTGATCCGGGCCAACGCTATCTTGAGGTTGGCATTTTGTCCCGCCAGCTCGCTGAGACGATCACGTTCGGCGGCGACCACATCCGGACTGGCGTTGGCAACGATGCACCCGCGCGGAGCGTGCTGTTGCTGGAAGCAGGAAGGCATGATCCGTCAAAGACGGGAGAGGTGCTGCCGGCAGTAGCGAATGGGCTGCTGCGTCAGCTTGGTGTCTGGACGCCGTTCGCCGAGGTCGGCTTCGTTGAAAATCGTGGGCTTGTTTCGGTGTGGGCCAATGAAGTTCCCAGCGAGCGGCACGGCATGTTTTCCGCTCAAGGTGCCGGCTGGCGGCTCGACCGGACGCGATTCGACCGGCTGATGGTACAGGCGGCCAAGGGGGCAGGTGTGGACACGCGGTTTGGCTCGGCCGTGGGTTCGGCAGTACGCGACGATCAAGGCTGGCTGCTCAAGCTGGCCGATGAAGATATCGTTGCCCGCGCCGTGGTTTGGGCGACCGGTCGCAGTTAGAGGCTGGCGCGATGTTTCGGCGCCAAGCTCACGGTGCACGGACATCTTGCCGCCTATACACGCTTTTTCGACCGCGCGCCGGGCGGTTGCAGCATGGTTGTCGAGGCGCGTCCCGAAGGCTGGTGGTACAGCGCCGACCTGCCGGACGAGCGCCGTGTGGTCGCGTGCCTCACCGATCCGGATCTGGGCAGCGAACTGCGCGAAGCCGGACATTGGTACCGCGCTTTAGCCGCAACGCAGTCCGTCGCGCCGCTCGTGCCGCCCAACGCAATCGAGACCGCCAGCATGATCAAGGCGGCGGGAACCGCAACGATCGCTCCGGCCGCCGGTGACCGCTGGGTCGCGGCGGGCGACTGCCTGTTCTGTGCCGATCCACTGTCATCACGCGGGATCGTGCATGCACTCCGCTCAGGCATCCTGGCGGGCTACGCGGCATCGGACATGCTGGACGGGCGTGGCGATTTCGCCTGCGCCCGCTATGCAACAATCGCCACACGCGGCTTTGCCGACTACCTCCCGGCCCTGGCTGCCCACTATGCAGCCGTCGCGCGATGGGACACGCCTTTCTGGCAGCGGCGGCGCAGCCATGTCTTCCACGCGTCTAGCATCGTAGGAGGGAGGTCAGAGGTGGTCTCGGGACGGGGTGCTCGGCATTTATGACCGACCGAGCGCCAGCGAGTGGTCGTCGGCGGGCTCCATGGCGGCATCATGTCAGGGGACTCGCCCTCCATGATCATCACCGATTTAATTCAAATTTGTCTGTATATATTGACGATTGCACTACCTTCACCTCGTAGACGGCAATGCGGGCGGGTAGAGAGGTTCTATGATATGACAAGCGATTTTTCCGCCGCCCGAGTGCATTTAGATCGAGCGTATGACTACCTTTGTGGGGATGACCTGATGAGTCAAAGGGGCCGCGAAGCCTTGGACCTGCTAATTGAGGCGGTTGCCGTCGAAGAGTTCAAGCAGCCACGCCAAAGCGCGGAGGTGCTAAGGTTTCCGATCGGGCGCCGCTGCTGAGGTAATCTCCACGGCCGCCATGTAGCCTCGCGGGTGAGGCGCTCACGGCAGGGACTCGCCGCCCCGTGAGGGCCGGGAACGAACGCATTGGCAAACGGAAAGCCCACTTGCCAGACCAGCGCCCGGCCGGCGTGGCAAGTAGGCCGGCGGTTCCAAGCGGAGACATTGATGCCGGACTATGTCGTGCTTTGCATCGCATTAAGCTGCCATTCTGGAAAGTCGCGTTCCTGCCAACGTTATTGGAGCTCTTTGCGAAGCCGCGGCATTTTCACTAATGGTCAGGCTGTGCTCTCTCGCAAAACGAATGGCGCAAAGATATCCGTCAACGTCTTCCAAGGTGGGACGGACTGCATCTTCATTCCAGTGAGCCGCAAGTTCCTGTAGCGATGAAGGTCGTCCTTGTCTTGGGACAAACATGTCTGTGACCCGACGCTTTGCTCTCTCTAGAAAGGCGTCCGAGTTGCCGAGCCGCAACCGCCTTACATGCCACTGAAAGCGCCATCCCGATGCTGACTCGCGCATGTGAATTGAGAAGGGAGATCGAGCCGGCTTCGAGGATGATCCCAGGCTGAGATCTACGCTCAGCCACGTGCATGATCGCTTACGATGGGCAGTCACGGCGTGGATGATGCCCGCGGTTAGGGGGCGTATCCAAGTAAACCCGCTGGATAGATTGCAGTTCGGAATCCAAGGCACGCCCGCTGCCGGAGTGGTGGTCATGCGGCTTGGCGTAGAGCGAGTTTCTTGTGCTCGCGCAACCGAGGCGGAAGATGCATGGCGCGTTCGAACGTCACCCAGCGCCTTAAACTTGCGGTCTCGGCCGCCGCGGAACGTTACCCGCAACTCGCGCGTCGCTCGACGCACCCGGGATCATGAAACGCCCAGCGCCCTCACCCTCGCCGCCGCCAGTGTCGGCGGCGTGGTCAGCGGAATCCGCAGACGCACCTTGCCGGGATCTCCAGCTCGATCACCGCTGGGGGCGCCGCCGGCACCGAAGAGGCGACAGGCTCATCGGGAACCACGATAACTTCGGCAAAGCCCGTTTCGCGGGCTCTCAGCGTGCGGCGCCACTTATAGATCAGACTGGTCGCGACATCGTACTGACGCGCTACCGCCGCCACCGTGGACAAGGGCGCGAATGCCGCCGCCAGTATCCGGCACTGATCCTCTTCACTCCAACGACGCCGCCGCTCCGGCCCGGTCAATAACGTCACATGGCTCATGCTGTGCTGCTAACTACGCTGGTAAGGACGACCTTAAGAGCGCAGCCTCGCTACCATGCCATCCTCCCGCAAGGCGGCCTCCGCCGGAGGCGTACTTTTCCAGTGACGCTCCGCTTGCGCCGGTTGAATCGGTCCAGCAGCTCAAGCGAGAACTGCACGACCCAGCGGTGGAATGGTCGACGTGAATGCCGCGCTCGGCCATCATCTCTTCCAGATCACGCAGGCTGAGATTGTAGGCAAGATACCAGCGAACCCACAGTAGGATCACGGATCGATCAAAATGGCGGCCTTTGTACATGACAAAACCCGGAAAAAAGAGCAAGCGTTATGCAGCAAATGACCTTTCCGAAAAGTTTGCGACAGAACCATAATGGCCGCGTGTTGCTGGGAACAGTTCTTGTTCCGGTCCCTTTTAGAGAAGCTGGCGTTGTGCGAGCCGCTTGAAAATCCGCCCCTTCTGCAACAGCTCGAGATAGCTGCCGCTTTCAGCTATGCGGCCGTCATTGATAACGTAGATCAGGTCGGCGGACTCCAGGGTTGACATCCGCTGAGCGATGGCGACCCGGGTGCACTGGAGGCTGCGCAGATTGTCCATGACGCGACGCTGCGTGACATTGTCGAGCGCGCTGGTGGCCTCGTCCATGATCACGACGCGCGGTTTGCGTGTAACGGCGCGCGCAATCAACAGCCGCTGGCGCTGGCCTCCGGAGAATGTCATGCCGCCCTCGGCGATGGCGGTGTGTAGCCCCATGGGGAGATCCTTGACCACATCATCGAGGGCGGCAATACGCAGTGCTTCCATCGCCTCGTCTTCGGAAAGCGGGAGGCCGGCTGCAATGTTGTCGTAGATTGAGCCTGCTAGCAGGCGGCCGTTTTGCAGCACGACGCCGTATTGACGCCGCATATCCCGGAGATCGACAAAGCGGAGGTCGGTACCGTCGAGATAAATATTGCCCGACTCGGGAACGTCGAAGCCCAGCAAGAGTCGGATGATGGACGACTTGCCAGCGCCGGATGAGCCGACCAAGGCGACAAACCGCTCGGCCGGGATGCGCATCGACAGGCCCTTCAGAACAAGCGGCGCGTCCGGCGCATAACGGAAACGCACGTCGCGCAGCTCGATCTCGCCGCTCACCCGCGAGAACTGGCTGCCCTGACCGATCCGTTCCTCCTTCGCCTCGAGGATCGGACGGACACGCTGGAAGTAGGCTTGCAGTATGACGATGAACAGCGACGCGCGGGTCAGCGACATGACTGCGCTGACGAACTGGCCAAGAGCAACGTTAAAGCTCGCAAACTCGGCGACCGACATCAGCGGCGTATAGGGACGCGGGTCGTTGGTCGAGCGGAAGAAGGCGAACAGGTTTCCGCTGTGCGCACCCAGAACAACCAGCACGACCACGGTCAGCAGCGGTCCGAAGCCAGATCGCAGAATAGAGAGACAATTGCTCAGGATGCTCTGCCGCAGGCTGAGGGTCACCGTGCGCCGGTAGGTGCGGAGCCAAACGAGGAACGCCTCGCGCTCGGCGCCGGCCACCCGCAACTTCGCGATAGCGCCCAGCAGCTGCAGGACAGTGCCCTGCTGCTTTCCCGACAGCTCGAGCGATTCGAAATTGTAGCTCAGGATGCTCTTGCCGATCAGATAGGCAACGCCGGCGAACAGCACCGAGACGAGCACCAGTAGCAAGGTCACGCGCCATTCGAAGTAGAGCATCAGGCCGACGCTGAAGATCATCGACACAGCGCCCGAGAAGACCGTCATGATTGATCGGCTGATCAGCTTGCGGGTGACGTTGATGCTATCGGCGCGACTGGCGAGGTCGCCCGCCGTGAAGCCGCGGAAGAATGGCACCGGCAGGTTGAGGAGCTTGATCCACACAGCGGCCTGGATGCGGTTGTCCGCGCGCGCCTCCAATCTCAGGCCGCTCAGCGACTCCACGAGATTTGTGCTGGTCATGCCGAGCGCTAACAACAGCAGCAGGCCGCTGATCACGCCGACTTGGTCGAGTTCGGCATCTGGAATGATGGGGTCCAGCAGCCAGCCGAGGGCCATCGGGGAGGCGAGTGAGAAAAAGCCGGTCAGAACCATCGTAGCGATGATGGCGAGCACGTCGGCACGGCAGTTATGCAGGCCGAAGCGCAGGAGGCGCCAACCGGTTAGCATGCCGTCAGGAAGCGGGATGTAGAAGGCGTAGGCGGTGCGGTTGATCGTTGCGCCGGTCTTGGCATCCACTGCCTGCGGGGCGCCACGGCCGTAACACAGGTAGCGATTGCCGGAGCGGATCAGCGCGCAGGGTGCGGATTCGGGTCCCACGGTCGCTAGCAGTGGGCCGAGGTCGCCTTCCCACCAACGGCCCTCCAAGATCAGTTCCCGATACTGTAGGTGGTTGTCCCGAGCGATCTCGTCGATGGCCCGGGCCAGCGGGGGTGGCGTAATCTTATTGCGACGCCGCGGCAGCGCCGGATGGCCGAGCGCACGTGCCACGCGAGCGGCGATCGTGCCGATCGTCTCGGTTTCCTCACTGCCTTCGACCGCAGTTTTGATGCTTATCAGATCAACGAGGTTGCCCAACTCCGTGGCGAAATCGCCTTCCGCCGCGAGACGTGACGCTTCATGCGCCGCGGAGTTTTGGGCAAGTTCCCCTGCACGGCTGGCGATAGCCGCCCTTACGGCTCTTTCGGCAAGTGCCAAGCCTGGGTCTTGGCTAGATGTCCTGGCCTGCCATGGGGCCAGCAACGCAAGCCAGCCGTTCCGGGCTTGTTCGAGCGCCGGCCGGGCCTCCACGTTAGACGCAAGCTCCCACAGCGCCTTGCGCGTCGTCTCGACGATCTCAGTGTCGGCTGATGGCACGCCAATGAAGCGGAACTCATCGCCGGCCGGCAGGGAATCGATTAGCCCACCCGCCTCGACTGACAGAAACGGGTACCGACCGTATCTGTCCACAAGAAATATTTCGACGGATCCCGAAAGCACGAGCCATATCCGGTCCACTGTCGTGACATCGAGCGTGTTGTTTCCGCCCACAATCCGGCGCTGTCCGGCAATGCCCAGCGCCGATGCGAGCGTCGATCCGGGTGCCTTCCAGCTCAGCGTAATGATCGCATTGAGTTTGGCGCTATTATTGAGGAGGACGTCGACGATGTTCATCCAGCCCTCACAAGGGCGGCATAGACGCCGTTGGCCGCCTTGAGCTTTTCATGCGTGCCTCGTTCCACGATGGTGCCATTCTCGAACACGAAGATCTGATCGCAGTCACGAATGGTACTGAGCCGCTGGGCAACAATAAAGCATGTCATGCCCCTCAGCCGCATGTTATGGTCGATCTGCGCTTCGGTGACGGCATCCAGCGCGGCAGTCGCCTCGTCCAGCACGAGAATCGTTGGGTTGCGGGCCAGGGCGCGGGCAATCTCGAGGCGCTGGCGCTGGCCACCGCTCAGATTGGTGCCCCCCTCGCTCAGCATGCCCTCATATCCGCCGGGACGTCCCAGGATCGTTTCGTGAATACAAGCGTCCCGCGCCCCGCGCACGATCGAACGCGGGGCGGTAGCACGATTGAACAAGGCGAGGTTGTCTTGAATTGTGCTCTCGAACAGGCGGATGTCCTGATCCACCCAAGCGACGTTCGAGGTGAAGACGTCGCGGGGCACCTCGGCAACCGGGTAGTTATCGTAGAGCACGCTTCCCGAGCGCGGGGGGTAGAGACCGAGCAGAAGATGAACCAGGGTCGACTTGCCGCTCCCGCTGCCACCCACGAAGGCGACGCGCTGCCCCGGCTCGACCTTTAGGTTGATGTCGTGCAGTACGGGCAAGTCGAAGGCGCCGTAGGCAAAACTTAGGTCAGCTATCTCGACTCGCCCGGAGAGTTGTCGGGGCGGTTCCGCAACCGGTGCTGCCGCCTTCGCCGGATGCCCCTCGATCAGCGGATCGCTCTTCGCCGCAAGGACGTCCTCGAGCCGCGCCCAGTGGCCCTTTGCCTCCTGAAGCTGAAGGCTGAGGTTGACGATCTGCTGCAAGGGACTCATGAAGCTGCCGAGCAGCATCTGGAACGCCAGTAGACCACCTATGGTCATCTCGCCCCAGATGATCAGGACCGCGCCGAAGCAGAGAACCATTGCCGTCATGATCTGCCCGAGCAGGGTCGGCGCCGCCCCCAGCGACAGGGAAATGCGTTCGCGCGACTGGAACTGGTTCACCGCGTGCGCCTGGTAGCCCGACCAAATACGGAAGAAATCCGACTCGGAGCCCATGGCCTTAATGGTCTCGATCGACTGAAGGCCGGACATCGCGGCGGCGGCTATTTTTGCACTGATATTGAGGATGACCATGTTGCCGTCCTTCAATCTGCGGCGCACAAGTGCGACAGCAGCGACGTTGCAGGCCACCAGCAAAATCGAGACGATGGTGAGTGGGAGGCTGTAGGCCGCCATCACACCTGCATAGACAATCACCATTGCCAACTGGGTGGCCGCTGTCGGCAGGGGACCGGAAACCAGAATGGCAAGCTGATTGGCCGAGTGGGCGCGACTGACGATGTCGCCGTGCTGGCTCTGCGTAAGGAACAGCAGCGGGAGGCGCAGGACGTGCCACAGGAAGCGCGCACCGATCATCACTGCCAATTTCAGCTGTAGACGCATCAGCACGCGCTGTTGCAGCCAAGTGACAGTGGCCTCCAGTGCGACTCCAAACAGCAGCGCCACGATGATGGGAAACAGCCAGGTGTCGAATCGGCGTACTAGGACCTCGTCGACGAACACTTTGATGAGCGCAGGGAGCAGAATCGACGGCAGCGCAAGCATGACGGTTGTGGCCGCCATCACTACGAGCGCGGCTCTTGACCCAGATGTCCAGCCGAACAGGGTCCGCAGCATACCCTGCCTGTAGCCGCCTGGTTTGAAATTGGATCCGCGCTTGAACTCTAGCGCGACGCCCGAATAGTTTTCGTAGAATTCTTGGTGACCGACGATGCGTCGGCCGAGGGCCGGATCGTTGATCCGGATACCGCGACCTAACCGGCCTTCGACGACGACGAAGTGGTCGGCCGACCAGTGGGCGATGAATGGCAGCGCAAGGGAGTTGAGCGCTTCAATCGGGAGCTGCTGCCCGCGCGCCTCTAGGCCATAGTCCCGCGCGGCCTTGACTATATTGCTGGCGCGCGCGCCGTCACGCGAGACGCCGCAGGCTTGGCGCAGTTCGTCCAACGGGACAAAACGGTGGAAATACCCCAGGACCATGGACAGCGCCGCAGCGCCGCAGTCCGCCTCCATCTGCAACACTGTTGGCGTGGCGACAGCCCGCCGCAGCCGCAGGGTGAACTCACGGCTGGTCACAGATGCGCCCATGTCCGCACGATGGGCAGCACAAGAGAGAGAGGGGTGACGCGGTCCACTACAATATTGACGGCGGCGGTCGTGCCGGGCGTCACCTCTGTCAGTGGACGGGCGGCAGATGTCCAGTGTAAGCCGTCCGTTGTATCCGGATCTGCCTCAAGCTCGATCTCGATGCGCACCGGAGCGCCAGCGCCCATCAAGGTGTCGACGAGCGCCTCGTTACCGAGAACGGCCAGCAGGTCGCCCCGGGACACCGGCAGCAGGCTCACTTGGCTGACCTGGCCCTTGATCGACCCGTAGATTTGTTCATCGATGGACGAAGGACTGATAAGTGCATGCATGCCCGCAACCACGCGCTTGCCTTGGTCGATCGGCAAGTAGGCGTGAACGATCATGCGTCTCTCCAAAGTACTGGATTCGACCGTGATCAGGTTGATTCCAGCGGCAACCGTCGCATTGGGGTAGGTTGTGATCTCACTGACCGTGCCGTCGACCGGGCTGCGGATCGCGGAGCCGACCTCGAACTGCACCTGTAGATCACGGTAGCTGGCTTCCGCATCGATCACCTTTATGCGCAGTTCGGTTCGGCTGCGATGAACCAAGTCTTCGAATTCGATCTCCTCAGTCTGTAACTTCTGAATCTGGTCGGTCATTTGACGGATGGAGCGCTGCACGTCGATGAGGCGGCCGAACTCAAGCTGTTCCTGGATGCGGGTGGCAAAACCGCGCTTCACTTCCGTCACAAAGGCCTCGTACAGGCCTTGAATCATCTGGCGGTTCTTCTCTGCATCCGCAAGGCTGGCCTTCAGCGATGAAATCTCTTGGTGGAGAGTCTGCCTGCGCCGCTCCACATCTGCATGGGAAGTCTTATCGTAATTTTCAGACTCCCCGCGTTGCGCTTGGACAGCGATCCGCGCCTGCTCAAGGCGCTCCGCGACCTCGTCGAGCTTAACCGTGACCAGAAGATCGCGGCGGGTGACCGTGTCCCCGGGTTTGACGTGAATTTGCGCGACTGTGCCCCCTGTCCGGGCTACCACGTCGGCAACGACGCTACGATCGAGCAGAATAACGCCTTGACCCTTGGCATGGAAGGCGAGCCGGCCAACAAACCCCCAAGCCACCGCGCCACTTACGCAAAGCGCGAGCGCAACAAACAGAATCCACGTCGACCGCGATGTGAGTTGGATCGCTTGGTTCAAATGCTCAGGATCACGAAGGGCACGTGGGCTCTCTGCGCTCGTCGTCACAGGGTTCAGCATTTTCTCTCCCCAAGCAGCTGAGAACACCAACGGGCTGTCGCCCTGCGGATATGCAATCGCAGCTGTCCTCATTCACGTGGCGGCACTCACAGGCCTGACACGTCGGTCGAAATAGCCTCCCGGAAACGCGGTCGGCGCGGGCATTGGCGTATATGGATTCCAGAGCGGGAGCCCAACCAGCCGCGCATCCAGCCGCACGACCAGCTTGCGAGCGATCATGTCGGCTATCGCCCCGTTAATCTCGGTCTGCATCACATTCGGCGTGCTCAGCCGTTCGCGCAGGCGGGCGTCTGGCATGCCTTCGTCAGCAGCTAAAAGAATTTCGCGCGCCAGGCCTTTGACCCGGTGTTCACGGTCCACTGCTATGGCGCGCGTGTCCTCGACCGTTATCTCGTCGCCGCTGTCGCGCATCGACAGCATCGGCAGCTTCGGCTCGTTCCAGGCTTTCAGCCATGAATCGATACCCTGGGTAACGGCATGCAGCCCCGGACGACGGTTCGCGGCGCGCGCAGCGAAATGGCCGCCGACATCGTTGTCTTCACTGTCGTCGAAGTAGTAAACCAGATTCGCGAGATCGGCCTCCGAGAGCGGATAGACGTAGCGAAAAGAGACGGCTGGGCGCAGCTTCAGCCTATGTTTGTCGGCTGCGCGATGATAGAGGCTGTAGCGCTGGTAGCGCAACCGAACCGCACGTCCTGGCTGGAGATGATGCAGCAACGGCAGCCAGGAGGCTATTTCCGCATACCAGGCGTCGCTCTCGCCGGGGAAGCCCCACAGCATGCTCCAACTGACCCGCACGCCATACTGGCGGCACCATTTCAAGAGCTGAACATTGTGCGCTGACGTCGTTCCCTTGCCCATCAGCTTCAAAGCACGGGTATCCAAGCTCTCGATACCTGGCTGGATCCAGCGGACGCCCGCGGCAGCCAACTTCTCGACTTCATGGCGTTTCAGATTGGCTTTGACTTCGAAGAAGATCGCAAGCTTGTCGGGTAGGGCGGTGAGGCGAGGCAGGGTCTTTTCGAGGTAGTCAATGGCTAGAATGTTGTCCACCGCTTCGATGCGCGACGAGCCGTAGCGCGCCGACATCTCTATCATCTCCTCTGCGGCCTGCCCGGCCGGTTTCTGGCGATAGGTAATCGATCCGCCGTTCAGCCCGCAGAACGTGCAGGGGCTGCGCTGCCCCCACCAGCAGCCGCGAGAGAACTCCATCGGCAGCCCCGGATAGACGCGGTCGGCGTAGAGCGATCGTCCGAGTTCGGCAAAATAGTCAGAGAAATCGGGTAGCGGCAGGTCATGCATGTTTTCGACCACTGCGCGGGGCACCAGGTCGCCCATCGACGTAGCGGGATAGCCGGCCTCGCGATGCCCTGGGCCGAAAACGCCGAATGGCAGGTCAGCCGGCGGAATGGCTCTTCCGTGATTGAGGATGTCGCAACACAGCGCGCCGAGCAGTCCGTCAGCCTCGCCCGACACAACGTAGTCAACCCACGGGAAACGCGCGTGAGTGGTACGCCCCATGACCGATTCGCAGTTTGCGCCACCCATGAGAGTCACTAGGGCCGGTGAGCGACCGCTCAGTCGGCGCAGCAACGCGAGTGAGGGAACATGCTGGGCGAAAGTCGAGGTGCACCCAACCATGGCCGGCCCTTGCTCCAGTATCTTGTCGGCTGTCCAGTCGATGAAGCCGCCGATGAGCGAGCGCAGCTCGAGGAGATGGGCACGACGCTCGGCCAAACCGTTGTGTATCGGATTGCGCTCGAAATACCGGTCGAGGAAGACGTCGTGGTCTGCTTCGTAGTCGGGAAAAGCGATGCCTGCGAACAGCCAGTCAACAAGCGCATCCTCAGGGAGAGAACTCTCAAGCAGATTATGGTCGGCGAGGCCGACGTATTCCAGGAACCAGATGTTGGCATACGCTATCCTGGATCGCAGTCCGGCCCGGGTCAGCGCTGACTTCAGCAGACCAAGCGCCAATGACGGCCGTTCAATTGCCGACATCGGCATGTTGACCAAGACGATCGGCACATCGGCGCTCATGTCATGCCACTCTTTTCATTTTGATCCAGGCATGGGCTGAGCTGGCTCAGCCGTGGTTTCATGCGATGGAGTGCAAGCAAGCCATGCGGCTCCATGACCGGAACGGTGAACGTGCTGTTGACCAGTTCGGGAAAAGCGCACCGGAGGCGCGCTATTTCGAGCCACATTGGCCGTATCAAGTCCATTGCCTGAAGACTGGCGCGGATGAACGAGCAGGTCCAGCGCAATGTGTCGGAGTGGAGCCGTTGGGTGGATCGCCCAGCCACGGACCGCTCCGCCCTCGGCATCAACCAGCGCCAGGCTCATGTACGGGTCACTTTCCTCCTCGTAGATGACCGGATAGACGTCGTCATTCACGCCGGGCTCGTCGAAATCCCGGATCATCGCTCGCTGGTCGGCGCCAAGCGACCGCCGGCCGACGATGCGGTAGCGGGCCGGCAAGCGCGCCTCGACAAGCCATGGCGTCTCAAACGTGAGCGGCACGGTCGTGTGGCAGACCAATTTGTTGACCATGGGTCGGGTCCAGTCGTTCTTCACGAAAAAGCATGCGGCGTCCTGCTTGTGCTCGCGGACGCGCAGGAAATGAGCCTAGCCTGAAGCCGAGACCGCGGAACTCCCCTTCGATCGCGTCCAGCATGGAACTGCCAAAGCCCGTTCGGCGGAACATAGGCAGGACGTAGACCGAAAGGAATTCGAACTGCCCGGAAGAGCCTGGCACGGCCAAGGCAAGTCCTGCTGTCACGTCGGTTGTGCGCGCCGCGACGCTGCGGACCGTGGCTGCGAAATGGCTTGTCACCGCAGTCCACACTGCCGGATAGGTAAGATGCCGTACGTCCTTTAGACGGACGTAGCCCAGTATCTCAGGTCGCATCGGCATGGTCGACGCCCGTGCGGGAGGCCGCGTATTTGCCCGCTTCGATGCGGCTCGTCGTCCTCTCGCTGGTCTGCCCGGCGAAGCTGTCGTCGAGGTCCTCTTCGATCACCCCGGCCGCGTATAACTGATCGAGCAGATCGGCGACTGCAAGGGCGCTCGCTCCGTCAGCTATGACGCGCAAGACCAACTCCGACGATGTGCAGTCGCCGCACGCGATGAGATCGCCAACGGAGATCGGAGCGACATCATCATCTATCCGGTGTTCAATGTTGCGTGAGCGGAGATGGAAGTGCCGGTTCCCGGCCTCGTATTGCAGATCTCCGCGGAAGCGGATCGGCAGGTTCGCAGGTGGGCTTTCGAACATATGCTCGTCGATGATGCACTGCAGCCCTTCCCGGAACTCGTCGGGCGTGCTGAAGAAACGTTCGTCGACGATGCGGTAACCGAGAGGCCAGCGTTCGCTACCCGGTACCGGCGTCACCAGTTGTAAACGTCCTTGCCGCATATTTACGAGGAAGCCCGAAACACAGGCGATCGTCGTGTGATCGCGCTCGAGCAACTCAATTGCATCGTCGTTGTTGGCTGCCCTGAGTTTTTCCTTTCGCGCGCGCGCGCGCCCGGCGAAAGCCTTTGCGGTCAGCGCCTCCTTGCCCTGCAGGATGAGTTCGACCCCCATCAGGTCCTCGGGCGAAAAAGCCGCGTGAATCTGATTGAGGTGGTTCGTGCTTAGCACGGAGAAACGATTCGTCACGCCACGGTAGCGTTTGAACAGTTCGAGCACGCGCCTGGTGAGTGCCTGATCCTTGAGCGGGGCGGCCGTGGTCGTTTGTGGCAATGCGCCCGTAATTTCATAGTAGTCGAACAGAAAGCGGTCGTAATCCGGATTATCGATCGGATCTGTGGCCCAGTAGCAGAAACCAGTGCGGGCTGCCGAACCAAACATCTCGCTCGCGACACCGACCACGCCGCGCCAAAGCTCGGCATGCTCCTCGCTATACTCATAATAGCCCTTGAACCGGTCGGCCGATAGGCCGCAGAACCAGCAACCGACGGTGCAGCCTTCACTCAGCTCGAAAGCGATGACCGGGTGCGTGACCGACGGTGCCGATCCGCCCAATTCGCCGTTGCAGCGGCGGATTTGGCGCTCTCGCCACGCATGGAAGCGGGGGTTGACCATCGACATTTCGCCCTCGGCGCGCAGCATGTCGCGATGGCGCAACATCTCGCGCATATACTCGTCCCACATCACAGCCAGCGGCCACGACGCACATTCCGGCTCGAAGCGGTATTTCAGGTAGCTATTGCGCCAGAGCGGCAGCATCTCCATCGGGTCAACTTCGATGCCGTAGCGCTCAGTGACCGTTCGAGGGTTGTCGCCGTTCTCCGAAAGCGCGGTGCGGAACGCCATGTCGCCGACCAGGCGCTCCATGAAGCGCTTGATGTGTGCTAGCGTACGAAGTTGTCCGGGAGTGCGTCGGTCAAAGATCTGTCGGTAGTGTTCGGTTGCAGCGTGCGTCATGACGTTACGGACGGCCTCTTGATGCGGCGTTTCGCAGGCCAGCTGCCAAAAGCGATCCCACGATCGCTTCTCGCGAGTGGCCTGATTTTAAGTTTTCTTCACACGTCTCATCGAGCACGGGTGGATGCGCTCAGACTCTAAAGTGAGCGGTTAGATCAGGACCGCAGCGACGACTACAACGGCTTCGGCTGCCTCTGCGACAGTCGTAGCTGCTTCCGCTGCCTCCACAGCGGTGGTAACGACCACAGCGGTCTGCGCAACCTTGGTCGAGGTCGCAACGTTGGGATCATGCTTGCCGCCGAAAATCGCATCGAGTTGCTTGTCGGTTAACTCGCGTGGGCTTCGCGATTGAATGTAACTCTTAGCCTCATCGAGCGTGAAATTGTAGCCGTGGCTCTTTGCTATAGCCACAATCGATGCGAGACCCGTAGCATTCGGTTTTACCTTTTCGAGCAGATTACCGTCTTTCGCCAGATCGTCGACGAATCGTTCTACCTCAGCTTGCGACATCGTTACCCCCCTGCCTCGGCACGCTGCGCCTGCAGCTCTTAGCCGAAATCTTCAGTCGCGCCGAGCAATTCAGTAATTCTGGACCAATTGCCATCGTCATCTCCGTTGGGTCTGGAGAGACCGTCACAACGGCTTCCCAAAATTGACCGTGCAAGCGACGTACCATCTTGAGGACGTAGCTGCGCTGATACTCAATTCGGGCCGGCGCACCTTTGCGTCGCGCTTCTGCTGGCTGGGTACCGTTTCGCTTCTGTTCGATAGGTGACAATTTGGTCGACAGTATTGTTTGCTCGGGATCGAGACACCACGTGGTCGGCAGCTCGGTACGTCGGTTTACGTCAGCGAAAACCCGCCTGAGAGGAATGTGTTGCAAAGTTCTTGGTAACCAAGCGCACGGCATTGGGCTCCGGTGTTCCCCGAAGAGTTGAGATGTTCAAAGGCCGCCATTTCGACCAATCCGTGATCTTGCTCTGCATTCGCGGGTGTCTGGCCTACGGACTGAGCCTACGCGATCTTCGAGAAATGATGGCGGGCGTGGCATTAGTGTCGGTCATTCGACGATCCATCGCTGGGTCGTTCATTTCGCGCCGCTGCTGATGGAACGCTTTACCGGCGCAAGCGCTCCGTGATCGGCAAATGGGATGCGGACGAGACTTACATCGTAACCGCTGTTCTCAGGCCACGGCCTTGAGCGGCGCGGGGGCATAGGCCCAGGGCAGCAGGTCGTCGAGCTGGCTTTGCGGATGGCCTGCGACGATGCGGGTGATGACGTCGGCGAGGTAGGCGTACGGGTCGACGCCGTTGAGTTTCGCGGTTTCTACGAGCGAGGCGATGGTCGCCCAGTGCTCGCCACCGCCGTCGGAACCGGCGAAGAGCGCATTCTTCCGATTGAGGGCGATTGGCCTGATCGAGCGTTCGACGACGTTGGAGTCGATCTCGACGCGGCCGTCGTCGAGGAAGCGACCAAGTCCGGCCCAGCGCGAGAGCGGGTAGCGGATTGCTTCGGCGAGCTTGCTCTTCTGGCTGACCAGGGTGAGCTTCTCGCGCAGCCATGGCTGGAGGGTATCGATGACGGGGCGGCTTCTCTCCTGGCGGGCGGTGCGCCGCTCTTCGGGCGAGCGTCCCCGTATCTCGCTCTCAATCCTGTAGAGCTCGGCGATGCGCTGGAGCGCCTCCGTGGCGATCGGCGCGGGTCCGGACTGGGCCAGTTCGTAGAACCGGCGACGGACATGCGCCCAGCAGAACGCCAGGCTCACGGCATTGCGCTCGGCCAGCGCCCGGTATCCGGCGTAGCCGTCGACTTGCAGGATTCCGACGAAGCCCTGAAGGTGCCGGAGTGGCTGTTCGGCCTTGCGGTCGGGCGCATAGAGATAGGCGACACCGGGCGGATCGATCCCGCCCCAGGGGCGATCGTCGCGCGCATAGGCGAACAGCTGGCCCGTCTTGGTGCGGCCGCGCCCGGGATCGAGCACCGGCGCCGTGGTCTCGTCGGCGAAGAGCTTGCCGGACGCCTTCAGCCGCTCGAACAGCCGCTCGTGGATCGGCCGTAGCAGGAAGGCTGCCTTGCCGACCCAGTCGGCGAGCGTGGACCGATCCAGGTTCACGCCCTGCCGGGCATAGATCTGCGCCTGGCGATACAGGGGAAGATGGTCGGCATACTTCGACACCAGCACGTGGGCGACGGTCGCTTCGGTCGGGATGCCCCCCTCGACGAGGCGCTCCGCTGCGGGCGCCTGCACCACGACCTCCTCGCAGCTCCGGCAGGCATACTTCGGTCGGCGCGTGACGATGACACGGAATTGGGCCGGCACGATGTCGAGGCGCTCGGAGCGATCCTCGCCCATGACGTGCAGCATTCCCTTGCAGCACGGGCAGATCTTGTCGGGAATGTCGATGACCTGCTCGATACGCAGCAGGTGCGCGGGCAGTGCACCGCGGTTGGTGCGGCGCTTGCTGGCGCGAGCCTCGCGCTTGGCGGGATCGGCGGTGTCCTCTGCGGCGAAGCCCTCCGCCTCGACCTGCTCGGCCTCTTCCAGGCCCAGCAGCAGCTGGTCGACCGGCAGGCTCTCTGCCCTGCGGCCGAAGCGGTGGCGCTGCAGTTCCTGATGATCTGGCGCAGCCGCTCGTTCTCGGCGCGCTCCGCCGCGAGCATCGCCTGAAGCGCGATCGGATCGTTGGTCTGAGGCTCGGCCGGGTTGCTCACAAGGCCGATTCAATCATGCATTCCAATGCTTTGCCAGCGTCTCTGGCCGCCCATGGAATCAACTTGCCGCGACCGGCGCGCGCGTCTCGCGGGCGTCATGCACGCGCCGCCAATCCAACCCTTCCAGGAGCGCCTGCAATTGCGCCGCCGACAACCTCACCACGCCATCGGTGATGGCAGGCCAGCAGAACTCCCGTCCTCCAGACGCTTCGCCAGCAGGCACACGCCGGTGCCATCGAAGTACACCAGCTTGACCCGGTCGGCGCGCTTGGCCCTGAAGACGTAGACCGCGCCAGAGAACGGATCGGCGCCCATCGTCTCGCGCACCAGCGCCGCCAGGCCCTCGGCCCCCTTGCGGAAGTCCACCGGCTTCGTCGCGACCATCACCTTGACCACACTCGTCGGCCCGATCACGACGGCGCCTTCAGCGCACGGATCACCGCCGCCACCGTCCTGGCGTCGGCGCCACGACCGACCCGCATGGCGACGCCGTCAATCTCCAGCTCGATCACGCCGGCTTCTTGCGCGGCCTTCCGCTTCCGTGTCGATCTCGCGCGCTTCCCCGCCGGTTCGGGCTCCTGTGCCGCGACCACTGCTGGAACAAACAACGGCTCCGGTGCCGGCGCATTCGCCAACGGCACCCGTGCGGACCGGCGCCAGGCGAACAGCTGCTGCGGGGACAATGCATGTCGCCGAGCCACCGCGCTCACGGTCTCGCCAGCATCGTAGCTTTCCGCCACGATCCGCGCCTTCTCCTCCGGCAACCATTCGCGCCGCCGTCCAGAACCCGTGAATATCTCAAGCCGTCGAACCGGCTCCTCGTCCCTGGACTTAAGCGTAAGCTCTGAAATCGTCATGTGTCGAAGCCCTCAAAGGCTCCGAGCATCGTGGCTCACGACCACGCGCGAAAGGTGGCGCCGGGACAGCGCTCACCTTACATCAAGGTCCGCGGGCGATGGATGTACCTCTATCGCGCCATCGACAGCATCGAGTTCTGGTTCAGTGAATACCGGGATTTGCCGGCCGCCAAGCGTTTCTTCACAAAAGCGTTGGCACGCCATGGCCGTCCCGATCACATCGTCATCGACGGCAGTCAGACCAACCGGGAAGCCATTGTTTCCTGCGATGCCACAAGTCGATTGCAGGATTGCTCCCGGCGCCGGTCGAAGCCGATCCGCATCCGCCAAAGCCAATACCGCAATCACCGCATCGAGCAGGATCATCGGCGGATCAAGCGCCGGGTGCGGCCGATGCTCGGTTTCATCGATGCACACCCCGCCGCGGTAACCCTGTCCGGCATCGAGATGGTCCACATGATGCGCAAACGACAGGCGCGGTACGCCTTCAATCCGAACCCGTCTCTCTCCGAGCAGTTCGAAAGCCTCGCTGCCGCATGAGGTTGCCACCACTCTGGCAAATTCTCTGACCAGACAAAACTTGCACCCGCCGGGAACGTCCGAGCCATACTACGTGCTGATCGCGATGGGGATTGGTGCTGTGGCCGCCGAGGAATCGATCCGCTTAAGCCTTGGCCGTTCTACGACGCAAATCGATATGGACGAGGCCGCGATTGCCCTAGCGGAGGCGCTCGAAGAGGTCCGGCATAGGCTTGAGTTCTGTAGCTTTCGCCCCTTCCGCATAGGTATAGATGACGTTGACGATGGTGGAGGTGATGTCGGGATATCGCGCGACTAGATGGGCGGCTGCGGCCGTATAGTCACCGGCCGACAGCTTGTCGACAAGGGCGGCGACCTCCCCTTCTGCGTGTCTTGGGATCTCATAGAGGGTGACAGCAAACTCCTCGTTCAGTTCTGGGTCTTGCGGCGGACACCATGCATCCATTTCGGCATAGTGCCGTTCGATCGCCGACGCCGCGTCCGCGCCACGGACCAACGCCCCATAGTCAACCTCTTGGGACATCATCAGGAACATCTTCGTGCTCGTGAGCATCATCAACTCCATCATCATGCGAAAAAGCGGTAGGAGCGAGGGGGCGAACGCCGTTCGCCCCTCCGGGCAGTTCGATCAGGCGGCCATCTTCACGCCCTCCGGGATCGGGGAGTTCGCGGGCGACCTTGGCAGCCTCGGGGTCGTTGACGTCGATGCCGAAAGCTTGATTATAGTTGCGGAGCCCGGCGTCGTGCTCTTCCTCCGTCATGACGTGCCGCGACCATCCAGCAGATCACGTTCGCCGCGCGCGTCCGGGATTCCGAACCGGCGTCGATCGCGCAGCTGACCTTGATGAGTACGCCCTCCCAAAGCAGTGCGTGCATCGCGCCAGTCGTTCTTATTCGCGCGGCTGACCGCCTCAGTGAGTGGCATGCGGCCCTTTGATCAGTGCTTGCACAAACATTCCTTTATGTCTGCGCCCACGTCAAGTTCTGTTGTGCAACACCATAGTAAATTCATAAATGTTGAAGTGTTGAAATGTCGACAGATCAACACCTTGATTACTTATGTTCCTCTTTTATGTAGAGCTCCCGGGAGTTCTTCTTTCGGTGGTGATGTATGGTCGCAAACAAGCCTCCGTCCCGAAGCGGGCGGCGCCAAATTTCCGGTCATTTCGACCCTGAAGTTGTGAAGGCGCTGAAGCGTCTTGCGCTAGAACGAGATAGCACGCTGCAAGCGCTCCTTGGCGAAGCGATCAATGATTTCCTGTCGAAGAACGCGCTTCCGAGATTGGCCAACGAGACGCCGCTACCGCGTGGTGGGGCGGCTCTGCAACGCAGAGTGACCAAGGGGTGAGGCGCCACGCACGCCAAACTGTCCATCGGGCGATGTCACTTTGTTACAGATGAACGCGTTGAGATCTGCGGCCGCTGATGTCAGCTGACCATGGCCACGGCTTTCCATTGCGCCATTGCAGGCGGTGAATATGGGTAGCCAGAGCGGAGCATTTTGAGCGGGGCAGGACGAAGAGATTGCGAAGAGCCGTGAGAAGATCGAAACGAAGCGTTGCAGTGCTCCTGGCACCGGAAGGCACCGTAAAGTTAACGGACGGCTGATGAAGATGTGGGTACACGGGCCATGTCAGAAGTTGCTCGTGATCCGCTCTACGGAGACCGCATCTCGACGAAGAGAATCATCCTCTGATCGGCGTGCCCCTGACAATTACCAAGGGTGACAAGCCGCGCACGATCTACCCGCCGATCCGCCTGGTCGACCGCATGCAATCCTATATCAACGAGGTTCGCATGCCGCAGGTCCGGGCGTTGCGGCGCCAGCGGCCGGATTATCGGCCGCCGTCGGCGCTCCTCCTCAATCTTCAGGGAAACGCGGTCAGCAAGACACGATTGACGGCGGTTTTTGCAGAGGCGTTCCGGGGGACCGGTGTGACGGGAACTTTGCATCACCTGTGGCACACATTCGCGATGACCATGCTGGTGCGGTTGCAGCGGCAGGCATTGACCACTTGTCAGGTCCGGGCGGCGGAGATCAATGGCGAACTTCGCAACCGGCTGCGGGCGCCTTTCCGACATCCAGAACTGAACGTGCCTCCAATATTCAAGCCCAAAACGCCTCTTCTACGCGCCGCCTGACCCCAGAGAAATTACCGGTCGCACACTCACACGATCTACTGGGCCGGATGGTCGAATTTCTGCGCCGCCAGCCAGCGGGCATGTACTGGGCGCCAATTCTTGCGTCCGCTAAAAACTCGGCCAGGGCGCAGCAGGAACGATAAAAGCTGCTGGCGCTTCTCGCGCAGATCCTCGCCCCACCCGCACGCGCACCAGATCCGCGCACCGCTTCATGCACCGCGTCGGGAACCCAGATCCCTTCAGTTCCCCGCCCGAAAGTCGCGCCAGGCTGACCGCATCGCGCCGGTGTTCGTCTTGAAGCGCTCGCCCGGGCGCTTGGGAATCAGCGAGGGTGCTACGACATCGCAGCGGTGACCGCCAACTGGCGAGCCCGTAGCCGATCGGGTCGTAGCAGAAATAGAGGCGAGAATGCTTCTTGCCTGTCCTTCCTTTGCTGGGGCTCGGCTCGGCACTCCCGAGCAACCCCGTTTGCTATACAGCTGCAAAGACTAAGGGTGGGGCCGCCAATCACACCACGGTCATAATGTCTAGGTCCCAAACGGTTCGTAGCGTAGCGGCATGCTGTTTGTGATTTCGGCGGCCTTAGGCGGCAGGAGTGCGATGCCGTCGGCCAACGCAACGGCCGTCAAATTGGCCGAGGTTCCACGTTCAGGCATCTCCAGCACAGGTTCACCCATTTCGGTGCGGCCGGATATGCGGACGGGCACAAACTCGGTTCGGCCTTGCCGCTTTTTGCAGTTGAAGCCAGCCACCGCCGAAAACCATTGCGGCTGGGTCTCCGCGAGGCCAGCCAGCCTTCGCAAGGCAGGCAGGACAATCTGCCGGAAGGCTATCAGCGCCGCGTTGGGATTGCCTGGCAACCCTGCAAAGACTGTTTTCCTGATCCTTCCGACCTTCAGCGGCTTGCCCGGCCGCATCGCGACATTGAGGACGCCAAGGTCGGCACCATGGGCCTGAACAGCCACCACCGCATGGTCTTCCTCGCCTGCCGAGACCCCGCCTGTGGTTACCAGGGCATCACAGGACGTGGCGGCGCGAGCGACAACGTCTGTGAGGAGACCCAGGCTGTCAGGGACCATGCCGAAGTCGACGATCTCCGCCCAAGGACAACCCGCCAGCAACGAGCTCAGCATGATCTGATTGGAATTGTAAATCTGACCGTATTCGAGGGGCTCGCCCGGTTCTTTTAAATCGGTTCCGGTGGAGAGCAGTCCTATCCGGATCTTTCGAAGCACCTGAACGTTGACGATCCCCACCGCTGCCAACAAGGTTAGATCCCTGGCGGACAGGCCCTTGCCCCGCCGTACCAGTTCCGTGCCGGCGCTGACGTCCTCGCCAGCAAAACGGATGTGACGACCACGACGGGGCCGCTTGTCCATCGTGACGGTATCGCTAATTCGCTCGCAGCGCTCTTGCATGACCACGGCATCAAGCCCCCGGGACGGGTGCTCCCGTGAATATCCTGAGTGCAGTTCGTGGGTCGAGGTTCTCAAGAGCGCGCACATCGCCGGCGACCACCCGTTCAGCCAGACGAAATGTCCAAGGCCCTTCCCCGTCGAAATCCGCCGTTCGAACGGCAAACCCGTCCATGGCCGAATTATCGAACGCAGGCAGCGAAATAGGCGAGCATATATCGGCGGCGCAAACCCGTCCCTAATGCACCGACGAGCGAGACTGTTTCCCCATATCGAACAGGTTTGGCGAGCGCGATGGCTTTGGCTACCGCCGTCTCGAACGGGATAGCTTCGCCAATCTGCCCGGCAGAACAGTCGGCTTTCAAAACAGGTTTCACGGAGTGACACACGATCGCTCCCTTCTTTGCGTTGTTCTCGACACGCAAAGGCCAAAGGTTTCTAACCTGACACACTCTTGAGATAGGCGATGACGTTTTTGGCGTCGTCGGGATTCTTGAGGCCAGGGAACCCCATTTTGTTCGCCGGCACTTTCGCCTTGGGATCTGCCAGATATTGCATCAGGTTCGGCTCATCCCATACCAGGCCCGCAGCGCCCACATCCTTCATGGCTTTCGAATAAGAATAGCCAAGGACGGTCCCCGCTGACCGGCCCACGACGCCTTTCAAGGATGGCCCGACTCTGTTTGCTCCGGTATCAGCGCTGTGGCAGGCGGCGCACTTTTTGAAGACCGCCTTGCCTCCCTCGATATCCTGGGCCCGGGCGACCGGAGGCAGTAACGCCAAAACCATTGTGGCACCGACGAACAGATATTGCACGCAGGAACTCCCCCCTCCTCCCCTTAGACATTGACGGCGGCTGACGTCGACCAGCTTGCTCCAGCGATTCATGCGTTTCTCCCATTTGTCGAAATGTCCTCGAAAACAACTCTGCAACGGGTGTGCCAACCGGAAAGCCGGCGATTTCATTACAAGATGCGAATGGACCCCACCTCCAAGTGCCCACCACGTCCCGAGTTGGACCATGCTGCGCTGCCGACGGTTCACGAAGTCGAACGACCCAAGGTCCCGCTCATTCCTAGCGTTACAGTTGCATATTTATCTATGGTCTGAATCTATGGGTCTCCATGATTCGGAGGTCATGGATGACAGGTGCATCAATCGAAACTACGCTTGAGCTTTGGGCATCATCGCTGCGTGACGTGAAAGCGCGTATGCGCGGACTGTTTACGCAAGAGCGAGTTGCAGCATCTGCGAACCTTTTCCTGGACGGCTTGCTGGGTGACGAGCGGCGTAAGACAGGTTGGATGCGCGCGGAGGCGGCCGGTGATCCCGGCCCGTGGCGGCAACAAGCCATTCTGGGTCGCGGGCGTTGGGACGCGGACGGACTTCGCGACATCGTGCGAGAGTATGTTGTAGAAAACCTCGCCACAGATGATGCGGTCCTGGTCATCGATGAGACGGGCTTCCTCAAGCAGGGCAAGACATCGTGCGGTGTTGCGCGTCAATATACAGGTTCGGCAGGCAAGATAACGAACTGCCAGATCGGTGTGTTCTCCGCCTATGTGTCCGCTCGCGGTCATGCCTTTATCGATCGGGCCCTGTACTTGCCCAAAAGCTGGACCGGAGATCCGGTAAGGCTTGCAGCAACCCATGTTCCTGAGGCTATAGCCTTCGCTACCAAGCCAGGCTTGGCTGTCGATATGATACGGCGTGCGCTGGCAGCCGATGTGCCGTTTTCATGGGTGGCCGCAGATGCGGTGTATGGCGTCGGGGACGTCGAAGGAACCCTGCGGCGAGCCTGCAAAGGCTACGTTCTTGGGGTCAAGTCGGACCACCATTTCGGCTCTTGGTCGGGGAAGCCTCCGCTCGCCGGCACAGCTCAGGAGATCGCCCGTGATCTCGATCCAAGTGCATGGCAGCGTCTTTCCGCCGGTGAGGGCACCAAAGGCGCGCGGCTTCATGACTGGGCCTACTGCGAACTCGCCGATCTCGATGCCGACGAATATAACGAGACGAAATCGGGGCTTTGGACCCGTGGCCTCCTGATCCGGCGCAATATCAGCGACGGCGATCTCGCATTCTTCACCACATGGTGCCCGGCCGGGACGGGCATCCAGACGCTCGTTTCCGGGGAAGGCCATCGCTGGGCGATCGAAGACAGCTTCGAGACCGCCAAGAACGAGCTCGGACTCGATCACAACGAAACCCGGTCATGGCATGGCTGGCATCGCCACGCCTCCCTCGTCATGCTCGCCTTCGCCATGATGGCGGTGATCCGATACCGCGCCAATGACGCGACGCCCCAAAATAGACCGCGGATGCCGACCATCAGGATTTGAACCGCTGGTCTATCCAGGAAGTCCGGCGCATCGCCACCAGACTCGCCCAGCGTCGCATAAGCCCCGCCTACGTCATCGCATGGTCATGCTGGAGGCGCGCCCATCAGGCGGCCGCTCGACGAGCTCATCTGAGAACTAAAATGCAACTGTAATACTAGGCCGGGCCTGCGTTGTGAAGTGCTTGACGTGCAAGACAGAGTCCCTTTGGCCCGGAGGGAGAACAGGGTTGGAGCAGCGATCGCTATCGCCATCAAGGCGACGGATGATTTCAGGAATGTTCTGCGTTGCATGTTGGTACCTCCCTTGGTTCAAGAAATTGCATGGTCTTTCCGAACTCGGCTTTCGATTGGATGGCGGCATGTCACTGGCTGATGTCGCCCGCCACCGGACCAACCCCGGCCGGATGTGCGTTGATGTAAATGGCGTAGAGGGATGCCTGTGCGGTGATGTAGAGGCGGTTGCGCTTAGGACCGCCGAAACAGACACTGGAAACGAGCTCGGGAACCAGGATACGGCCGATCAGGGTTCCGTCCGGTGCATGGACGCGCACCGAGTCGGCGCTGGAGGCCCAGATGTTGCCGTCGCGATCGACGCGAAAACCATCGAAGAGGCCTGCCCCGCACTCGGCGAAGATGCCGCCTGCGCGCGCCAACCGACCATCGGCGGCAAGGTCATAGGCCTTGATCGCGCGCGCCAGGCCGGGCACGTGGCTGGCGCCGCTGTCCGAAACATAGAGGACCGTCTCGTCGGGCGAAAAAGCCAGGCCGTTCGGCTGCACCATGTCGGTGACAACGGCGCTCAGCTCGCCCGAAAGCTCATCAAACCGGTAGACATGCGAGCCACCGATCTCCGCTTTGGCGATCTTGCCCTCGTAGTGGCTTTCGATGCCGTAGACCGGGTCGGTGAACCAGATCGTGCCGTCGGATTTGACCACCACGTCATTGGGTGAATTGAACCGCTTGCCTGCAACGGTTTCGACAAGCGTCTGCCAACGCCCGTCATGCTCGAGCCGGGAGACACAGCGCCCGCCATGCTCGCAAGCACGACGCGGCCTTCGCGGTCGAGTGTGTGGCCGTTCTGGTAGTTACAATGGGTCTCGAAGACGGTGACGGAACCATCGCCTTCGTCGTAGCGCAGCAGCCGATCGTTCGGGATGTCGGACCACAACAGATGCCTTGCGGCGGGGACGTACACCGGTCCTTCCGCCCAACGGCTGCCGAAATGCCGACCGCCAGGATGATGACACCAGTTATCGTGCCCAGACATTGACGCGTCCGGGTTTGATCGTTGTCGAGCCAAGAAGAGGCCGCCGACGAGTGCCGGGAGAAGATATTGGATGCGGGTCCGAGAAGCGCTTCGTGATCATCGTCTTGCCCATGCTGCTGTCGCCGGAAGGCACTCGCGTCCTCGCGGATAGATAAGCCAGCGCCATGCGGCCCGTCATCCCACCGCTGTTCGGCCAAGCGAAACGGCGTCGAGGTCCTCTTCGATCACCCCGGCCGCGTACAACTGGTCCAGTAGATCGGCGACTGCAAGGGCGCTCGCTCCGTCCGTCGCGATCCGCATAATAAGCTCCGAGGCTGTGCAGTTGCCGCACGCGATTAGATCGCCAACGGAGATCGGAGCGACATCATCATCTATCCGATGTTCAATGTTGCGTGAGCGGAGATGGAAGTACCGGTTCCCTGCCTCGTATTGCAGATCTCCGCGGAAGCGGATCGGCAGGTTCGCAGGTGGGCTTTCGAACATATGCTCGTCGATGATGCACTGCAGCCCTTCCCGGAACTCCTCGGGCGTGCTGAAGAAACGTTCATCCACGATGCGGTAGCCGTGAGGCCAGCGATCGCTACTCGGTACCGGCGTCACCAGTTGTAAACGTCCTTGCCGCATATTTACGAGGAAGCCGGAAACACAAGCGATCGTCGTGGGATAGCCCTCCGCCAAGGCTATTGCATCATCTTTGTTGGCTGCCTGGAGTTTCTCCTTTCGCTCGCGCGCGCGCCCGGCGAAAGCCTTTGCGGTCAGCGCCTCTTTGCCCTGCAGGATGAGTTCGACCCCCATCAGGTCCTCGGGCGAAAACGCCGCGTGGATCTGATTGAGATGGTTCGTGCTCAGCACGGAGAAACGATTCGTCACGCCACCGTAACGTTTGAACAGTTCGAGCACGCGCCTGGTGAGCGCCTGATCCTTGAGCGGGGCCGCCGTCGTCGTTTGTGGCAATGCACCCGTGATTTGATGGTAGTCGAACAGAAAGCGGTCGTAGTCCGGGTTATCGATCGGATCTGTGGCCCAGTAGCAGAAGCCGGTGCGGGCTGCCGAACCAAACATCTCGCTCGCGACACCGACCACACCGCGCCAAACCCCGGCATGCTCCTCGCTATACTCATAATAGCCCTTGAACCGGTCGGCCGACAAGCCGCAGAACCAGCAACCGACGGTGCAGCCTTCACTCAGCTCGAAAGCGATGATGGGGTGCGTGACCGACGGTGCCAATTCGCCCAATTCGTCGTTGCAGCGGCGGATTTGGCGCTCTCGCCAGGCATGGAAGCGAGGGTTCACCATCGACATTTCGCCCTCGGCGCGCAGCATGTCGCGATGGCGCAACATCTCGCGCATATACTCGTCCCACATCATCGCCAGCGGCCACGGGGCAGACTCCGGCTTGAAGCGATGCTTCACGTAGTCTCCGCACCAGAGCGGCAGCATCTCCATTGGGTCAACTTCAATGCCGTAGCGCTCTGTTACCGATCGAGGGGCGTCGAGGTTCTCCGAAAGGGCCGTGCGGAATTTCCTATCACCGACCAGCCGCTCCATGAAGCGCTTGATATGAGGCAACGTTCGCCGTTCCTGCGGCGTGCGCTGGTCAAAGATTTGTTGCCAGTGTTCGCGAGGGTACGGGTGAGCCCTTGAAGCGGCCCGTTGTACGCCTGATAGCATGATCGCATCCTCGACCGCGATTTGCTTTGATGTTACATTAGACCGGCTCGTACGAGCCAATGCGGTTATGTTGCGACCACAACAACAATTACGACAATTAATACGACCGCAGCGAAGCCAGTTCTTCCTCCGAGTTGCGCAGGGCTCATGGATACATCAGCGGAATTAGCCAACGCGGTGGTCTGTACAAAGCTGGTTAAGGCCGGAACGCTCGAACGGCGCTTGCGGCCTGCAATCGCGCCGAGCTTCTTCGTACTGGACTTCTGTCTGCTGTTGGATCGGATGTAGCTTTTAACCTCGTCAAGCGTGATGTTGTAGTTGAGGCTCTTTCCAATCGCTACGATCGAAGCGAGCCCTCCAACGCGCCGTTTGGCGTTTTCAAGCGGACTGCCTTTTTTTCCTAAATCGTTGACGAATCGCTCTAAGTCAGTTTTCCGCATAATGAATTCGCGCTCTTGCTTAAGTTGCTCGCTCTCACAAGCGATCGGATGATGCTTCCGTGAACAAGCAAGCGCCGTACCAACCTCAAAATTCTGATTTGCGCGTTCTCTGACCGTACGCATTGTCAACTTGCCGACCTTTTGGGTTGGGAATCGACAATTGGCCCGCTCCGTGCGATGCGGGTGAGGATCTCCCCAAACTTGGCCTGCCGTGATAGTGGGTGGTCGAAATCAAGACGCAAATCCGCCAGCGTTTGTCGACATCCTGGCCCCCACCAAGGCATCCTGCGCATCGTTCTCGATCGCATCCCCAACATAGCCCGACGGGCGCCGGACGCCCCGAAAAACGAACCCGCTGACCTTTCAATCCGCAAATCCCGCCTTCCATCACAACGGATGATCGCCGGCGCCCATGAGGCTTGTGAAAAGCACCGCAAGGGCAACCAACATCGCCGCTTCAGGCGCCAAAAAACTCATCGCCGTGCATCAAGGGGGCTAGGCGCCACTCGAGAACTTTCGGCGGGCGCAACGTGACCAAACTCATTGTCTTGCCGGAGGCTGCCAAAGTGAAAGACGTATTAGGCCCTCACGCTCGGAACGGAACGAGACCGATCTACGATGTTTCGCGATAGCGGCCCTTCTCGACCCACAAGTCGCGCAATCCCTCGACCATTGCCTCGCGCGGAAGCGGTTTCGGCCGCCGCTCGTCCAGGCGCTTCCGCGCCTGATCAAGAATGCGCAGCGAAATGATCCGTGGTAAGATCGTCGTGCCAACCCTTTCGGGGTTGCGGAACGGGCGGCTCTGAAGCTTGGTCGTCTTCTGGTTATTGACGTAACGCCCGATGCAGAGCTCGTTGGTCAAAACGCCGAACAGTGTCACCGATGTTCAAAGTCGGCCGAGATCGCCCGGAATATTCTTCCGTCGAAGGTCGCCCAAGAGGCGCAACTCGACGGCCGCTGATGCGATCGGGGTCGAATCGACCGGCAGTCCCGTGCCCCATAGGGGTTAACTTAGGGGTAGACTGGTGGAATCGAGATGCGAGTCCTCAGCCAGTATGCGAACGAATGATTCGATCGAAGCCGACTGGCAGGCTCTGTTATCTTGTCGCAATCGCTAGACTTGACGCGACGGCGCGAGCGACGGGAGCGCTGGTGTCCTCGCAATGTTGCGGACAAGGCGCTCCGCCGCGAAGACATGCGCCTCGATAAGATCAAAGATTGGCATGAGAGCGGATGTCCCAAACCCGACCTGATCGGCCAGCGTCGAGGTCGAAAGCTCGATGCCCTCGCATTTGAACCTTGTGCTCTGTCGGTTGAGCGGCTTGTGCATTCCCAATTTGCCGAAGAGGATCGTCGCCAGCAGATAAGGGCCGATGAAGCCGCGTGGGCGTGGCATGGACGGTGCCGGCGGCTGGCTGATCCCTCGCAGTCACGGGCGTCGGTACCGTCTCGATCACTTTGAACCGGCGCGGGATCTCTTCCAGTGTCTTGGTAACGTCCTCGCCCAGTTTCGACAGGCGCGAGCCCCGTAGCATGCACAGGTGGTCGCAGGATCAATGATAACACGCTCTCGCTCGATATCCTCCGGCCAGCGCTTTCGTACCGGCCGTTTGCGCGTGAACGAACGCACGCTCGGGGTCTGGCAGCAGCAGCCTGCGCGGCAACTCTTCCGTGGCAGCCACGACCAGCTCTTCGAGCTGCAATTCCATCTGGTCGATCAGTCGCGCCGTACGCTCGGATTCTGGCCGCGCAGTTCGGGCCTCAGCTTTTCGCCAGTTCCAGGCGGGCGATTAGGGCCTCGCTGTCCGACAACATGGCCTGCGCATTGGCGGCTTCCGCCACCGCAATGTCCCTGTCATCAATCCGCGCTACGCCACGAGCATTGTTGGGCAGATGCGGCTGGATCACACCCCACTCGAAGTCGCTCAATTCGTATCGACGCATTCAAGCCTCCAAAGGAAGCCTTGAATCAGAACCCGTCACAAAACGGAAATCCAGTTTATGAGTTTGCGACCTAGTCGAAGAAAGGACCACCGCAAGATGGGGCCTTGCAGAAGTAGCTGCCCGTGGCGTTGAATGAATCAACAAAGCAGGATGTCCGACAGAGGTGCAACTTGCTGCAGCGGGCGCAGTCCGGATCAACGACCTTCGGGTTCGCGGTCCGCGCACGAAGGACAGCAAACGCTTCACTGTCCCAGATTGCTTTGAGTCCCGCGCTGAACACGTTACCGTAGGTAAAGGCCTTCACCCCATGCATCTTGTCACAAACTGAGACGTCACCGCTCGGAAATATCGACATCCCCATATTGATGCCACCGCAGGGATACCACTCGCTGTCGTTCCACTTTCCCTTTGCATCCTTCGGCGTATGCACAGTGCAGACTTGTGCATACTGCTCTCGCTTTCGCTCGATCCGATTTCTTATCCGGGCCAGGTCCTTGGAGGTCACCTTGCGAGCGCGATTGGCAGGAGACTTGATGGCCCCACTCTCCATGTAGGAGATGCCGACTTCCGCGACACCCAAATCCACCAGAAGATCTATAGTCTCTTCTACTGTGTTCTGGGTCATTGGTGTCACCACACTCTTGACCACCACCCGAATCCCCGCCGCCCGCAAAAACCGAATCGCGTCGATCACCTTTGGAAAGTGCCCGCGAGACCGCGTAACCTGATCGTGTAACTGCGGTGAAGGCACGTCTAGGCTGATCGTCATTTCTTCCATGCCCGCAGCTGCCAACCGAAGGGCAATGTCCGGACAAGTTCCGATCACCGTGCCGTTGCTGGTCATGGCCGGAAGCATGCCCAGCGAGAGGGTGCGCTCCACTACCTCAAGCCAGCCGTCGAAAAGCGTTGGCTCACCACCTGTAAGCCCGACAAATACGACTCCCCAAGCCGCCGCCTCGTGCAGCAGTTCGAGGCACTTGCTCAGGGTCCAGCGTCTGTCGCTCCTCTGGTGGCGATACTGGTAACAATACGAACAGCTGAAATTGCAGTTGAAAGTGAGAGTGAAACTGATTCCCGCAGGAACGGGCCACTTTCCGAAGGTGGCGCGTTCTATGGCGGGGGTATCGGCCGGGTAGAGGAATTTCTGTGGACTAAATCGCTCGCTTGGATTTGGTTTGGCTTCGAACGTGAGAAACTGCCGATAAAGTCTAAGCAGCTGATCTACTTGGGACTTTGCTTCAACATTCGTAAGCCCAAATGTCTGCCCATAGATATAGGCGATTTCGGAGGTGAGGAGTGTTCTGTCGCACAGCGACAGAAAGAACGCGTGAGAGGGATCGACCATGCGAATCTGTGATGGATGGCGAGCATGAACCAAGGCATAGCCATGCATTGGCTTGAGTCGCACCGATTTTTTGAGCTGGGGCAGCAATTCGATATGGCCCATGGTCGGATATCCGGATTTCAAAGCACAGCTGCGCTTTTACGAAAGCAAGAAAGTAGCTGGCCGACGCAATGCCGGCCAGTGCACCACTTAAAGAGGCTGGACCTGAATGCAGGTAGACAGAGCATTCCAGCAGCCGGGAAGACAGGCGGCTGCTTCAACCCCGTCTGTCAGCCGCTGCGCCCGCGCCTCGGCTCGCGAAGCCTCATCACGAAGCTGAGCAGCCAAACTCCGCAGAACGTCTGGTTGATGTAGATATCCTGGTTTTTTTTCCTTCGGCATAGGTCAATCTCCTTTGGTTGATCGCAACCCTCAAAGGCTTGCGGCAGATGACCCGCAACGGGCGCACCATGTTGAGGATGTAGCCGCCAATCTCGCCCAGCGAATCGCTATATGCCTTTTTTGCTGGGGTTTTTGATAGGAGGTCGGAGTGTGCTTGATGAATGCACCTAAAATTCCGAGGAGACAAAACTGTTAGCTATCGGACAAATTGTCCTTGATCGAACGGATCGGGTAGATCCGGTCAGGGTGCATTTGAGTGGCCGGAGCACAGATCTGCGCAGCACGGATATCCCCGCTACGCGCCGGAAGTGCTCGACATGATCACGCTGGAAGATGTGGTCGAGGACATGTCGATCCGCGAATTCGCCTATCGCACCGACATGTTTGGCACATCAGGCACGTTTGACGCGCCGCAAAAGATCGATCCGACCGAGACCGCAGCCCTGCTTCACTGGAAAGCTGGACCGGTGGAATAGAGCCCAGCCTATCGTCCATGGTTCTGGCGCGACATCTGGCCGATCATTTTCCGTGCCGATGAATTCTCCTACTTCGCCAACATCCTCCAGCAGTCGAACTTTCCGCACAAACAGTCCAGCCGGGGGACGTTCGATCCCTATCGCCTCTGCATCCTGCCGCGCATCGCACCACGTGCGCTGGCGCAGAAGGAACTTCGCGCCAAGGATCATGTCGGCGGACGGTTGCTCGAGGCGGCAGTGGAACCTAGCCTGATGCTGCTCGATGCAACGCAGGCGCCGGGCGCGGTAGAGATGCCGTGGTTGGCGATGCCGCCGCCGCGCTCAGGCGGGCAGCAGCGGCGTTTAGCGCGGCTGTATGCCCGCCCCAGGATGATGAAACTCCCGCAGGCCTATATTGTGCGCTGGAAACAGGTTTTCAGCGAGAACGACACAGCGGCGGACACCGCCTATGCGGCAGCGCGCAACGCGTTCCATACAGCGGTCACGGACGTTATCGAAGGCATCGCCGCTGCCGCCGCACCGCCCAAGAAGCGAATGCTCGCGCTTGCCCGGTCGTCTTCGAGGCAGGAGCCGGCCCAGCCGGATCGCACCGCTGATCCGGACGAGCCGATTGCGGCAGCGATGCGCCGGCTGGCGTCCAGCTCGACGCCAATCCAGCGACGCGGACGTATCACCTGCCGCTGATGCCGCTGCTTGCCGGCGACAATCCGATCACCAACAAGACGGTGAGCAAGTTCCTGCGTCTGAACGGCACGCAGCTCTTCCTGCTCAAGCAATGGGCGGCGGGCATCTTCATCGACGAGGTGGATGCAGGCTTCGCGCCGGCCATCGACCCGTGGCAGCCCTACAAGGACTGGAACGTGCCGGGTTGCCTCGGTCTGGACCAGGGCGTGCTCTCGAACGGACTCAGCGGTGCCTTCTGCCCGGGTGGCGAGGTGACGTGGATCATTCGCAACCCAGCGATCTGGCGCGAACCCTATCGCATCAAGGCCGACCCCGAATGGTACAGCTTCGCGCTCACCGCCGCGCAGGAGAATGCCAATCGGTGGGGAGCGGGCGTCAGCGAGGACGGCCATATCGCCTATGCCCCCGACCCGCTGTCGCTCGGCAGCGATCTCGATGTCGGATTGCAGCCCGGTGATCTGACCAAGCTCAGCGGGCTGCCATGGCAGGCTGATTTCAACGAATGCTCCACCCAGACGATCGACGTCACATACGAGGAATGGAACGTCCTTTTCCCGACAGCGTCGGCAACACGCTGATGGAGCGCGAGCGGCGCGTGTGGGAGACTTTGTGGTGGCCTGCGCATCGGCCGATGCGGGCCTATTATACCGTCGGCAAGGACTTCCAGTTCCGCAACTGGGCGCGCGGCATTCCGCAGACGCTTGCCGGCGACATCAAGATGGTGACCGAATGGTCGAAGCTCGGCTCCGTCGTCTGCAATCCGGCGGGCCGGCTCGATCAGCCCTCGCCCGGAAGCAAATACATCTGCGTCGAAGATTCGGGAGAATGACCGTGACCAATCGGTTTGTCGGCAACTGGGCCTATCGCAGCTTCCTAAACGATCCCGATATCAGCAAGGCGGCCAACGATTTGCTATTCGGCGAAGGCACGCTGGCCATCGTCGAGCAATCCGCAATCGAGCTTTCAGGCACGATCGGCGGGCCGGGATGGTCGCTCGATCTGCGCGGCAGCTTCGGTTACGGCTCGCCGATGCAGGTGCGCTTTCAGCGCAAGGGCGTGGTCGGCGGCGAAGAGTGGATGTACGACTATATCGGCTGGCTGGTGCCCGTCTGGCCGACAGCACCGACCTGCTGGAAGTGCCGGCGATCGTCGGATCGGTGGTGCGCACGATCCCGCATTCGGGGCGACGGCGGCAGCACCAACCCGGGAGGGGTGATGGCATCCTTCTATGCCGTGCGAGCAGGCTGATTTCGTCGTCATTGGTGGCGGGCCGGCGGGTGCGGCGGCGGCGTTGACGTTGCGTCGGCACGCGCCTGACCGGCGCGTCGTCCTGTTCGAGGCAGGCCGGCACCACCTGATAAAACCGGGGAGGTGTTGCCGGCGGTGGCGCGTGGGCTGCTGCGCCAGCTCGGCGTTTGAACACCCTTCCTCGAGAGAGCTTTTTTGGCGAGCCGCGCGGTCCTTTCGGCATGGGCCGGCGAGGCGCAGGACGAGCGGCACAGCATATCTCCGCCCAGGGCGCCGGCTGGCAACTCGACCGATCGGCTTCTGGTGCAGGCGGCAGCGGCGGCAGGCGCGCAGGTGCGAGTTGGGTGTGAGGTGCGTTCGGCGGAGCGTGAGGGCCAAGGCCGGCGGCTCAACCTCGCCGACGGGGACATTGTCGCCGGCGCCGTGATCTGGGCGACCGGCCGCAGCTGGCGGCTGGCGCGATCCTTCGGCGCGAAGCTTCGTGTGCACGGCCACCTCGCCGCATACACCCGCTTCTTCGACCGCGCGCCGGGCGCTTGCCGCATGGTCATCGAGGCCCGGCCCGAGGGCTGGTGGTACAGCGCCGACTTGCCTGGCGGACGCCGGATGGTGGCGTGCCTGACCGATCCCACTGGGCAGCGAACTGCGCGACCCGCAATCCTGGTACGGCGCACTGGCGGCGACGCAATTCATCGCCCCGCTCCTACCCCCAGGCGCACGCGAAACCTCGGCGTCGATCAGATCGGCGGGAACGGCCACGATCGATCCGGCCGCGGGTGAGCGCTGGGTGGCGGCGGGCGACTGCCTGTTCGCCGCCGACCCGTTGTCGTCGCGCGGTATCGTGCATGCGCTGCGCTCGGGCATCCTCGCCGCCTATGCCGCGTCGGACATGGCCGACGGACGCGATGACCTCGCCCGCGCGCGCTATGGGATGATCGCCGCGCAAGGCCTTGCCGACTACACGCCCGCGCTTGCTGCCCACTACGCCGCCGCCCCGCGATGGGAGACAGCTTTCTGGCAGCGGCGTCGGCCTCAACTGAAGAACGCGCGGCATGTGAAGAGCGCGGCGAATAAATTCATCACGCCCGTCGAAACCTTTCTTTGGTATACGACGGACCATAATGGAAATGCTCGCCGCGCAATCAGGCTCGATCGCTGCCCTGTCCTTGCAACTGGCACGACGGCGATTGTGGAGCAAAACGTGCCGCCTAGCCTGCTCGCTCATGTCCGCTTTTGCCGTACGGATAGGGTATGCCGAACGACCAAGCTGACGCGCTAGGCGGACCTATGACTTCGGAACCGAGCATCAGTTTTCGGGCACTAAAACGCGCTGAATCTGGCACGCTTGACGATCGGCAGTCCATTCTCTGTCTTCCCGACAATAAGATGGGTGGCCCCTGGAGGCAAAGAACCGTCGGGATTGGCCTGTACGGCTTCGCCCCGTTCGATCATACCTCGCACGAACGCTGCTTTCTCGGAGTCGTTCGGGACTATAAGATCGGCCTTCCTTTTAGACGGCACCTTCGCTCTCTCTATGATTTCGCACTATCATATTGTCTAGCTTATCATTGGCATCCACAATCGCAATCGAATAGCAGCCTATCCAAGCGCGCGCCGCCGGGGGTCGTTACCAGCCGATGTGACTTTAGCTTACGTCCGTGATCCAGCCGAGCCTCAGGCAAGACCACATCGTCATAGTCCACACGACCTCGGCTAAACAGATCGTCGACGAACATCTGAGCCGCGGTCGCTGCGCTGAGAGGTTGTACCGGCGACAAGTCGCCGGCGGCGCTTAATGCGACAAAATGGTCTCTCTGTGATGGCGTCCTGACGAAGAGCACCCCGTTGATCCCGTAGTCAACTGCCGGCAACGCTGTCTCGGCCAGGTCTTCCTGTGCGGCAGCAGCGGCAGGGCCAGCAGCTCGCGCGGTTGGGACAGAGGCAATGCTCGCTGCGGAGTGCAGAGAGAGGATCAGACGACGCACGTAGATTGCTTTGATGATCGGCGGATATCTAGCATCCACCGGGCCAGCTGCGATCACCATATTCGCGGCCACTTGGGCGTACCAGTTGGACACCACCGGCGAAGCTTTGATCGCGCTTATGAGAATGCCGGCCAGATCGCTTGCGACTGAGAGCAATTCAGCCTCCGTCGGCATCGTGGGATCTTGCGCCTTGGCGGAAAGGGCCGTGCCGAGCGACTCGAAGAACGCGCCTGTAAAAACGCGCGAAAACGAGTGTGGCTCCGAGGAAAGCTGTGCTGCCGGGGCCGAATTGGGGAGCGTGCTCGGGTCTTGGTACGCAAAGGAATTCACCGCATTCCGCAGGCAGTCCGCATCTACAGCGTCCGGACGCTGCGCGCGGATGGCAGCGCCGATCTGTTCGGCGAGGCGAGAAAGCCGCGAATTCCTGTAAAGGCGGCCGCCGGTATCGTGCAGTATGCTGATGCGAAGCGACGGTAGCTGGATGGCCGACAAGATCGCGCTGATGTCGGCGAACGATTCATGGAATGCCGCGACTTCCTGGCTGCCTACGTCCCACAACTCCGGCTTGAAGGAATCCAGTACCGCGTGTCCCATCTCGTGGCAAACTACATCGGGGCTCTCTCCCGAATAAACGGTACCTGTTCGAGAGGGGCTGTGGAAGAAGTTAAGGGCCTCGCGATCGTAGTAGGCATTGAGATCGTCTCCTTCGTCGAGGATGACCTTTAGGGTCGCGCCGACCTGCCACTTCGTCAGCGGAACGCGCACCGACCAGAAGTCCGCGCCCCGTCGCAACGCTTCCGCTGCGGTCCAATACCTGAAATCGGCCGCTCCGGGAGGGTATACGCCCGGCTTTGGAGCAGGCTCGGGAAACCCAAAAGCAAGAGGCTTCTTGGAAAGGTCTGGAATGGGTCGGCTAACCAGTATCCCCGTTCCGGGATCGTCCTCCCAAACGGAAACCGATTTGCTTGCCTCCGCTTTGGCGTTCTTCGCCGAACCTTTCGCCTTCGCCACTGTCGTCTCCTCTTTGGTTTCGATTGAATGGAACTTCGAACTGCTCGCCACAGGCGGCGCCGAATCGGGGTTGTCCGCCCTCGAGCGTCGGAGAGCGTTCTACGTCGCAGTTAGGTGGCAACGCGAACACGCTCCGGCAGCGATCTGGCTACAAGACGCGATGGAGCATCAACCGTGCCGCGCCGCCTCGATCGCGGCGACGCCGATTTTCAGAGCCATCCATGACATCAAACGCGCGCTTTGCTTCAGCGCCACCAGCCGCAAAGGAGGGGCAGCGCAACCTGAGACGGTGCCGTATGGCTTCGGTGCTCGGCCCTTGACCAATTGGCGGCGATGTACAGGGATCTGAGAGCTTAATGTCGACCGCGCCTGCTACGGCTGATGGAGGGGAGAGCACTTGAACGACAACCATCCGAAGGGATCGAGACGATTTTTCGCAACGGTACAATCACCGTCGGGGGGATCTTGCTTGCCTTTTCGCCCGGCTTCGTCACGCATTGGGCTGCTAACCCAGGCCATGGCGATTCTACGATCTGTTCACCGTTGTGCCGATCCTCTTCGGCATCGCGTTTCAGCTCGACATGAGTTCGCTGCGCCGACACACCTACGAACGCGCCAACTGCATCTTCACGGCGAGCCTTATCCTGACCGCGTGCGGCGTGGGGCTGGCCATCCTGCTGATTTCTACGCGATGTCGGCGAAGGGCGCGCTGCCCGGCGCTTGAGGGGCCTGTGACTGCGCTTTGGCGCTGCCGCTCATGGGCCGACGCCACGTCAGGTCCGGAGGCCCAGCGCTTCTTCCCAAGCGGCGCCGATGTTAAATTAGAGCGTTTCGGCTTGCCGGAATTGGAATCTCGGTGGCTACCCCCTCATGGCTTTTGGTGTGGCAGGAAGACCGATGCGCGGGTGTGGGTGGACCAAGGCGTTGCATCAGGACGAGGGTCGACAGGGTCCGCGCGCGCATTGCCGAACTGAAGCGCGACCTCATAGTGACCGCACCAATGGGCGCCGTCGGCGTTTCGAAGCCGGACATGAATTTCGCAATGCGACGTTCAGCCTGGCGCGTCTCGAGGAATGCATCGCCGAAATACCTTGACCCTTTGGTATGGAAGGGGAGCCCGCCAACAAACCCCCAAGCCATCGCGCCAGCTACACAAAGTGCGAGCGCAACAAGCAGACTCCACGTTGACCGCGATGTGAGTTGCATCGCTTGGTTCGAATGCTCAAGACCACGACGAGCATATGGCTCTCTGCGCTCGTTGCCATAGTGTTCAGTATTTTATCTGACCAAGCAGTTCAGACACGAACGGGGCTTTCGCCCTGCGAATATGCAAATCGCGGTTGTCCTCATGTACGTGGCGGAACTCACGGGCGTGACACGTCGGTCGAAATAGCCTCCTGGAAACGCGGTCGGCGCGGGCATTGGCATATATGAAGTGGGAGCCCAATCAGCCGCGATCCAGCCGCACGACCAGCTTGCGAGCGACCATCTCGGCTATCGCCCCGTCAGTTTCGGTCTGCATCACATTCGCCGTGCTCAGCCGTTCGCGCAGGCCGGTATCCATCACGTGCAATGTCGTGGCTCAGGCTGTCTATATCGTCCCTCTTGGCCTCAAACGCGGAGCGGCGCAACGGGTACACTCGGATAGACGCATCGAGGTCGGAAACGAGTTGCCAAAGTTTCGACGGCGTGAACTGCTGAGGCGGAACATCGTCCGGCAGCACCACGCAAGCGTCAATGATGCGTAAGCAACAGCCGAGCCTCGCCTTGCCGCGTGATTGGCCTCGTGTCAGACCTCTCTGCGCCTCCCATTCAGCCATTGCAACAAGACCCTGACATTTATCAACGTTTTCTATCCGCACAGGAGCGCGATGACGGCCGCACTCCCATTTCCTTGAGCAGCCGGCCCGCCCCGTCAATCTTGTCCATGGTCCACAGCATGAAGCGACTGTCGACATGGATGGCGCGGTCACGGTCCGCATCGGGAGCCCAGTCCGAGATCACGCCCTCGAGTGTGCCGTCGAAAGCGAGACCCACGAACTCGCCACGCCCGTTCAGCGTCGCCGAGCCGCTGTTGCCGTTGGTGATGTCGACGGTGGACATGAAATCGACCGGCAACGTGCCCAGCGTTGGCGCGACATATGGGCCATAGTCCTTGGCCTGAATCGCGGCAACTATGGCATCCGGCGCATCGAACTCACCTTTGCCAGTGTGCTTCGCTAGAAGTCCCTCGGCCGTGGTGAAGGGCGTCCAGATCTGCCCGTCGCGCGTGCGTCCTGTCACCTTACCCCAGGTGATGCGCAGCGATCCATTGGCGTCGGGATACACGGACCGGCCGATCGACTGCCGATAGGCACGCAGGCCCTGCATATAAGTCGCCCGGGCTGCCTGCGTGCGGCCGGCGCGGTCCTTGGCCGCGCGCTCCGTAGCTATATCGCCGGGGTATAGTGCGACCGCCAGCTTGATGAAAGGATCGTCCGACAGCTCGAAAGCAGCCGCGGGCTTGTCGAGCCAGCCGAGCCGCGTGGCCGTGTCAGCGAGTTTGGTGTCTGCATAAAGTCGGTCAAGGCCGATTTGGTCCAAAGCGGTCTCGAACGCAGTATCGCGGTCCTTTTCGTTCAGCCGGCGATATTCATCGAGCGCGGCCTCGAAGAGGTTGCGATCGATGTCGGGCAGATAACGGCGTTCGATCTGCATCAGTTGATCCACGGTCTGGTTACGGTCGCGATCCTGAAATCCGCTTTCACGGTCTTCGTCAGACTTCTCGCGCTCCTTGGCCCAGCGATAGAGACCGCGCGCGGATGAGAGGATTTGCGCGCGGTCCAGCAGCGCCTGCCGCAGCTCCTCAAGTGAGGCCCGGCTATTCTCGGCCACTATGGCGTCCAGTTCGCGGATTGCTGCTCCATAGCGCGCCTGCCGGGCAGGATCGTCAGCGACCCAGTCGCGATAAGCTTTCTCCTCGGCGGCCTTGCGCGCCTCGAGCCCAATTGCATCGGCCCCGGCGAGATCGCCCGCCAGCTTTTTCTCGTAGTTTTCCGCGCCTTGCAGGATGGAGGCGTAGCGGATCTGCGCCTCGCGATTGCCTGTCGTGGCTTGCCTGATCTGGGCGGCATAGTCCGACAGCAAACGCTGCAGCAGCGGTTCGTAGTGCGCGAAATTGAACCGGACTTCGTCGGCGGTGCGCAACCGATTGGTGGACCCCGGAAAGCCGGCGACCATGACGAAATCGCCTTCCTTGACCCCGTCACGGGCTATGGGCAGCCAGATCTTCGGCCGGTAAGGAACATTGTCGCGCGCATATGGACGGGCGGAACCATCAGGAGCGACATAGGCGCGATAAAAGCCGAAGTCGCCTGTGTGACGCGGCCACATCCAATTGTCCGTCTCGCCCCCGAAGTTACCGATGCCAAGCGCGGGCGCATAGACAAGGCGCACGTCTTGAATTTCGAGTTTCTGCTCCAGATAGTAGGAGGCGCCGCCATAATAGGCCCATACCTCGCAGCGGCGATTGGGCTGTTCTTCACATGCGGCGATCAGCGTTTTGCGGTTTGTGTCGAGCCGCTCATAGCGGGCAAAGCCGTTCAGCTTGTCCGAGACGCCGTTGAGCATGTCGGCGGTCACATCCCGCATATGCTCGATCACATAGATGCGGCTGCCAGGCGCCGCAGGCAATTCTTCGTCCACGCTCTTCGCCAGAAAGCCGTTTGTGAGATAGTCCTGACCCTCCTTGCTGTGGTATTGGATGGATCCGAACACACAGTGGTGATTGGTTGCGACTAGCCCTTGTGGACTGACGAAGGAGGCAGAACATCCGCCAAGTGATACGATCGCGTTGAGCGGGCCAACGTCCAGACGGCCCAGCTGTGCGGGGTCGATCCGGAGCCCATCCGCGCGCATGGCCGCGCCCACTTCCGCAGTCTGGCCCGGCATCCACATACCTTCGTGCGCCCACGCAGCGCTAACCGTCCAGAGCAAGGCGATGGCAGTTGCCTTGGCCAACCGTTTCAAATTCGAGTTCATGCTGGTTGTCCCTCTAATCCGCTTCCTGTTTTCTGCAGACCGGAATCGATGACAATCGGGACGGCCGGCATCCGCCCGCGCCCGTCGGGTGCCACTCCGAGTGGACCGTTAACGCAAGAATCCGGATGACGCCCACCTCTCTTTTGGGTGGCCTGCATGTTTGCGAATCGTTCGCCGCACCAACCGTGCCAAAGGAATAAAGCTTTCAATTACAATGTGGTGGTGAGCCGCCCCATCTGTGTCCGATCTCCGACATCGTCGTAAACCCGACACTGTCGTCCTAAGTGATCATCCGCGGCGGAAACGATCACGCTTATAGCTGACGGTCGCGGTGTTCATGCCGTCGCGTTTAGCCGGCCGGCGCAAGCTTGAGAGTCACCCGAGATCAACCTGGCAAACGTTTCCTCTGGCGAGAACGGCCAGTTGAGCGCATGCCGATGCCTTCCTCCTGCACTAACCGCTTCAGCACCGAGAAAAGTTTGGCCGTCTCGCCGGCGGTTGGGTTGGCCGTCGGCTCGTCAAGAAGCAGCACTTCCGCTCCAGTTGAAAGTGCACGAGCGAGCTCGACGATCTGGCCCTCGTGGAGGGACAGTTTGCGTGCCGGCAAATCGATGATCTCTTCGCCGATCGCATCGGTCAGCCGGAGCGCACCAAGGGCGATTTCGCGCATGCGCCGACGGCTGATTTGCGACCAGCCCGACCTTGCATGCACGATGCCGATGTTTTCCGCGACCGACAGCTCGGGCAGCAGCCCCAGCACCTGATGCACCACAGCAATGATCGGGCTGGTGTGGCCGGCCTTCGACGAGGCGAAGCTAATATCGCCGGCATCGCATGAGGTCAGTCCCGTCCACGCGAACTCGGGCGCTCTTTGCCTGTTCGCCATCATCGGTGGCCCGCGGGATGCAAACGGCAACAATCCCGATGCGATCGCATTGATTTCGCAGTATGGCAATACAGACCCGGAACCGCCAAATCGGCCCCTGCCGGCTATCATGCGACGACCAGCGGCAACAACTATCCCCATGAATTCAACTGGGGGAGTTCTATGCTGTCAGTCTACTGTTTGAGGATCCGCCCTGGCGAATATTCCAAAGACTGAGGACGCACCTCCCACAGTGACACTACAGTCGACCAACAATGCTTGGATCGAGAAGCCACATCTTGCCGGAAGGAAGGGCTCGCAAGAACTTTCATGCCGTGCCAGAACACGGTATCAATCGAGCCATCGGCGTGCCGTCCACGACCCGACCATGGGATGGTTGCCTGAGAGGCACAAAGTGCGGGAAATTGGAGAGCTCATGGGACTTGTGACGCTGGAGCATTTCGCCGTTTGCGTCGGCAGCGCGTTCGACCTCGACATGGGGGAGAGTTCGCTGCCCATGACGCTGTCAGAGGCGCGGCCGCTGCCGGAAAGCGGATTTCCCGGAATTCGGCGATCGCCCTTTTCCCTGATGTTTCGAAGCGGCTCACCGATCGTCCTACCGCAAAAGCTCTACAAGCTGAAGAATGCGACGTTGGGCAGCCTCGAAATGTTCCTTGTCCCTGTCGCCAGGGACAAGGAAGGCATTGTCTATCAGGCAATCTTCAATTGACAGTGCATCCGGTCGACCGGACAAGCAAGGCCGGTCAGGCCGTAGACCACTCCATTCCGATATGGGTATCGGTAGCATCGACTTCCTGAAACTGAAGGCGGCGGTAGAGAGCCTGTGCGCGGATGTTGCGTCGCTCGACATGCAGGAATACCCCCGATGCCCCGGAGGTTTGCGCCTGGCGTTGCATTGCCTTCAGCAGGGCGATCCCTCGGCCACGCTTGCGCCATTCCGGCAAAAAACCGATGTCGATGATATGCCAACGCTCGGCGCTGGTATCGACATAGAGCCGTCCGATCGGCTTGCCCTTGTCCTGAAGGATCAGGAAATCGGCGTTTGAAAACACGCTGACATAGTGGCGGTGCTGGAGGGCGAATTGCCCGTCGATGAAAGCCCGCTTCATCTCCTGCAGCCAAGGCACGGGTTCCATTTCCTCCATGCGGAATGACCAGTAGAGCCGGCGCAGAAATGGAATGTCCGCGAGCGTCGCCCTGCGGGACGCGCCACGTGGAAAGCTCAGCCGGGAGCTTTCGCCGGCAGGAAACGTCGGCAACGCTTCTGCTTTGCTGGAGGCCATCAACCGAAGGACGGAAAGACCCCCGACATCGCTATACTGTAATTCACCGCGAGGTAAGGCTGGCGATTCTCGTGCGGCTGACTGTTCCCGGTAGCGCCGAGCATGGTGGACAGGAATTGCGCGTTCGCCTGCGCATTGGCCACAAAAGGACTGGTGCTTCCGGGCGGGGCCAATGAATTGCCGGCAGAGGGCGAGCCCGTTTTCTTGGCCAGATCCGGCTGGTTGTATATGGTGAACTGATGCGCGTGCGCCGGCATTTGTGCAACCGTCAGCGTCTCGCTGGTTGCGCCAAACGTCTCGCCGATGGTGCGGCTTGAAAGCCCGGGGCCCCTGCCCTGGTTGCAGCCGGCGCGGTTGGTGAAGTTGGGCAGTTGAAAGGTGGTTGTGCCATTGCCGCCGTAGTTGGTGCCAAGCAAAGAGAACAGCGCCGAATTTTGCTGGATCGGAACAACGGCGCCATTGCAGGAAGCCCACCCGCGCGGAGCGAAGCTGAACCCGAAAACCTGTATCTCACCGAGGAAGGGCTCAGTCATTGGAATGTCCTTGCGATCTGGATGGCGAACCGGTTTCCATAAACAATCCCGTGCGCGGGCTCAGCCCTGCGATGGGTAAATTCCCGCCCATGCAATGCAGAACTGCACTGTCAGCGTCGGCATCGTGTTGTCGTGAGCCGTGTTCCCGCCGATAGTCTGCGTCGATTGAGGGGCGGTGACATAAGGCGTAGCGCCGGCAATATCGGTCACATACATGGTGTCGTTTGAGATGGCACCAAGTTCGGCCGCCGTGTTGACCGATTTGCCATCGGCGCTCGACGTGGTCGCGGTCATCGAATGATTGTGCTGCGGCATCTGCTGAGGGAGCAGAGTGACGTCCTCGTTGCCGGCCGCCTGGCCCAGGACATAGCTCGATAGGCCAGACCCTGTGCCCTGATGGATGGGCACACGACCGGAAAGATTGGGCACGGCGAACGTGGACTGGCCATCGCCGCCATAGGTGGTGCCGATCAGTGTAAACAACACGTCATATTCCGAGATGGGATACACCCCTCCGTCGCAGGCGAACCAACCGTTCGGCACGCGCGAAAAACCGAACATGCGGATTTCTCCGACAAAGGGCGTGCTCATCGATGGACCTCCTCAGGGCAGTGATTTGGCGGGCAATTGTGTGCTGGCGGCGTCAACTGCGTGACGGAAAAATCCCGCTCATCGCGATGTTGTAGTTGATGGTCTCGTAAGGCTGAATGTTCGGGTGCGACTGGTTGCCGCCGACATAGGTGACGGTGGGAGCCGACAAGGGAACCGCGCGGCCATTCGGTGCGGCATAGATGGCGTTTGTGGTGGCGCCATAGAGCGCGCCGCTGGGATTGCGCGCCGCACCCGCTGCCGTGGTCGCATTACCCACATGGTTATGGGCCGGCAGTTGCTGAGACAGCAGCGTGACGTTTTCAACCCCGCCCGTTTCACCCCACTGATAGGCCGTCGGGTTCCAGTTCGGATCGGCGGATGGGCCAAATCCGACCGGGGTGCGGCACTGCAGATTGGGCAGGCCGAAGGTCGTGGTGCCGTTGCCGCCGTAGGTGGTGCCGAGCAGCGAAAACAGCGCCTGGTTCTGAGCGATGCCGATTATCGAGCCGTTGCAAAAGGCGAAGCCCTTTGGCGCGAACCCGAATCCCGTCATCATGATCTGGCCGAGAAAAAATTCTGCCATTAGCATTCCCTAATATTAGACATCTTGGTTTCTTGAATTCATCATTGCTCATAAAGCACGGATTCTGCAAGGTGAGTCTTTCACCTGAGGTAGACATGGTGAAGACTATATGATTTACTTTGCATTAGAATCCGAAGAAGCTGACCAAGCCAGGATTCTAAGACGGCTTAAAGATTTTAAGGGGTCGATATTTTGCGCCTCGGCACTAAAACGTACCGATTGGCGGCATTGGGGGCGTGCATTGGATCGGACTGCAAAGTATTGCGCCGGGCGTTCGGATGCGCTTGCCAGCAGCTTCCTGCTATGGGTTGCCATGCTTGCATTTGTTGGCATGGCTGCCTTGGCGCCATCCCTGGCACAGGCCGCTCCATCCGACGGCTGCCCCCTCCCCATTACGTTTACGGTGGCGTCTGGCGGCTTCCATCAGATCGACGCGTCGTCATGCGATGCTTTCGGAACAAACCCGCAGGACCGAGTGGTGCAGCCCGCACACGGCACCGTCACCATCAACAACGCGTCTGCTGGGCTCCTGACCTATGTCAACAATGGCGACGGCGCCCTGTCCGACAGTTTCACCTTTGAAGATGCTTCTGCGGGCGTCGTCACGGTCAATGTGACTGTCTCCCCTGCCAGCTCGCCCATCACCGTTACCCCCGCAAGCCTGCCGACACCGGCAGTCGGCGTTTTCTACGACCAGACAATTTCCTCCAGCGGTGGCGTGGGGCCCTATACCTATACGCCGGGGGGCGGCAGCTTGCCCCCGGGACTCAGCCTTGCAACAAACGGCAGGATTTCCGGCACGCCAACGGGCTCGGGCCCTTACAATTACACCGTGCATGTGGTGGATTCCACCGCCGGCACGCCTTTGACGACTGACAAAAGCTACAGTTTGAGTGTCCCTGGACCCACGCTGGCCGTTTCGCCGACCAACCCGCCCGCAGGCTCCGTAGGCTTTGCATACAGCCAGCAACTCAGCACCAGCGGCGGCACCGCGCCCTATACTTACAGCGTCGAGATTGGTCCCCCGCCGGCTGGATTGAGCTTGTCTTCCAGCGGCCTGATCTCCGGAACGCCGAGCGTTCAGGGCACCGTCACATTCAAGGTCAAGTCGCAGGACAGCACAACGATCTCGACCGGGGGCGTCTGGTTCGTCCCCCAGGACATAACCGTCGTCATCAATGCCGCGCCGACCATCGTCGTTAATCCGGCCACTCTGCCTGGCGGCGCAGCGGTCGGATCGACCTACAGCACGACCATTTCCGGCAGCGGTGGAACAGGCCCTTATACATTCGCCGTCACCGCGGGATCGCTTCCGGCCGGTCTGAGTTTGAACACGACAACAGGCGCACTTTCGGGCACGCCAACAGCCGGCGGCACATTCAATTTCACCGTCCAGGCAACCGATAGCAGCACCGTGCCCGGGCCATTCAGCGGCACACGTGCCTATACGCTGGTTGTTGCCGCGCCGACCGTCAGCCTACCGACGACCACACTTGCCAACGGCACGGTCGGCGCGGCCTATTCGGCCTCGCTCAATCCCGCGACCGGTGGCACCGCGCCCTACGCATATGCAGTGACGGCCGGCGCCCTTCCGCCAGGCATATCGCTGTCCGGCGCGGGTGCGTTTTCGGGAACGCCGACCGCAGAGGGAATTTATAACTTCTCTGTAACCGCGACTGACAGCAGCACGGGAACCGGCCCCTATTCAAGCGCGCCCCGCGCCTACGGCATCCAGATCGTCAACATTCCGCCGGTTGCCAATCCCGTGTCGGCCACGGTCGCCTATAACAGCAGCGCCAATCCAATCACGCTTAACATCACCGCCGGAACGCCGACATCGGTTGCGCTCGCCACAGCGCCTGCCCACGGCGCGGCAATGGCCAGCGGCACATCGATAACCTACACCCCCACTGCCGGATACGCCGGTCCAGACTCGTTCACCTATACGGCAACGAATACGGCCGGAATGTCCGCACCGGCGACAGTAACCGTCACGATCAGCAATCCGACGATCGTGGTCGCGGCATCCGGGGCTTTGGCCGCCCAAGTCGGCGTTACCTATTCACAGACCTTCACCGCATCCGGTGGTGCTGCGCCGTACACACTGTCGGTAAGTGGCTTGCCGGCGGGCCTTTCCGCCACAGGGACGACGACCAACAGCGTGACCGTTTCCGGGACGCCGACAGAAGCGGGCAGCTTCGGCCTCAATGTCACAGGCACTGACAGCAGCACCGGAAATGGCCCCTTCGCGATTGCACAGCCCTTCACACTCACCGTCAGCGCCCCAACGCTTGTCATGGCGCCGGCACCCGGATCTATTCCCGTTCCCTATGGTGCGCCGTTCAGCCAGCAGTTCTCGGCCTCGGGCGGCACAGGTCCGTACAGCTTCGGCATCACCGCCGGCGCGCTTCCGCCAGGCATCTCGTTCAATTCGGCTGGGCTGCTCTCCGGAACGGCCACGGCACCCGGCACCTACAATTTCACGCTCCAGGCACAAGACAGCAGCACCGGTGCCGGAGCGACTTTTGCAGTCACGGCGTCCTACGCATTGGTGGTCGGGCCGCCCACCGTCATTGTCGGCCCTGCAATACTGAGTAATGCTACGGCTGCTTCGCCCTACTCCGCCACGGTGACCGCCTCCGGAGGTGTGGCGCCCTATACTTTCTCGTTGACGTCCGGCGCGCTGCCGGCCGGTATGTCGTTCAATTCGGCCGGTACCTTCTCGGGCACGCCTACCCAATCGGGCACTTTCTCGCTCACGGTCCAGGCAAGCGATGCTCACGGCCAGTCAGGGATCCATGCCTATAGCTTGACGATCGACCTGCCGGCCGTGACCATATCGCCCACCAGCATCCCAGGCGGCACGGCCGGAATCGCCTATAGCCGACCGCTCGCGGCGAGCGGCGGCAACGGCCCCTACACCTATGCGCTCACCGCGGGCGGATTGCCGGCAGGCGTAACCATCGCGGGCGGAGCAATAGCCGGAACGCCGACTGTTGCCGGCACCTTCAACTTCACTGTGACGGCGACCGACAGCACGGCGGGCACGGCGGCAAGTGGGTCCCAGGCCTATACGTTGGTGGTTGCAGTGCCGACCATAGGGCTGGCACCAGCCAGCCTCCCTGCCGGTCAATCTAACGTCGCTTACAGCCAGGCACTCACAGCCAATGGGGGCACCAGCCCTTACAGTTTTGCGGTGACGACAGGCGCGCTGCCGGCCGGGATAACACTTTCTTCGACGGGAACGCTTTCTGGCACACCGACGGTTGTCGGCCCGTTCAACATCACCGTTACGGCGACAGACAATCTTGGTTTCACCGGCACGGCAAACTATACGCTTGTGATTGGCAACAACCCGCCGGTTGCCAACCCGGAGACGGCCGAAACGCTTGAGGGCCAAGCCGTGACCATCCACGTCACGGACAACGATACCGGCACCATCGCTTCCATTTCGGTCGCCACCGCGCCAGCGCACGGCACCGCGTCGGTCAGCGGCACTGACATCATTTATACCCCGGGAGCGTCCTTTAACGGGTCGGACACACTGACGTACACGGCGACCGGACCAGGCGGAACCTCAGCGCCTGCCACCGTCACGATCAACGTCAGGCCTGTACCCGTCCCTGTCGCGCAGCACGTCACGACAGTGTCGGGCAAGGCAGTCGTGGTCGACCTTGCCAAGGATGCGGTTGGCGGGCCGTTTACCTCTGCGGGCCTTGTTTCGGTGCCTCCCCCTTCATCTGGAGCGACCGTGCTGAACGGGTTCCAACTCACCTTCACCCCGACAGCGACATACCAGGGTACGGCCACAGTGACCTTCACTTTGAGCAATGCCTATGCGACGTCGGCGGTGACAGCGATCACCATCGAGGTCGTCGAGCGTCCCGATCCGACGCTGGACAGCGAGGTCATGGGCATTCTCAACGCCGAGACCGCCGCGACACGCCGTTTCGCTACCTCGCAGATCGGCAATTTCCAGCAGCGTCTGGAAGGCCTTCATGACAGCGACGATGGCCAGGAACCGACCGACAGCCTGGCCTTTGTCCAAGGCATAGTGCTCTCGTTCGACGACACCTGCAGTGACCAGGAGCGGGCAGCAAAGGGAGAATCCTGTGAGCGCGGCCAGACGTCTGACCCGAACTGGCCCTTCAAATCGTCTCTCGACGACACCGCTACGTCGGGCACGCCCGGAAGCTTCGGCTCCGGCAGCTTCGGCCATAGCAAGGTAACCATCTGGACCGGAGGCTCGATCAATATCGGTGAGCGTGACGGCGACGACGGCTACAAGTTCGAGACCACAGGCCTAAGCGCCGGCGTCGACTATCGCCTCAACCGCGCTTTCGCGATCGGTCTGGGCATGGGTTACGGCCGCGATGTCAGCGACATTGGTGACAATGGCAGCCGCAGCACCGGTAAGGCCTACACAGCGGGACTCTATGCCAGCTATCATCCCGGCCAGGACTACTTCATCGACGGTCTGGTCGGATATCAGTGGCTGTCGTTCGACTCGAAGCGTTATCTGACATCCGGCGGCGGCTTTGCCAACGGCGAGCGCGATGGTAGCCAATGGTTCGCCTCGGTTTCGGCCGGCAAGAAGTTCGAGATCCAGGAATGGCAGATTTCGCCCTATGCGCGTCTCGACGTGGCGAAGGCGACGCTGGATGCCTTCGCCGAAAGTGGCGATCCCTCCTCGGCCCTGCACTATGGCGAGCAGGACATCAGTACCACCACCGGCAATCTCGGCCTGACGCTCGCCTACAGGTTCGCCGCTGACTTCGGCGTGGTTTCACCGCAGGTGAGGCTAGAGTACCAGCACGACTTCCAGGGCGAGAGCGCGATCACCATGAACTACGCCGACATGTTCGGCGGGCCGATCTATCACACCTCGATCGACGGGCTCGGCAAGGACCGCTTCATGCTCGGCCTCGGCGTGAATGTGCAGACGGTGCAGGACTTCAACGTGCGGCTGGAATATCGCGGCCTGTTCGGCAGCGATGGCGATACCGACAACGGGTTCCTGCTCAACCTGGGCAAGAACTTCTAATCCAGCCGCCACGAGACCTGTGGCGCCCGTTTGGTGCTTGTTCTTCGCGGCCCAAACGTAGGCGAGGAGCTTGCTCGGGGGAAGACGCCCTGCGAAGCGGACATCGGCGTAAACGCCAGCTGGATACGAAATTGGTGATCGTGCCGCGCTGCAGAGCCGCCGATCGCGGCTGAACTTCTACAAGTAAATGAAATTGCAATAAAATCTTAATGAGCCGTATAAGCAACCCTGCACATGGCCATTAAGTAACTTTCACCTTTTACATTCAATCCATCTGGACAATTCTCACGATCTGGGTCACTATGCTTGCGGATTGAAATCTAGAGCCAATTTGAGGGAGGCCCCATGTCACGTGGTGGATCGATGGTGCGCGCGCGAATCTTCGCGGGTGTTTTCGTTAGTGGCCTGGGACCAATGGCGGCATCGTCAGCGGCAGCCGAGATCCTCAATCCACCCTTGTTGCAGGACGAACGCGCGCCGATCGCCAAGCCTATCCTGACGGAGGCAGCACCGGCCGCGCCCCTGCCCGGCAACACGGCACCGGTGCGCGGCGACCGGCTGCTCGACCTCAAGATCAACTATATCGACAATCAGATCTACAACCCGTCGACGGGCGGCTACGACAAGGTTCATCTGCGCGGCTACACGGGCAAGGGTGTCGATCCCGGTGCGCCCTATGTCTCGCCGACCATCGAGGCCGTTCCCGGCGACACGGTGCGCATCATCCTCGACAACCAGCTGCCGGCAGGCCCGCAGCCCGGCGACCCCGGCTGTATGACGGGCGGCCAGATGCCCGACATTCCGCACTGCTTCAACGGCACCAACCTGCACACCCATGGCCTGTGGGTAAGCCCGACCGGCAACAGCGACAATGTGCTGTTGTCAATCAACCCGCAAACCAAGTTCACCTACGAGTACAATATCCCGTCGGACCACCCCTCCGGCACGTTCTGGTATCACACGCACCGCCACGGCTCGACCGCGTTGCAGGTGTCGAGCGGCATGGCCGGCGCGTTGATCATTCGCGGCGGTCGCCCGCCGACGCCAACCGCCCATGGCGACATCGATACGCTGATCCCGACCTCGGCAGTTCCGGAGCGGGTGCTGGTGATGCAGCAGATTCAGTATGCCTGCCGCGGCCCGGCCGCGAAGCAAGGCGACCTCGGCCCGATCAAGCAGGATATTAACGGCCGCTATTTCTGCGACCCCGGCGATGTCGGCGGCATCGAAGGCTACGACCAGTTCGGCCCGGGCACCTGGCCGGCATCGGGTCGTTATACCTCGCTCAACGGCAAGGTGTTCAACCCCACCGACCCTATGAAGGCGACGCAGGGTCAGATCGAGCGCTGGCGCATCATCCATGCCGGCGTGCGCGACACGATCAGCCTGCAGTTCTTCAAGGTGCTCGACGGCAAGTTGAAGCCTGGGGTGAAGACCCTGCTCAGGGCCGAGACCACCGCCGCCTTCATCAAAGATACCTGCGACACCGAGCCAGTGCCTTATGCGCTGGTCGCCGCCGATGGCCTGACAATGGCGGCTGCGCAAATGACCAAGCTGGCGACGCTCCAGCCCGGCTACCGCTTCGACGCGCTGGTCGTCTTTCCGGAAGCCGGGCGCTACTGCGTGATCGATTCCTCGGCGCCCAAATCGGGCGTGGTCAACGGGCTGGATGTGAGCCCACAACTGCTCGGCCTGATCGACGTTGCGCCGGGCAAGCCGGTCGACAATGTCGAGTCCTATGTTAAGAGCATACTGGTTGCACTGGCCGAGACCAACATGCCCGCCGACGTCAAGGCGGCAGTGGTGTCCGATCTCAAGGCTGGCATAAAGTTCACCAGCTTCACACCGCACCCCGACGTCACGGACGAGGAGGTCAAGGGCAACGGCACGCAGGAACTGACCTTCTTCATCGATACAACAGGGCCGGACGTAAAGTTCGAGGTTGGCAACACCCTCAACACCGCCGACACCAAACCCTATGATCCGACCCGCATCGACCGCCAGCTGCCGCTCGGCAAGGCGCAGGTGTGGACGCTGCAATCGCATTTCGTCAGCCATCCGTTCCACATCCACGTCAATCCGTTCCAGATCGTCTCAATCACCGACCCCCTCGGCAAGGACGTCAGCGCGCCTGGAGCGATAGACGACATCGCCGGGACACCCGACCCGCAATATCCGGGCCTCAAGGGCGTGTGGAAAGACACGCTGTGGATCAAGAGCCTGATCCCGCAAAACCTGCCCACGGGTTTTTCAGGCATCTACACGATCACGCTGCGCACCCGCTACGAGCGCTATATCGGCGAGTATGTGCTCCACTGCCATATCCTAGACCACGAGGATCAGGGCATGATGCAGAACGTTGCCGTGGTGCTGCCCGCTGAGGTGGGTGACGCCGTGCAGGGCGACGCCATGCAGATGCATGGGATGCCGATGGGTGGCCACGATGCCCACAAGTAAGGCGCAGGCGTCCGAACCCGATGCGCCGTTTACGTGGAGCGACGTGGAGGCGATCCTCACCGCTGCGGGCGGCAAAGCTGGACCAGGCAGCCTGACCGGGGTGACGCTGCCGGATTTCCTGACGCTTGAGCTCCAGGGCATGCCGCTGATCGCGCCGCTTTCAACAACGTGTTGCGGCAAGAGCGACGCCGAGGGGCGCGGTGCGCGCTCAGCGCTGGTCCGCGGCTTGCGCGGACTGCCGCCCTTCGACGGCAAGCAGCTCCCCCGCCTGCCCTGGGGCGGCAAGCCGATCGCTTATGACGATATCGACCGGATCGAGACCTGGATCGACGAAGGCTGTCCCGGAGAGCTGATCGGATCAGTCGCGCTTGCCGGCGAGGTCAGTGTGGCCACCGAGGCACGCGTCGAGGTAAAGGGGCTTTCCGGCCCGATCTTCGGCCCGGCATCTGATCCCGCGGCATGGCGCTATGCCAAGGGAGAATTGCGACAGCGCATGGACGTCGATGTGCTCGACGACGCGCAGAAAGAGCGGCTGCGCCATGCATTTCGCGAGCTGTACAAGCTCAACAAGTGGGTCGGCGACAAGCGCAGCTACAACAACCTGGCGCTGATCCACCAGAACCACTGCCAGCATGGCTGGGAGCGATTCCTGCCGTGGCACCGCGTGTATCTCTATGAATTCGAGCAGGCCTTGCAGGATTTCTGCCCCGACGTGACCATGCCGTGGTGGGATTTCCCCGCATCGCGCTACAAGCCTGAAGACCCGGCCAACGGCGCAATCCTTCCCGATGCCTTCAAGGGCTTTCTGACGGAAGACTCGGCACGTTTCCTGCGCGATAAGGGTTTTCCGGCCAAGATCGACACGCTGGTCGGCCAGTTCTGGGCCAATCCGACCCAAGTTTACGACGCGGTGAGCACAGCCTGCGGCAAGGAATATGTGGCGGGCGAAAACCGCAAACGGCTGATCGACGCGCTGCTCGAGGCCAATCCGCTCTGGTATCCGCTGCGCTATTCCAGCCAGTTCGGCAACGGTTCGATCAACACCGTCATCCATTACCATTACCCGGCGCAGGAGGACATTGACGAGATCCTGTCGCTGCGCACCTTCCGCGACTTCGGCGGCGGCAGCCTTTATGTCGACAGCTTCGGCTTCCTAGACCAGAACCCGCACAACACCATGCATATCTGGACCGGTGGCATGAACCCGGCGTTCAAGACCGACGCTCCCGCCGATCGCAACAGCGCGGTGCGTGTTGCCGGCCGAAAATTCCACCAGCGTGACGATCTCTATTCCGAGCCGCAGTTCGGCGACATGTTCTCGAACCTGACGGCGTCCTACGATCCGATCTTCTGGCCAGTGCATGCCAACATCGACCGGCTCTGGTCGCGTTGGCAGCAGGAGCATCCCGACGGCCTGCCGGCGGACCTCGATTCCGCGCTGACGCCGTGGAGCTATGCGGTGCGCGACACGCTCGAAATGAGCCGTTTCGGCTATGAATATGTGCGCGGCGGATGCCTGATGCCGGTCGGCCTGACCAACCCGGTGGGGCGCTTTGTCTCGGCGCCGATCGCGGTGCCCGAAGCGACCAAGGGCTTCCGCTCGGCCGAGGTGCGGCTGCATCGCGTGCCGCAACTGCCGCGCTCCTGCTTCATCCGCGTATTTCTCAACACGCCGGATGCCGATGCCACGACACCACTCAACCTGCCTGGATACGCGGGCTATGCCGCCGTGTTCGGCCATGGCGAATGTTATGGCGGACCCGGACATTGCGAGGTGCCGCCAACGGAAAACCGCAAGTTCGATTTGCGCGAGCGCAGCATGAACACGCCGCGCAACCACCGCATCGACGTGACGCGCGCGGCAAGACGCTTGATCGCGGCCGGCGCCACCAGCCTCACCGTCAGCCTGGTGGTGATCGGCGCTTCCTACGAGGAAGACCGCGAGCTGTTGCGGCTCGACGGGGTCTCGCTCAATTTTCTCGACTAACCCACGGCCGGCACTGGCACCAAGGGGAAATCAATATGGCCGACCCAACGATCTATCGCATTCATCCCGCTGTCGGCATTGCCCGCCTCGGTGACAGCCCCGATGCCTTTTGCATCGCGCCGGAAAAGCCGGCGCAGATGCCGATCGAATGCGACGTCAACGGCAACGCCGCTAAGGGCGATGCGCCGATCAAGCACTTCAAGGACGATAAGGGCCGCATCAAGCGTCAGGCGGCACGCTTCCAAATCTTCGTCTATAACGAGGCCAACCCTGACGGCGTCCCGCTCAAGATCGGCGACCATGTCGAGGGCGGTGGCAATCGCGGAAAGCTTGTCGACATCCAGTGGCGCGTTCAGCTCGCCAACAAGAAGGCGGCCTGGTTCACCTTCGACGGGCTGCGAGGGGAGGCCGGCTATCCCGATGGCGCGCCGCTGCGCAACGCCGGCATCACCGATCCGGTCGAACGGCAGAAGCTGATCATCGACGCGGGCCCGCAAACGGTCGACAGCACCTCGCGGCGCAAGGCAAGCTTCGGGCGCGATACCAACCTGGCCTATGCCGTCACCTTCCCGCCAACCGGGATGGCGCCCAACGCGATCGACACGCTGGGCGAGATGATCACGGACGACGACGGGCGGCTGCTGGTGCTTGGCGGGCATGGGAACAGCGGCTCGTTCCTCTCAGGCTTCGGCCATCCGCGCATCGAGACCTATGCCAACAGCGACGGCTGGTTCGACGACATTTCGGACGGGCCGGTGATGGCGCGGCTGATGATGATGGAAGAGCGCGTCCAGGCGCTGCGCTACATCGACGTCGAATATCCGGCCTGGGCGCTGGTCGGCTATCCCCGCTACGCGCCGGAAGTGCTCGACATGATCACGCTGGATGACGTGATCGAGGACATGTCGATCCGCGAATTCGCCTATCGCACCGACTTGTATGGCACCGCAGGAACTTTCAGCGCACCGCAGAAGATCGACCCCACCGATACGCCGGCCTTGCTACATTGGAAGGCCGGACCGGTGGAGTGGAACCCGGCCTACCGGCCGTGGTTCTGGCGCGACGTCTGGCCGATCATTTTCCGCGCCGACGAATTCTCGTACTTCGCCAACATACTCCAGCAATCGAATTTTCCCCACAACCAGTCGAGCCGGGGCACATTCGATCCCTACCGATTGTGCATTCCGCCGCGGGTTGCGCCCCGCGCGCTGGCGCAGAAGGAAGGGCGCGCAAGAGACGATCATGTCGGCGGGCGACTGCTTGAAGCTGCGGTCGAACCAAGCCTGATGCTGCTTGACGCCACGCATGCGCCGGGCGCTGCGAAGGATGCCGTGGTCGGCGAAGCCGGGGCCTCGCTTAAGGCGGCAGCAGCGGCTTTCACTGCCGCGGTCTGTCGGCCCGGCGAGGGCGAGGCCGCGCGGGCCTACGCCGCGCGCTGGCAAGCGGCTTTCGCTGAGAACGATGCCGTAGCCGACCCAGCCTATGAAGCCGCCCGCAACGCATTCGACGCGGCCGTCGGCGATGTGATCGAACACATTAGCGCCGCAGCCGCGCCGCCCAAGAAGCGGATGCTCACCCTCGCCCGATCCTCGTCGCGGCAAGAGCCCGCCGAACCCGATCGCACCACCGACCCGGACGAGCCGATCGAAGCCGCACTGCGCCGGCTTGCGTTTGAGTACCGCTCCGGCCAGTTGCTGGACCGCGCGCTTGCCGCGGCAACCAAAGACGCGACGACCGATCCGGGCCGCTCCGCGCGGCAATACCTGTTCGACCTCTTGCGCAAGCCCGGCGAGGAAAACCTATTTCGGCTCGAGGCCAATCCGGCGACGCGCACCTACCACCTACCGCTGATGCCGCTATTGGCCGGCGATAACCCGATCACCAACAAGACGGTGCGCAAGTTCCTGCGGCTAACCGACACGCAACTCTTCCTGCTCAGGCAATGGGCGGCGGGTATCTTCATCGACGAGGTGGATGCAGGCTTCGCACCGGCCATCGACCCGTGGCAGCCCTACAAGGACTGGAATGTGCCGGGCGGCCGCGGTCTGGACCAGGGCGTGCTCTCGAACGGTCTCGGCGGCGCCTTCTGCCCGGGCGGCGAGGTGACGTGGATCATTCGCAACCCTGCGATCTGGCGCGAGCCCTATCGCATCAAAGCCGACCCCGAATGGTATAGCTTCGCGCTGACCGCCGCGCAGGAGAATGCCAATCGCTGGGGCGCGGGCACCAGCGAGGAAGGCTACATCGCCTATGCCTCCGACCCGCTGTCGCAAGGCAGCGATTTCGATATCGGTCTGCAGCCCGGCGACCTGACCAAGCTCAGCGGCCTGCCTTGGCAGGCCGACTTCAACGAATGTTCCACCCAGACGATCGACGTTACCTATGAGGAGTGGAACGTGCTTTATCCCGATAGCGTAGGTGACACGTTGCTGGAGCGCGAGCGGCGGGTATGGGAGACGCTGTGGTGGCCTGCGCACCGGCCGATGCAAGTCTATTATCCGGTCGGCACCGACTTCCAGTTCCGCAATTGGGCACGCGGTATTCCGCAGACTCTGGCCGGCGACCTCAAGATGGTCACCGAGTGGTCGAAGCTCGGATTCATGATCCGAAATCCTGCCGGCGGTCTCGACCAACCCTCACCCGGTGTCAAATACATCTGCGTCGAAGATTCGGGAGAATGACGATGAGCAATCCCTTTGTCGGCAACTGGACCTATCGCAGCTTCCTCAACGATCCGGACATCAGCAAAGCGGCCAACGACCTGCTCTTCGGAGAAGGCACGCTGGCCATTTCCGAGAAATCGCAAACCGAGCTGTCGGGAACGATCGGCGGGCCAGGTTGGTCGCTCGATCTGCGTGGCGGCTTCGGCTACGGCTCGCCTATGCAAGTCCGGTTCCAGGGCAAGGGCGTGGTCGGCGGCGAAGAATGGATCTACGACTATATAGGCTGGCTCGTACCGGTCTGGCCGAACAGCACGGACCGGCTGGAGATTCCGGCTATCGTTGGCTCTGTGGTGCGCACCATCCCGCATTCAGGCGATGGCGGCAGCACCAACCCGGCAGGGGTGGTGGCTTCCTTCTATGCCGTCCGAGCAAGCTGACTTTGTCGTGATCGGTGGCGGTCCTGCGGGTGCGGCGGCGGCGCTGACGTTGCGTCGGCACGCGCCCGCGCGGAGCGTGATGTTGCTGGAGGCAGGAAGGCATGATTGGCCAAAGCCGGGAGAGGTGCTGCCGGCAGTAGCGAATGGACTGCTGCGTCAGCTTGGTGTCTGGACGCCGTTCGCCGAGGCCGGCTTCGTTGAAAATCGTGCGCTTGTTTCGGTGTGGGCCAATGAAGTTCCCAGCGAGCGGCACGGCATGTTTTCCGCTCAAGGTGCCGGCTGGCAGCTCGAGCGGACGCGATTCGACCGGCTGATGGTACAGGCGGCCAAGGCGGCAGGTGTGGACACGCGGTTTGGCTCGGCCGTGGGTTCGGCAGTACGCGACGATCAAGGCTGGCTGCTCAAGCTGGCCGATGAAGATATCGTTGCCCGCGCCGTGGTTTGGGCGACCGGCCGCAGCTGGCGGCTGGCGCGATGTTTCGGCGCCAAGCTCACGGTGCACGGACACCTTGCCGCCTATACACGCTTTTTCGACCGCGCGCCGGGCGGTTGCCGCATGGTTGTCGAGGCGCGTCCCGAGGGCTGGTGGTACAGCGCCGACCTGCCGGACGAGCGCCGTGTGGTCGCGTGCCTCACCGATCCGGATCTGGGCAGCGAACTGCGCGAAGCCGGACATTGGTACC
>NZ_JAMYQP010000022.1:0-102908 GCF_040320945.1 Mesorhizobium sp. M0587
TCCATCGCAGTGCTCCCAACCGAATCACAGCACCCAGCGAATCACACCCGAACGTCAATGCAAAATGCCCGAAAATCTCCGTTAACCTGAATTCCCAACCGTGGAGGACCGGCCTTGGCGCATTGGCATAACTGATCCCTCCAATTCCGATTCGGTTCTGAAAGTCCTGCCGCTGACGGACAGCGCCGTCGCCACCTCGAGCCCGGCCGGCTTTCAGTTCGATGAAGACGGCCGGTTCACCCATATTATCGATCCGCGAACCGGATCCACTCCGCAACGCTATGCGAGCCTGAGCGTCGTCGCGCCGACTGCCACGATTGCGGATGCACTGTCGACCGGCTTCAGCTTGATGGACGTGGAGAGAATTGCCGGTGCGGTCCGACGCCTCGATGGCGTAGACGCATATGTCCTGTCGCAAGACGCTCTATGGACGCACGTCAAGTCTTGAATTGGGGAGCGCGGATAGGCGGCAAAGGAACCAGTCTAATTGCCCGTTTTGTCAGGCGGCTCTGCCGTGATCGGTTACCAAGTGAATCTCCTCCCGCAAGATGGCGAGATAATCGAGAATAGGTTCGTCCGTTTTCGTGATCGTGGTGCGGCACATCTCCTATTTTCTCAGGATGGACGAGCAAGGGAACTTTCCTACTCAGATGGAACGTCAGTCATGCTGTCGGTTCGCCGCACGGCTCTTTGCGAAATGCCAACGAGCGGCAATTTCCCGGTCCTCCAGGATTCTCGGAATTGTTTGCGTTTCGACAAATAGGCCGGCTGACCACGGGGTAGATTTTCGCGCCGGGATCGACCATCGCCGCCGTCTCCTGGCTCCAACGTTTCTGGCGGCCGGGAATTCAATCGACATGGCAGACCCAGAACTTGCATCGACACTCTTGATCGACGTGCGGACCATCCCCCCGATAGATCGTCACCCGCGAATCTTCGGGGTAGCGACCGCATTGGCCGAGGGGTCTTCTTTCATCATAGTCAACGACCACGACCCACGACCTCTGCACTATCAGATCGAGGCCAGATATCCCGGCGTATTCGCTTGGGAATACCTTGAGCGAGGGCCCGAGGTCTGGCGCGTCGAAATCAGCAGACCGCAATCGTCTGGCTGCGATTGTTGTTGCGGCAGCTGATGACCAGCCCAACGTCCGGCGGCACTTTGCAGGCCTTCCTTTTCGTCGCCACCGACTGGTCTGGCGGCCGCCTAGGTCAAATCTTCGAAATCAAAGGCGAGGAGGGTTCCTCGCCAGCGGCTGGAGCGCTGTCGGCGCGAGATCATCCGAACATCGCTGGATCTGGTATGATTGGCGCTGCTCCGATCAGTTCGAGACAGTACGGCACGGCAGGAAAGACGGCGTTGAGGCACACGTCGATCGAAGCCGGCTTGCCGGGCAGGTTTATGATCAGCGAACGGCCGCGCACTCCAGCAGTCTGACGTGAAAGAATGGCCGTGCGGACTTGCCGCAAGCTCGCCTGCCGCATGAGTTCGCCAAAACCGGGAAGTTCCTTGGTGATGACCTGCTGCATGGCCTCTGGGGTAAGGTCTCTCGGAGAGGGACCGGTTCCTCCAGTCGTCAGGATAAGATCAACGTCGCATTGGTCGCAAAGCTCGATGAGCACATCCTGGACACTTTCCACGCCGTCAGGGACTATGCGACGGATGAAGACGCACGGCGATGCCACGACACGGCGAAGCCAGCGCTCGATGGCGGGCCCGCCAAGGTCTTCATACTCGCCTCGGCTTGCACGGTCCGATACCGTGACGATCGCAATCTGGGCCATGTTTTCCGTTCGAAACCGGGCTTCAGATCGAAGTGGCTGCTTGCCAGCCGGGTTTGGCAAGGGCGTATCCGTCGACCAGTGTGCCGGGCAGATCAAGGCACGAGAGGATAAAGCGGGCGGCCTCGGGATCCTCTCTCCCGTCGGCAAGCGCTCTATGGGTCTTTGCCACCTCGACCATGTCGCACGTGTGTGGAGACAGGCGTATACGCCGGACGCCTCTGGAGATGAGATCCGCAGGTGCGGGGCAGAAGGCCTGCACCTGGTTGGAGAGCGTCTGCACGCCATTGATCGCGAGGAACTGCTGGTCGTCGAGTGTATCGACCGCCAAGCCATCCGGATCCTTCTCGCACGTAAATTGGCAGGAATCCTTGTGAAGGCCGTGGATGCGCGCGTGGTAGCATCGGCCGGAGAGCGCCAGCGGCAACCGACCGAAGACGAACACCTCGAATTCCGACTCGGGACACGCGCCGGCCATGGCGCCGACAGCCGCGAGCGACAATTCCACTGGCGGGCATATCGTTCGGGCGCCGCGTTGGATCAGGAATCGCGCGGAAGCCTCGTTGTAGACATTCAGGAACGGACCAGTCACGAAGGGCTTGCCAGCGCGTGATGGCAGGGCGGTGGCATCGTTGATCTCGACCAGCCGATCGTCGCCGCAGAGGTCTTCGATGCTTCTGCGTTCCCGAACGGTTGCCGGCGCCGCCAGCGTGGACAGCACCACTTCCTTTCCGGCGCGCTCGAGGCGTTCGATGATCTCAGGCCACACAGGGTCGGAAAACGGCATCCGCTTGCCACAGACAACTTCGCCGACATGGACCCGGTCGATCGGAGCCTCGTCTGCTATCCTGCGATAGAAATCCGAGAGGAGGCCGGGCGACCAATGGAAGAAGACCGGCCCAAGCGTCAACGCAATTCCGGACAAGGTCCTATCTCCACTTCTTGCTGTACGCTCCTGCCGTCTGCCGGGAACCTTCCGACTGGCTAGCAAGAATCCGATCGATCTCGGTCGCGTCGCCACCTTGCTCGACGGCGTCGACGGCCTTCCGGAAGGCGCGGACCACTTCCGTGACGTAACCTTTGCCACGCTGGCGTCCTTCGATCTTCAAGGCGGTTACGCCGGCGGCTTTCAACCCGGCAATCATCCCGCCGGCGTTCAGGCTGACGGGGTCCTCGAACAAATAGGAGGTCTTGCCGCCGGCCTTGAATTTGCCCTTGCACAAAGTGGGGTAGCCTACTGGCTCGCCGGGCTCATAGCGGTCGATCGTGAACCCTGAAAGCCGTGCTGCCGTGCTGTTCGGCTCGTCGTCGTAACTCACCATTTCGGGTGGCGAACAGACGCCATTCAGATTTGGCGATTTTCCCGTCGCGTATGAAGAGAGATAGCATCGGCCTTCGATCATCACGCAAAGGCCGCCGAACACGAATGCTTCCGTTTCCACTTCGATCGCACGATTGAGCGCCGCGATCTCCTGGACCGAAAGCACCCGCGGCAGGACGACGCGACGGACGCCGAAGCTATCCGCATAGAATCCAATCGCTTCCGGCGTTGCCGCCGCAGCCTGCACCGAAAGATGAAGCCGGATTTGCTTGTGGTTCTTCGCGACGTGGTCGAGGACGGCTATATCCGCCGCGATGATGGCGTTTGCGCCGCATTCGGCCGCTGTGTCCGCTGCCTTTTTCCACAGGTCCACATCGTTGACGCGCGCGAAGGTATTGATGGCCACCAGGACCTTGCTGCCATGGTCATGCGCGAAGCGTACAGCCTCGGCCAGTTCTTCGCCGGAGAAGTTGAGACCTGGGAAATTCCGGGCATTCGTTTCGTCGCGAAATCCGCAATAGACTGCGTCCGCGCCCGCCTGGACGGCTGCCCTCAATGTAGCGGGGGTTCCGGCCGGGCAGACAAGTTCCATGCGTCCGCTTGTCATGCCCCCGGTGCCTCGCGTCTGGAATTTCGATTGGCCATTTGGCGTGCGACGCTCAATGCGCCGAGAATGCCCGTATCGGCGAGACGAGCCAGGAAGCCACTCAGGCCGAGTAAGTCCGCGGGGCTAAGCTCGGCGTCCTCGATTGTGTTCCTCAGCGCGAGCACCGCCTCCGTCCGGCCGCTGATCGAGATGATCCGGCTGAAGAAAAGCGCATCGCCATCCAGCGTGCCGTCGAGCAGGCTCAACAGTGTCAGAATAGGTCCCCTGATCTGGACGCTTGATGTCGCGGCCTCGCTTTTCCTGACGACACGAACGATCGAACGCTCTGCGTCCGGTACGACAGTAAATGCGAAGGCGAGGTCGACCGGGTCGATGAAATAGCAAGCTGTTCGATGTTCGCCCAGGCGGTCGAACAATCGGGGCTGTCGCCTGGCCATCGAGCGCAAGGATAGCGTCAGCAATGGCCCGAGGGGAAGTCCGGCAAAAGGCGGGAAAAGATGACGAATGACCGCCGGCAATGTCGGTTCCGTGCTAATCGTCATCATTCAGTACATCCTATCCACATGGGATCGTTCAACAGGCTTTCCCGGCCATCGACTGGCTGCGTCCGTCTGCTAGCAAGTCCGCGAAATTCACACTGTTGGGACAGAAATCCTGATAGCGACTTTCGAAATCGAAGGCGGCCAAGTGACCATGACACTGGCGGCGATGCAGGCAGGTGATGCAGGTGCGTGACATGAAACAATGCGCGGCTTGCAGTGATTGAAAACTGTCCGGATCGATGCCGACTGAACGCATCGCCGAAGAAAGCAGGTCTTCCGAGGCGTATGGTAACCGCATGGCGTCGTCGAATTCACTTCGCGACAGACCGATGTCATTCAGAATGCCCGTGCATTCATCCCGACCCATTGCCCAAAATTCTCTCGTCGCTGCCCTGCTCCGCCGACGGTCCGCAAGAAAGGAAAGTACGGACCGCCAAGCTCCGACAGTTTCGCTGATGAGATTGCCTGCCATGTGAAATCCCCTGCCTCGATCGCCTTCCTCGGAGATGATGTGAGAAGGGAAAATAGCGGGGACGGATCGTTCGCTCTTTGCGCTAGCGCAAAGTTCTTCGTCAGTCCTGATGGCAAAATTGATCGCCGACGAACCGGTCGGGCCGGATTTCGCCATGCATCACCGCTGCCTTCCCTCGTTTTCAGATCTCGGCTCATTCCTTTCGTTCCTCGATCGGAACGGGCAGCTTCGTGAGGTCGGCGTGCCTGTTTCGACAAGCCTCGAACTGACCGAGATACACAGGCGGGTGATTGCCTCGAAAGGCCCGGCGCTCCGCCTTACGGCGCCTGTCGATGATCGCGGCGTCAGGTCAGCCTTTTCCGTCGTCGCAAATCTTTTCGGCACCCGGGAACGTGTAGCCTGGGGCCTTGGCACCGACCTTCATGGTCTGGAAACCCTCGGCGCGCTCCTTGCGTGGATGAGATCGCCTCAGGCCCCGCAGAACCTTCGTCAGGCCCGACGGATGTTGCCTGCGGCGCGCGGTGCACTCGTGGCGCGGCCGAAGATCGTCTCCCCGCCTGGAGAATGGCGAGACGCCGATCCGGATTTTTCGCTTCTTCCCGTCCAGACTTGTTGGCCGGGAGACGCCGGCCCCCTCATAACATGGCCAGTGGTCATTACTCGCCCGCCTGGCGAGGACGACCCGAGCACATACAATCTGGGCATATACCGGATGCAGGTACTAGCCCGTGATCGTGCGATCATAAGATGGCTTCCCATGCGAGGCGGAGCAACCCACCATCGTATATGGCAGGCGAGGGGTCTTGAGATGCCGGTGGCGGTCGTCATCGGGGCAGACCCCGCGACGTTGATCGCCTCGGTGATGCCGGCGCCTGAAGGCGTGTCGGAACTGGCCCTGTCCGGGATGATCAACAACCGCCGAGTCGGATTGGCGACCTGCAAGAGCATCATGCTTCACGTGCCAACCAGTGCGGAAATCGTGCTTGAAGGTGCCGTCTCTTCAACAGAAACTGCGCTGGAGGGCCCTTTCGGCGATCACACCGGATATTACAACGCGCCGGAACGATACCCCGTATTCAACCTCAAGCGCGTTCGCGTCCGTGACGGGGCAAATTACCTGACCACGTTCACCGGGCGCGCGCCCGACGAGCCCTCGGTCCTCGGCGAGGCCCTGCTCGACGTCTACAAGCCGCTCCTGCGCCAACAAATACCGGAAATCGTCGACGTGTGGCTTCCGCCCGAAGCCTGCTCCTACAGGATTGCCGTTATCTCGATCGCCAAGAAATATGCCGGACAGGCCAGGCGCGTGATGATGGGGTTCTGGTCCCTGCTGCCGCAGTTCTCAATGACCAAGATGGTCGTCGTGGTGGATGACGACATCGACATTCGATCATGGCCGGACGTGATGTGGGCGGTCGCCACCCGCATGGATCCCTCGCGCGATCTGATGCAGGTGGATCGGACCCCCATCGACCAGCTCGATTTCGCCTCACCGCTCGAGGGACTTGGAGGAAAGATCGGGCTCGATGCGACGCGCAAGATTGGATCCGAGACATCTCGCGAGTGGGGAAAGGAGCTGAGGATGTCAGCTCCTATCGAGGAGCAGGTGTCCCAAAGATGGAACGAGTTTTTTTCGCAGACAACCGCTCAGGGGCAACAATGACCAAACGGCTGATAATCGGTGTCACAGGTGCATCCGGCTCCGTGCTCGCGCTGGAGACCATACGTCAGTTGGTCAGGGCAGGGGTGGAGACGCATCTCGTCGTCTCCAAGGGCGCGCGATTGGCCATCCCTCATGAACTCGGCACCGACGGCCTTGCCCAACTGACCTCCCTCGCCAACCATGCGTATTCCTATCAGGACTTGGCCGCACCCATCGCCAGCGGCTCGTTCAGAACGGATGGCATGATCGTCGTTCCCTGTTCGATGCGGACCTTGGCGGCTATGGCACACGGTTTAGGCGACAACCTTCTCACCAGGGCCGCCGATGTCAGCTTGAAGGAAAAGCGCCGGCTGGTCATCGTGCCGCGCGAGGCGCCGCTCCATGAAGGACACCTCGACGCGATGCTGAGACTGGCACGGATGGGCGCAGTCATCGCACCGCCAGTACCGCCGTTCTATGTCAAGCTCGCCTCGATTGAGGAAATGGTGGTCGAGATGGCTGCCCGGCTGGTCGCCTGGGCGGGCGTCGACCCGGGCGACAAGCTCACGCGTTGGGGCGAAAAGAAAGTCGCCGCCGCGTGATCGTCCTGATGGATTGGCTCAACGGGCAAGGATTGCGATGAATTTCCCGCAGCCGAAAGGCGCGACATATGACGTACGGAAACTTCCACCTGAAAGGAAGCAGTCCGCCGTATTGTCAATGTTCGACGGACTCGAACCCGGTCAGACATTCGTGGTCGTTCTCGATTTTGATCCTGATGGACTCAGGCGTCAGTTCGAAGCGTTCTTTGCTGGCGAACACATCTGGGTTTGCCTTAGACCGGGGCCGCCAGAATGGCTGGTCGAGATAGGAAGACCTCGACCTGCGCAGTGATGTCGAGCTCTGCGAAAAGAGGTCGCACACGCCGATCGACCTGATCTGGTCACCCCAGGATTCAGTTGGCAGTGACCGTGAGGGCCCCCTTCATTCCAAGCTCAAAATGACCCGGTATCAGGCAGGCGAACTCGAACTTGCCGACGCTGGTGAAGGCCCAGACGATCTCGCCTTTTCCTTTGGGACTGATGCGGATCGCATTGAGGTCGGCGTGTTCCATGTGAGGAAGCCTCTCCATCCCGGCCTTGTGCTCCATCACCTGCTCATGCGTATCCATGACGAATTCGTGGTCGTATTCGCCTTCATTGGTGAAGGCCAGGCGCACCGTCTCGCCCTTTTTCACAGTGACTGAAACCGGATCGAACGCCATCGATCCGTCTTCGTTCTCGACCATGCTGATCGCGATGGTGCGGTCTACTTTGGCCGCCATGCCCGGCTGACCGATAGTCATCATTTCATGGCCGTCATGAGTGCCGGAATGCATTCCCGTCGCAAGCGCCGGGGCGGCGAAGAGGACCATGGCGACTGTTGGCATCATGCATTTCTTCATGCGATTTCTCCTTTGCGAAATGTGTTTGGTTTCACTCATGCCGCAGGTGGCAGCGGGCTCTGTTCGGACCGCGATGACGATCGCCGGAACAGGTTCGGTAGGGACGCCTGCGGCCCCTCGCCAGCTCTTGCGGCTGATCAGCTATGGCCCCGTCCGCACCGGAGATAAACTGAGTTGCCGCATCGAAAATGCACCTTCCTTTGCAGTGCTCGCGATATCGTCAAACAGGAGTGCGAGATCCATGTAGACGCTGCGATCCCGCTCGGCAGCTCCCATTTCATCAAGGTCCTGCAGGAAGAAGAGAATGGCTTCGATGCGTTCGCGTTGACTGCGGGCGTTGGCAAGATGTTCGCGTGCCACGCGCCGGACTTCCAGAGCCGTAAATCGCGCCAGCGTCTCGTCGAGCCTGGAACGGCACTCACAGTCGAGCCGGGCATCCTTGATCAAATTTGCCAGCCTGCCGACAACGGCCATGTCAGCAAAGCGCCGGGAGCCGTCAATACTACTCGATGGAATGTTTTGTTTCATATCTTCTTGGCTCCTAGGGCAGACGTTTCGCGGCCGGTCGCAACGCGAACAGACGCCGCGAGCCTTGCCAATCGGCAGACCCGGTCTCGAGAATTGTTTTGATTATAATCGACCATTTTGCAGCCTGTTTGCGCTGGAACAAACACGGAGATCGATCACCGACAGTATTGCCTTCGGATTGAGTTTTTTCCGACCGCCGGTCTTGCGAGTTGAGAAGCGGCACGAGGCGTCGTGTCGGTCACCCCCCGTAGAGGAATTGTTGCATGGTTGCCGACGGGAGTGTGCTTGCTTTCGACGCGAAGCAGAGGCAGATGTCGGCGCCGTTTCGGCCATTTTTTCTAATCGCGGGATTGGACGCGATTGTAGGCGCGGCGGTCTGGCTGCCGTCAGCGTTCGGAATACAGGCCATCGGCCCGACCGGGATATCTCCCGGCGATTGGCATCGCGACGTGCTTCTGTTCGGGATGGTTCCAGCCATTTTGACCGGGTTCCTGTTGACGGCGCTGCCTCGATGGACGGACCGACGTGCGGTGTCGCCACTCACCACGCGTTTGCTCGTTGCTCTATGGCTGTGCAGCCGGGGGATTTTCCTGTTCCTGTCGCATTCGACCGGGCTTGCCCTCTCGGCGCTTTTGGTTTCGACGGTCCTCTTGATGGCGGCGGGAAGGGTGATCGCCAGCCGCGACCGCCGCAACCTGAAGATATTGTTTCTGCTGCTCGCCTTTTGTGGTGGCAACATACTTGCCGCGGCGTCCTACCAAGTAGAATTTGCACTGCGGCTAGCCCTGGCTTCGGTCGTCGGACTTGTCATGATCATCGGAGGACGCGTCGTCCCGGCGTTGACGGTGGCCTATGTCGAGAGCGCGGGCGGTCGAATCTCCGTCAACCGTTCTGCCGTTTTGGAATACGTGGCAGCGGCTATCGCGGCATGCGCCCTTGGTTTGTGGGTTGTTGCGCCGCAGGCACAACTCACCGGCCTTGCCTGCGCGCTTGCCGCGTGCGGCCAGGCGATGCGAGCAACCCAATGGAATGGCTGGCGAAGCGCGGCCTCGTCGACGGTTCTTGCCCTTCACATAGGATATGGCTGGATCATCGTGGGTTTCGGACTTCTGGCGATCCACATTCTAGCACCGGAATGGCTGGGACAGGCGGCCGCGGTTCATGCATGGACGATCGGTGCCATCGGCACGATGGCCCTCGCCATCATGGCGAGCATGATCCGCAAGCACAGCCGCCGCGCCTTCGCGTCTTCGGTTCCGGCGACCGGCGCGTTCGTGGCGATGACGATTTGCTGCCTGTCGCGCTTTCTGGTCGACTTGCTGCCCAGCTACGGCGCCGCTTTAACAAGCCTTTCAAGCACCTTGTGGGTTATCGCCTTCGGTCTGTTTCTGGTGGCCTTTCGTAGAATGCTCATACCGCACATGTGAGATGATGCCGGCTCACCAAACCCAGAAAAGCAGAAGCCAGCCGACGTCGGTGACGATCATGGCCAACCCGACGAAGAATATCGCGAGCACTCGTCGGCCAGGGTCCCGGTTGTAGAGACCCGTCACCTGCCAACAAAGCACTCCGGACCAGATAGTCGCCAGCGCTAGCATCGTGGCGCGCAGGGGGCCGACGAATGAAAGTTCGATGCCGTCCGAACGAAGCTGGCTGACCGTTAGCGCGGACAGGCCGAGAAAGACCCCAGCGCCGGCCAAGGGTATCAGTGCTTGGGCAAGGTGATGAAATCGGGCCGGCTGCCAGGGACCAAGGCTACGCGTGGCAAACGCCAGCATCGATGCCGTCAACGTGCCGCAGGCGATAGCCGTCGCAAGCACGTAGCCGACGAGCAGCGCCCCGTCGAGGAGCGTCATCACATCGCTCCTCTGAGGATAGTCGGTGAGCATCCACCAAGGCGCCGTGGCTTCGAGCGGCCAGATCACCCCGCTATCGACCAGCCGCTCCGCTAGCCACTGCTTTGCGGCAACGAACCAAGGACTGACAGACCATTGGAATGCGCCAACGGCCAGACCCATGAGGCCGAAGACGATCAGTACCGTCTCCCAGGGTTTGGCCGCGTTCCCGGCAACATGAACAATCTCATGGTTCGGCGAACGGCGAGCCAGACGGATTGCCCCACGAAAACCGCTGCACCGTCCGCACATGTGACAGTCGGCGGCACCGCGCATGGTCCGGAACGGCACCAGCGGCGCGCATTTGACGGCCCCAGGCTTGATCCCGGAGAGCTGGGACTGTTGCCAGAGCGGCGGATCTACCCGGAAATGCAGCGGAGCCAGCTTGGCCAGTAGGCCAAAGACACCGCTGACCGGACAGAGATAGCGGCACCACACGCGCTTGTTGCGCCCGTAGAGATAGCCGATCACGGCGGCCACCAACGTCGAGCCGCCGAGAATCAGGAGCGTTGGACCGGGGTACTGGTAGACGCTCGTCATCTGGCCGTACAACGTTGTGCAGGCGAAGGCGATCGTGGGCCAGCCGGGCCACATCATCCAGCGCGGGATCGCTCTCCCAAGCCCACGTCCGCTGACGAATTCGGTTATCGCTCCTTCCGGACAGAGAATGCCGCACCACATCCGCCCGACCAGCGCGGTGCCCAAGAGCACGAGCGGCCACCAGACACCCCAGAAGGCAAACTGCGCAAAGCGGGTGAAATTGCTCCACAAATAGGCCATGTCGTCCGGAAGAGGCAGGAAGACGGGAACGACGAGCAGGATGGCGTAGATCAGCACGACGGACCATTGCGCGATCCGGATCGACCGTTGATTGCGCTGCAGATAATCCCCGAGCCTCTGCCAGACGTCGCTCGGCGGAACGGGCTGAACGTGTCGTTGCGGTGCGACCCGTATCGTCATGGCGCGCATTTTGCGGGATGCGGCCGCGCTGATCGCAGCAGTGCGACGGTGGTGATCCAGTAAAGCGCGTAAACCAGGACCGTCATCAGTTCGGGCCGGGCGCGATAGCCTGTCATGGTGGCGACAATGCCGCCAAGCTTGCCCGAATCGTCCAGAAGCCAGGACGTATCCCACAGAGATCCGGATAGCGGCGGGATGAGTTCCAGCCCCATGGCGCGGTCAAGAGCAGCTATCAATAGTGATGCGGCCAGCGCCAACAGAAGGATTTCCGTGGCGCGGAAGAATATAGACCAGGGGAAGCGTCTGGCTGCCACTTGAATCAGCCCGTAGAACGCGGCAGCAAAAGCAAACCCCGCCACGACGGCCGCAAGTGTTCCGGGCAGTGTCGTTTCGCTCGCCGATGCCAAAAGGCCGTAGAGGAAAACAACCGTTTCACTGCCTTCCCGCATCACGGCGATAGCAGCCAGGAAGAAAAGGCCCAACCAGTTGCGGCCAGTCAGAGCGCGCTCTGCGTTGCGTTCAAGGTCCTGCTTCAACCCCCTGCCTTGCCTGTGCATCCAGACGACCATCTGCAAAATGAGCAAGGCGGCCAGTCCGGCCATGGTGATCTGAAAATAATCTTCTCGGTCTCCATCGAGCAGGCTCGCCAAGGACAGGATGACTAAAGCCAGGAATGCGGCCCCGGTGATACCTGCGGCGACGCCGGCTCAAAGGAAATATCGTCCGGTTGTAGCTCTCGCGCAGGCGTGATGCGTCAGCCATCCCTGCAGAATGCCGACGACGAGAAGTGCCTCCATGCTCTCGCGCCAAACCACGAAGGCAACCTGTCCGAAGAGAGCGGTCATTGGATCGCGGGCTCCTTGGCGATGAGCATGGCGGGCGGCATGCCGGGATGAAAATCGTCGAAGAATTGATACTCGCCGGGACTGAGACGCCGGATGACGACGAAGGATGTCACGCCGGGTCCAAGCACCTTCTCCTTGCGCAACTCAACGCTTTCGAACTCGACGGGACTGGAGCCGGTATTGCGAAGCTCCAGTTTGAAGCGCGCGTTGGCCGGCACCTCGATTGATCGCGGCGTGATCGCGCCATCGCTGAGTTCGACGACGAAGCTCGGATATTCGTCGGCGGCTGCAGGCTGCGCGGTTGCCAGAAGGCAGATGGCAATGGCGACCAGCGTCGAATGGAGCAAGGCGGTCATTTTCGGGCGTCTGTCCTGTTTTGTCGCTCTGCGTTGCGCTCAAGGAGCCGGAAAGGTGGCAATGCAGAATGAGCTACAAATTCGAAGCGGGCAGCTGACCCAGGTCTAGTACCCGCCCTTCTTGCCGACGCCGGCGTAGGTGAACTCGTATTCGACGTGAAAGGTCTCGGGCCACACTCCGACACCCGTTTCCTTGTCTACATGTCTTCCGAAATGCGAGGACGCGTCGGACCCTTCAGAGGTAACGCTAAGCTGAAGGCTGTATTTGCCTGGCCCCATCAGCTTCACGTTGTCGCCATAGTGCGGACCGTCGCTGGCCACCATGGGCATGAAAACGCCGCCCACCTTCTGATTGCCGTCGAGCTTGATCAGCACATATTCGATTCTAAGGTTGGGGATCCAATCGCCCTCGGCAAAGCCATTGGCATTGTCACGCGTGGCATGGATATCGGCCTCCAGATGCATATCGGAATCGGCCGCGGGTCTCATGATGTGAGCTGGCTCCATCTCGATCGGCTGCAGATAGACGGCGGCAACCTCCATGCCGCTCATCAGTTTGGGTTCGCCAATGGGATATTCCAGCGCGCATGCTCTTGAAGCGGCGACCAGCAGAGCTGCGATGGATGAAAATAGGATCAACTGGCGAGACATTGGCTGTTCCTTGCTACCGACGGCGACGCTCTTTGCCTTCGGGTGATATTTTCCGCATCGGCAACGAAACGGGTTCCGACATATCCCGGAACCCAGTCAGGCGAGCCAACAAACATGATCACGATTGTCTACTTATCTAGGAGATCAGCCGCTTCTTTGCGCCAGCGCAAAGAACACGACGTTTGTAGAAACTAGGGGCCGCGTCTGATGTCCGCGGATCGCCGGTTGCGGAGTGGTCGCATGTTCATCCACAACTCGATTGGTATCCCGCTGACCGCTGCTTCAAGAAGGTGCTGCGCAACCCAGCTGTCGCCGAACCAGAACAAGCGCCGGATCATCGGGATATGCCGTCACAGTGAAGCCCATATCGCGCTCGAGTTCGATCGCGGCGCGGTTTTCGCGGCTCTCGATCGACTCGATGGTGTCGAGGCCTAGCCCCTCAGCATATTTCGCGATGTATGAGAGCAACTCCCAGCTGACGCCCAGGTGCTTGTGATCTTCGCGAGTGCAGATCGCGACTTCTCCATGCCGACGAGGCTGATCGCATGCCAACATCGCAACGGCGATCAGCAACCCGTTCGTCGAAAAGGCAAGGAAGTTGTGTATAGCTGCATCGTCCGAACGCGTCATCGCGACGAGCCGCTCATGCGAGACCACCTTCAACCCGCCGAGAAAGCGAAACCGCAAATCATCCGGCGTCACATGGGTAAAGAACTCTGCCAAAGTAGGCTCGTCTTCGGGCCGCGCGCGGCGCATCTCGAAGCGAAATCCAGTGCGTGTGGAAAGAGTGCCGTTGCTGTCGGGGGTCATGTATCGCCTGCAATCTCGAGTTTTCGATAGGATGGAGCTCCGCTTCATCGCCGACACAATGGCAGCCGATGGCAGTCGCGTCCTTGATGCGCATCAAAGACGCCAGTGAAGTTAGGCCGCTCGGGCGAGAAAGTCGGCCCATTTGATCGAGATCAATGCGGATGGCCGAGATCAAAGTGTCTTCGAAGATTCAGCAGTTTATCGAGAGGTCGCCACCCAATGGCCGATGTCGTTTCAAAGCTTGTCAGGGAGTGCAACTCTACGCGCAGCAAAGGTGCGGACTTTCCCACCATCTGGCAGACCACGCTGAAGATGCATCCGTACGTTGCTGGGCCGCCGGTGCAGGACTGGGATGAGCAAGGACCTATCCTCAAGGTTCCCCTGATAACAGGTCGCCATCTCATGTTTGGCGCTTCAGGCTTTCGGCTTGATTGAATTCTGGCGAGGTTTCTCGAATTCGTTTTAATCAGCGTACGGCGCTGTTTGCGTGACTTATGACGCGATTCGAAAGAGGCGCGCTTAGGACTGGCGTGTTGCAGCTACCTTTTGTGCGCTCGCGTGATTTTTGTTGGGAAGAGTTTTCCCGCCCTCAGCTCGTTTTTCCTGATGGCCAGCATGGCTGGCAGTGGCCGGAATTGAGCCGAGAGGTTTCAGCGCCCAGCAAGACCTCGATCTCGTCGAGGTAAACACTCGGCGAGGAGCTTCTCGCCGGAATGGACGCGTAGGGGACTCCTGCTAGCGGATTCGTCTCGCGACGGCAGGGCCTTTTTAAAGTGGGCTTGGCGTTCGTTGCAACTGAGATGGCGCATTTGTCAGGCGATCCGTTGCTTCGCGCCTCTCGGTTTTCTCAGGAGCGGCCCTTTGGCCGCTCCAAGCACACAACATTGGCTTTCAGGTACCCAACTTTGGGTGTGGTGGCACCAGGCGGCATCGGCCCTCAGCTGCACCCGCTCGTCGAGCCGCACGTATCGCACTTCTCGCAGGTGCCGTTTCGCACCATGGTGAAGTTGTGGCATTCCGAGCATTCGTTGCCGGTGTAGCCCTGCATCAGCGATTGCTGACGACGGGTGGCGGCAAGCGCCTTCGCTTCGGCGGCTTCGTTTGCCGCCGCGTCGGTGAACAGCGCCGAAGCGCCCGAAGCCTGGTCGGCGGCTTCCTCGTAGACGATGTCCTCGACCAGTTCTTTTGCCCGCTCCTCATAGTCGCGCTTGTAGGCGATGGCCTCGTCGCTGGCAGGCTTCAGCGCCAGCACGTTGGAACCGGAGAACGCCGTCGTAACGGCCCGGGCAGGGGGGGGCGCGGGAGCGGGATTTGAACCCCCGCCAAACCCCTTGGGCTCCGGGCTGGCGCCCGACACCAGCTTGACCGGCGAAACGCCGCGGGTCAGGCCCTTCGAGAACGGCGTCGCCTTGCCTTCGGTGATGCCGCGGCCAAGTGCGGTCTTGTCGAAATCCGACTGGTCGACATGGGCGAGGTCGTGGCGGCTGAGATAGGACACGGCAAGCTCGCGGAACACATAGTCGAGGATCGACGTGGCGTTCTTGATCGCGTCGTTGCCCTGCACCATGCCGGCCGGCTCGAACTTGGTGAAGGTGAAGGCTTCGACAAATTCCTCGAGCGGCACGCCATATTGCAGGCCGAGCGAGATGGCGATGGCAAAATTGTTCATCATCGCGCGGAAGGCGGCGCCTTCCTTGTGCATATCGATGAAGATCTCACCGAGGCGCCCGTCGTCGAACTCACCCGTGCGCAGATAGACCTTGTGGCCACCGACGACCGCCTTCTGCGTATACCCCTTGCGGCGGTTCGGCAGTTTTTCGCGGTCGCGGTAGAGACGCTCCACGACGCGCTCGACGATCTTTTCGGTGATCTGTACCGCACGTTGCGCGGCAGGGGCGGCGATCAGCTGCTCGATGGCTTCATCCTCATCGTCCTCGCCATCGGCAAGCAGCGAGGAGTTCAGCGGCTGCGACAGCTTCGAGCCGTCGCGATAGAGGGCGTTGGCCTTCAGCGCCAGCTTCCACGACAGCATGTAGGCGCCCTTGGCGTCCTCCACCGTCGCATCGTTCGGCATGTTGATGGTCTTGGAGATGGCGCCGGAGATGAAGGGCTGTGCCGCCGCCATCATCTGGATGTGGCTGTTGATCGACAGCGAGCGCTTGCCGATCTTGCCGCACGGGCTGGCGCAATCGAACACGGCGAGGTGTTCGGCCTTGAGGAAAGGCGCGCCTTCCAGCGTCATCGCACCGCAGACATGGATGTTGGCGGCCTCGATGTCCTTCCGGGAGAAGCCGAGCGCCGGCAGCATCTCGAACGAGAAGTCGTTGAGCTGCTCGTCGGTGAAGCCGAACGTCTCCTTCACCCAGTCGGCGCCGAGCGTCCACTGGTTGAACACGAACTTGATGTCGAAGGCCGACTTCAGCGCCGCATTGAGGGCGGCGATCTTGTCGTCGGTGAAGCCTTTTGCCTTGAGCGTGCCGGGGTTGATTGCCGGGGCCTGGTTGAGATTGCCGTGGCCGACCGCATAGGCCTCCATCTCGGCGATCTGGCTCTCGGAATAGCCGAGCGTGCGCAACGCTTCCGGCACGGCACGGTTGATGATCTTGAAATAGCCGCCGCCGGCGAGCTTCTTGAACTTTACCAGCGCGAAGTCGGGCTCGATGCCGGTGGTGTCGCAATCCATGACCAGACCGATCGTGCCGGTCGGCGCGATCACGGTTGCCTGCGCATTGCGGTAGCCATGCTCCTCGCCAAGCTCGATGGCGCGGTCCCAGGCCGCCTTGGCGTGCTCGGCAAGCTCGGGCTGCTTGAGGTCGGAAGCGACCAGCGGCACCGGGTTGACGGCGAGCTTCTCGTAGCCGTCCTTGTCGCCATAGGCGGCACGGCGATGGTTGCGCATGACGCGCAGCATGTTTTGCGCGTTGCGGTCGTAGTCTGGGAAGGCGCCCAGCTCGGAGGCCATTTCGGCCGAGGTGGCATAGGCGGTACCGGTCATAACAGCGGTGAGCGCGGCGCAGATGGCGCGGCCCTCGTCGGAATCATAGGGAATGCCCGACGTCATCAGCAAGCCGCCGATATTGGCGTAGCCGAGGCCGAGCGTCCGGTAGTCGTAGGAGAGCTTGGCGATTTCCTTCGACGGGAACTGCGCCATCATGACCGAGATTTCCAGCACGATGGTCCACAGCCGCACGGTATGCTCGTAGGCAGCGATGTCGATCGTGCCGTCGGCATTGCGGTAGGGCAAAAAGTTGATCGAGGCGAGATTGCAGGCCGTGTCGTCGAGGAACATGTATTCCGAGCACGGATTGGAGGCCCGGATCGCACCGGCTGAGGCGCAGGTGTGCCAGTCGTTCATCGTCGTGTTGAAATGCAGGCCCGGATCGGCCGACGCCCAGGCGGCGTAGCCGATCTTCTCCCAGAGATCCCTGGCCTTCAGCGTCTTCATTACCTTGCCGTCCTTGCGGGCGGTGAGGTGCCAGTCGGCGTCATCCTCGACGGCGCGCAGGAAATCGTCGTTCAGCGACACCGAATTGTTGGAGTTCTGGCCCGAAACCGTCAGGTAGGCGTCTGAATCCCAGTCGGTGTCGTAGGTCTTGAACGACATCGAGGTGTAGCCCTGCTTGGCGAACTGGATGACGCGGTAGATGTAGTTTTCCGGCACGGCGGACTTCTTGGCCGCCTTGATCTCGCGCTTCAGCGCGGTGTTGACGGCGGGATCGAAACAGTCGTCGTCATGGCCTTCGCAGTTGACGCAGGCCTTCATGATCGCTTCGAGGTGCTTCTTGACGATCTTGGAGCCGGTGACCAGCGAGGCGACCTTCTGCTCTTCATTGACCTTCCAGTCGATGAATTCCTCGATATCGGGATGGTCGGCATCGACAATGACCATTTTCGCGGCGCGGCGCGTCGTGCCGCCCGACTTGATGGCGCCCGCCGCGCGATCGCCGATCTTGAGAAAGCTCATCAGGCCGGACGAGCGGCCGCCGCCGGACAGCTTTTCGCCCTCGCCACGCAGCAGCGAGAAGTTGGAGCCCGTGCCGGAGCCATATTTGAACAGGCGCGCCTCACGCACCCAGAGATCCATGATGCCGCCCTCGTTGACGAGGTCGTCCTGCACGCCCTGGATGAAGCAGGCATGCGGCTGCGGGTGCTCATAGGAGGATTTCGACTTGGTCAGCTTTCCGGTGAACGGGTCGACATAGAAATGGCCCTGGCTTGGGCCGTCGATGCCATAGGCCCAGTGCAGGCCGGTGTTGAACCATTGCGGCGAGTTCGGCGCCACGCGCTGCGTGGCCAGCATGTAGGCAAGCTCGTCGCGGAAGGCGCGCGCGTCGTCTTCCGACTTCTTGAAGTAGCCGCCCTTCCAGCCCCAGTAGGTCCACGTGCCGGCCAGCCGGTCGAAAACCTGGCGGGCGTCGATCTCGGAACCGTAGCGCTCGGCTTCCGGCAGCTTGGCAAGCTCGGCCTCATCGGCGACGGAGCGCCACAGGAAGGAGGGGACGTCGTTCTCCTCGACCTTCTTCAGGCGCGCGGGAACACCGGCCTTGCGGAAATATTTCTGCGCCAGGATGTCGGCCGCGACCTGGGAGAACTGCGCCGGCACATCGATATTGTCGAGACGGAACACCACCGAGCCGTCCGGATTCTTGATCTCCGAAAGCGCCTTGCGGAATTCGATCTCCGCATAGGCAGATTGGCCTGGCTTGGTGAAGCGACGCTCGATGCGCATTGGTCCGGTCCCTTTTGTCTATATATAGCGCTTTCGTCAGGGGATTTCTGCCCCCAATGCGAAACGCGCATGTCCGCCGTTCGCCGGGCGTCCGAAAACGGCCGGCTCTCCATTTCGCGGTCTCCGTCCGCCCTGCTGGTCAAAACTCCTTGCGAAGCGCCTGTCCAACTCGCCGACGAACCCCACGGGTCCCTCAAAACTGATTTTTTTCGATTCCCTCACTTGAGGGACCTTCACACTATCTAGCGCAGAACCTGCCTGCAAACACTAAATATAGTGTTAACAGACAATTTATTCCAGCCCGACAATTCTCCCTTTCGCCGCCCAGCGCCCACAATCCCAACGCTCTCGCCGGCCTCGTAAACAGGCGGAAATGCGGGCAAAAACACACATAATCCGGGAAAAAGACCGGGCTCGAAACTTTCCGGTCGCGCTCTCAACAGGAGCGCATGGCCTATAAAAGGCGACTCGTTTTGCGCCGTCAAGGATTCGTTTGCGTAGCTTTTATGACCCCAACATCTTGTGTGTCACATATGTGGATAACGGGGACAGAATTGAGCCATGACGATTGCCACTTGCCGGAGCCAAGGCATTGCGTCGACCAGCTGCCGGGAATGTCCATCAGGAGTGAACTTGGGTGCAGGCTCGTCAGGCCGCAGCCGGCCGGGATCAGCCGTAGTGCAGCTTCGGCTTCGGCTCGGTGCCGGTGAACTGCACCCCGAGCCGGTCGTTGCGACGCCAGCGGACCTCGCATCGATAGCCGATGCCGTCGACCGGTACATAGAGAAGGAAACGATCGGGTACCCTGGCCTCGAGCGGAATCTTCAACTCGGCGCCGCCCTCATGCTGGTTGCGAAGCGTGCAGCCGACTTCCGAATTCGAAATGCCCGTAATGATCGTGCCGCCCTTGAGCACACGCTGGCGATGCTCGCGCCGGGGCTCGTCGGATTGCTCGGGAATTGGATTTGCAGGGTTCGCCATCGCCAGACCGATCGAATCGTAGTCCTCAATCATTAGCAAAGCATTCACGTTTGTGCGCGGGCAACCGTGCCCCTCCCGACGTTTTGCTGCGAAAGCTCGGGTCCGCTCAGGAGAACCTGTGCGGATCGGCGCAGAAATAGGCGACGATCTGGCAAAGATCGGGTTCGTTGATCATGCGCACCGCTTCGCTGGAACTGACCCATTTGCGGGTGCGCGAGCGTTTTTCCTTCCAACGGTCGGCGATCTTGTCGACGTGCAGCGGAAATACCAGGACCTCGCACGGCACCTCCTCGCCGGAAGCCAGCACCTTGCCATAGAAATAACGGCCGGCTTCGAGAGGCGAAATCGTTCCGCTAAGTCCGCCCTCTTCCACAGCCTCGCGCGCGGCGGCCTCGCAGAGCGGCTCCTTGGCTTCGGGCCAGCCCTTGGGGAGTACCCAACGGCCCGTGTCACGGCTGGTGATAAGCATGATCTCGACACCGTTCCCAGCCTCGCGCCAGGGCAGGGCGGCAACCTGCAGGCGACACGGCGCGGTGCCGAAGAGTCGCCGGACCCTTTCGGCCAGATGGTTGTGTGTCGTTGGCCTCGTCAACATCGCAGAAGCTAGCCCCAGCCTCCAGAATCGTTTGCCGTCACATGAATTTTACGCCAATTATCAGCAATAAAAGTAAAAAATTTGGCCAGGCCGGCTGGTTTCCACCATCAAAGGCCGATTTCACAGGATACCCCATCCCGCGGATCGGTCCGTGGAAGCAAATATTGCCGTCAGGGGCGGATTACCTGGAAATGGCGGGCCGTCGCGAATTAGCCCGCGTGATCGTCGGCGATCGGCTTCTGATAGGTGAAGCCCATGTCCCAGGGGAAATAGATCCAGGTGTCCTGGCTGACCTCGGTGACGAAAGTATCGACCAGCGGCCGGCCCTTTGGCTTGGCGTAGACGGTGGCGAAGTGAGCCTTGGGCATCATTGCCCGCACGATGCCCGCCGTCTTGCCGGTGTCGGTCAGGTCGTCGATGATCAGCACGCCGGCTCCGTCGTCTGCAAGCAGCGCCGGCGTGACCTCCTTCAGCACCTGCAACTGCCCCTGGCTCGTGTAGTCATGATAGGAGGCGACACAGACCGTCTCGATGACGCGGATGCCGAGTTCGCGCGAGATGATGGCAGCCGGGACCAGCCCGCCGCGCGTGATGCACACGATCGCCTTCCATTGCCCCTTGTTGGCGCCGGCCAGACGCCAGGCTAGCGCGCGGGCGTCGCGATGGAACTGGTCCCAGGAGACCGGAAAAGCTTTTTCGGGAAGGGACATTTCTCGCGCACTCCGCAGCACGCGGGGATCGCGTGCAAGAAAACAGGGGAATGCGCGCGGAATTAGCCGGAAAGCCTTGGCCTTGGCAAGAGCGGCCGATAGCGATCGCTGTGGACTTACCGCGACAGGAAGGCCGCCACCGGCGCCGTGCGCAGCACCGTGCGCGTCACGCCGCCGAACAGAAGCTGGCGCAGCCAGGAGTGGCTGTAGGCGCCGAGCACCAGAAGGTCGGCGCCGGTTTCGGCGATCCGCGTCTGGATCAGGTCGTCGATCGAACGGCCGCCCGACCTTTGCACCGAGACGCTGACGGTGGCGCCGTGACGTGACAGGGCCGAAGCAATTTCCGCCCCCGCGGCCTCCGGGCTTTCGTCGAGTGTTTCGGGAGGGTCGATGACCAGTATGTCGGTCTTCTCGGCCTCGATGATGAAGGGCAGCGCGTCGAAAGCGGCGCGGGCGGCTTCCTTGCTGCCGTTCCAGGCGAGCAGCACGTGTTTGAAAGTGGTGACCAGCGGACCCGCGTGCGGCACCACCAGCACCGGCCGGCCGGCATCGTAGACCAGCGTGTCGACATCGGCGCCCGAGTCGCCGCCGGTCTCGCGCTGGGCGGCGACGATCAGATCGGCGGCACGCACGCTCGAAATGCCGGTCAACGCGCTGTCGCCCGAAAAGCTTTCCAGGCTGTGCCACTCGAAGGACAAGCCGGAATTCTCGGCATGCTTGAGAAAAACGGCCTGGAGTTTCTCGGCCCTTTCCCGGTTCATGTCGGCCGAAACCTGCAGGAATTCCGTGTCCGGAAAGCCGGTAGCCGATGTGTACGGCACCGGAAGCGCCTCGGCATGGATGCCGATCAGATGGCTTTCGAAACGGTTGGCAAGCGGAATGGTCCAGTCGAGTACGCGCTCAGCATCTTGCTCGTTCTGCAAAATGGCAACGATGGTTTTGAATCGCATGGTAAATCCCTCGGTTTACGAGCGACGAACTCGCGCGATGGAAACGTCGCGATGCCATGCTTGGTTCCGGCCTGCCAGATCAACCAGCCTTGCTGCCGAAACCGGCCACCATTGCCTCGACGTCGGCGCGCGCGGCGTCCAGCGCACCCTGGCTGCGGGCACGAACGACCAGTTCGGTCCAGAATTTGCCGTCGCCATATTTCGGGTACGAGCCGATGATCGTATCCGGATGCGCCGTCTGGATTTCACCCAATGGCCCGCCGACAAGCCCTTCACCAAACGGACAGTGCACCGTGGCGGACAGCATTTTCGTGCCTGCCTTCAGCGTCGGCACGACATTGTCGAGCATGGCTTGGAAAATCGAGGGCACGCCGGCCATGACATGGACGTTGCCGATCCGGAAGCCGGGCGCCACGGACACCGGATTGTCGATGTGGTCGGCGCCGCGTGGCATCCGCGCCATGCGCTTGCGCGCCTCGGTGTATTCTATGCCGCGCGCGGCATAGCTTGCCTCCAGCAAGGCATATGCCTTGGCGTCATGTTCGCAAGGCACGCCGAACGCCTTGGAAATCGAATCGGCGGTGATGTCGTCATGGGTCGGCCCGATGCCGCCGGTCGTGAACACATAGGTGTAGCGGGCGCGTACCGCATTCACCGCCGCGACGATCTCGTCTTCCTCGTCGGGAACGATGCGCACTTCCTTCAGATCGATGCCGATCGCCGTCATGATATCGGCGAGGTGGCCGATATTCTTGTCCTTGGTGCGGCCGGACAGGATTTCATCGCCAATGACGAGCATTGCGGCGGTAACGATTTCGGGCATGGCAGGCTCCGGCAAGACAGGTCGCTTGGGATAGCGCGGCGCGCGGCCAGCGGCAATGCCACCCGCTCACTGCCAAGTTGCACGGCTGACTTTTCTCGCCGTCGCGTCAAACAGGCCGGCGCATCGGAAATCTCCATTCTCCAACCGCCGTTTCGATGCGAACTTGCAGCCGGATCGAAGACAGTTAAGCTCACCTGGTTTCGATCAAGGTGAACAATGCTCCTGTCGATTTTGTCCTGGCTGCTGGCCGCACTGTTCCTGCTGGCCGTCGTTGCAATTGCCTGTCTGGTGCTGGCGACGCTGTGGATCGCCGCCAAGGCTGAAAGACTGGTGCCGCGGGTCGGAAAATTCATCGAGATCGACGGCAACCGCATCCATTATGTCGATACGGGCGAGGGGCATCCAATCGTCTTCCTGCATGGACTCGGTGCTCAACTCCACCATTTCCGCCACACTCTGTTCGGGCGGCTCGGTCCGGGTTACCGGCTGATCGCGCTCGATCGGCCAGGATCGGGTTATTCGGTGCGGGCGCATGGCGCTACCGGCCGGTTGCCCGAACAGGCCGAGCTTGTGCGACGCTTCATCGAAAGGCTGGGGCTGGAAAGGCCGCTGGTGGTGGGCCACTCGCTGGGCGGTGCCATCACGTTGACCTTGGCTGTGGAGCATCCCGAAGCGATTTCGGGCATCGCTCTGCTGGCGCCGTTGACGCATATGGAAGCCGGTGCGCGCGAAAAGTCCGGCCTGCTCTATATTCCATCACGCCTGCGGCGCTGGATCATGGCTTACACCATGGCGATCCCGGCAAGCCGCCGATATGCGCGGCCGACGATGGAATTCATCTTTGCGCCCCAGCCTTGTCCGGCCGACTACATGATCGAAGGAGGTGGATGGCTCGGGCTGAGGCCAGGTCATTTCCATGCGACGTCGACCGATGTCGTGGCAGTCGAACAGGACCTCGGCCGCGTCGAGCAGCGTTACGGCGAGATCTCCATGCCGGCAGGCATCCTTTTCGGAACCGCCGACCGGGTCATCGACATCCGCACTCATGGCTTGCCGATGCGGGACAAGGTCGAAGAACTCGATTTCGAACCCGTCGACGACCTCGGCCATATGCCGCAATTCGCCATGCCGGAACGGACCGCCGCCTTCATCGAGCGCATCGCCAGCCGGGCTTTTTTCAGCCCGACATCACCGCGGCCTCACGACAATTTCACGGAACCATTCGGTTGATTGCCGGGTTTTATCCGTGCCGCACAGAAGACGGCCAAGATTACGGAGTAAACCAATGTACAGAAGGCTTCTAGCAGCATCCTTCCTGACGATCGGTCTCGCCACATCGGCGGTGGCGCAGTCGTCGGACAGAACATATTCCAACCGTAACTGGTGGATATTCGGCAATCAGGACGAAACAACCGTCGATCCCAACGCCACCGGCAGCATCAATCCCAGCGGCTCCGGGTTGAGTCCCCAAGGCTATACCGGTGCGATAGGTCCATGTGCCCACAACACTCCAGGTCCGGACGCCAATGCTCAAGGCAACGTCAACGACCAGTACTGCGGCAAATAATCAGCCGTAAGCGCTGCTGACCGTAGGACGTTTTCTCTCCGACGCCCGCGGTCGGCGCTCCGGGCGGCCGGCCTTTGGGGCGATCGGGCTTTGGGGCTGCAAGATCAGTCCGAGACCTCGGTCTGCGGCCGGTCCCGTCCATCGGCCAGTTCCTCGTGCCATTTCCCTTCAGCGTCCTCGTATTGGATGCCGTCCGTCGACCCCGCGATCTGCTGCTCGGCAGACGCGATCTCGGCGGCACGCAACGCGTCCTGATGCGTTGGGAACGTTTCCGAGAAGGTCGCGCCGACCTTGTAGGCCCAGCCGCCGTCATGCTCGACGATCTTGTAAGTCAGCTTCGCCATGAAAACCTCCGGTTTAAAGGTCCGCCCGCTCAGTGCAGGCGGTCGTCGGACAGTTTGTCGTCTGGCACCAGCACTTCCGATTCCCTGGCGGCTTCGATAAGTGCCCGGCGCGCATCCGCTGTCGAACGATAACCTTCCAGCACTTTGAGGCAAGTGTCGAGAGCATCACGATGCCGGGGACCGCGATTGAGCGGCCATACCGTCATCAGGCACTCCGCCGCCTCCTGGGTGCTGCGGATGTGGCGATATTTGCCGACATGGCCGAGTTCGACCACGACCGGCGTTTCAAAAGGTTTGTTATCCATCATGGCCGCAACGCAAAGCAGCCAATTTGGTTGCAACCATGTCCTTCGGCCTGCGCCCAAACGTCTCAGAGCTGTCTGGAACCTCATCTGCGGCGCTGGTGCGACTTTCGAAACGGCCTCTCAGTAGCCGCAGTCGTTGCGCAACCAGCGGGCGTTCGCCCAGCCGGTCGTGCCGCCGATTTCGACCTGGTACCAGTTGCCGCGCCGGTCGAAGATCTCGGTGTGGTCGCCGTTGAACAGCTGTCCGATCATGCGCGACGACGAATTCGGCCGCGTCCGCACCGCCAGGAAACCGCTGCCGGTGCCCAGATTGTAGCGCCCCGACAGGCCGTGCACCGTGCCCTCGCAATATTGAGCGCCGGCCGGTGTCGGCGCGCCAATCCAAAGTCCGGCCACAGCGGTCAGCACTGCGGCCGGCAAGAATGCCCTGAACGACATGATTATCTCCCAAGCCCGGCCGCGCCCGCCGCAGCCTTGACCCAGCGTAACAGTTTGCGACCGGAATTGAAGCCGGGCAAACCGTCCGGAGCCGCGGAAGGTACGAAGGTGCCGGTCTGGGACGAATGGACCGTTCAGCCCGCCGCCTTCATCCAGTGCTGCATCGTCGTCACCGAACGGGCAAGCTGTGGCGCCGGGTGGATTGTCTCGCTGAACGTGGCGGCGGCACGCCACCCCCAGCGCGGGTCGGCGAGGAAGGCGCGCGCCAGCGCCACGATGTCGGCGCGGCCCTCGGCGATGATCGCCTCGGCCTGTTTCGGGTCGTCGATCAGGCCGACCGCGCGGGTCGCGATGCCGGCGCCCTTGCGCACCGCTTCCGCCAGATGCACCTGGTAGCCGGGACCGGTCGGCAGTTTCTGCAACGGCGAATTGCCGCCGCTGGAGCAGCAGAGATAGGCGACACCCTCGGCCTTCAGCGCTTTCGCCACCTCGATTGCGTCCTCGACGTCGAAGCCGCCCTCGACCCAGTCCTTCACCGACAGCCGCGTGCCAAGCATCATGTTTGGAACCGCTTTTTTCACCGCCTTGGCGATTTCGACGACAAGACGCATGCGGTTTTCCAGCGAGCCGCCCCAGCGGTCGGTGCGCTGGTTGGAAAGCGGCGAGAGGAACTGGAAGATCAGGTAGCCATGCGCGGCATGCAGTTCAATGAAGTCGAAGCCGGCGCGTTCGGCCCGCCTGGCCGCTTCGGCGAACCTTTCGATCAACTGCTGAATCTCCTCGTCCTCCAGCGCGCGCGGCACGTTCCAGCCCGTGTCGTAGGCAATGGCCGAAGCCGATACGGTCTGCCAGGGATCCTCGTTTGGCTGCAACGGCCCGCCGCCCTCCCAGGGCTTGCGGTTCGAGGCCTTGCGACCGGCATGGGCAAGCTGCGTGCCGAACCTGGTGCCGGGTGCGGCCACGCGCCTGGCCGCATCCAGCGCGCGCCGGGCGGCCGCTTCGTTGTCTTCGGAATACAGGCCGAGGCAGCCATGGCTAATGCGGCCGCGCCGCTCGACATCGGTCATCTCGACCGTGACCATGCCTGCGCCGGACATGGCCAGGTTCATCCAGTGGTGGAGATGCCAATCGCTGGCACAGCCGTCCTCGGCTGAATACTGGCACATCGGCGCGACGGCGATGCGGTTGGGAAAGCTGAGCCCATCGAGCGTGATCGGCTGGAAAAGCGATGTCGTCATGAAGCAAACTCCGGGGAGGGGAACGCGCTATTTAGGCAACGGATCTCTTCCATACCACACACGAGCGAGTGAACGTCCCTGCTGGACCAAACCGTTGCCCCCGATTGCGCGGGAATCGGTTCGCGGCTAGGCCTGCGTGCGACAACAGGCATCGAGGCACTCCATGGAAGATCGCGTTCGCATCCGCTCGGAAGAGGTTCTCTCCGACGACTGGGCGGTTCTGAAAAAGACCGTCCTCGACTATCGCAGGCGCGACGGCCAGTGGGAGACGCAGGTCCGCCAGACCTATGATCGCGGCGACGGTGCGGTGATCCTGCCATACGACCCGCAACGCTCGACCGTGCTTCTGGTGCGCCAGTTTCGCTATCCCGCCTACGTTACCGGCCATCGCGAGCCTCTGATCGAGGCCTGTGCCGGCCTGTTGGACGAAAACGATCCGGAAACCTGCATCCGCAAGGAGGCGGAGGAAGAGCTCGGCTATCGGCTGAAGGACGTTCAGCGCCTGTTTTCGCCCTATATGAGCCCCGGCAGCGTCACCGAGCGGCTCTGGTTCTTCATCGCCCGCTATTCACCCGCCGACCGTATCTCGGCCGGGGGCGGCGCGCCGGGGGAGGGCGAGGACATCGAGGTTCTCGAAATGCCCCTCGACGAGGCACTGGCCGGCATAGCCGACGGCCGCATCATCGATGCCAAGACGATCATCCTCATTCAGCACCTGAAGCTGAACCCGATACCGGCGTGAGCCGCGCCGGGTAGCAGACGGTCCGGGAATTGGCGCTGCTGTAGAACGCTTGCGGATCAGAAATCCAGCGTTCGCAGTTATGCGGAGACAAGGACCAGTTGCGCTAGACCAATTCTTTGAGTGCGCCTATATTAGGCTTCACTAATGGAAAAGTCGACGGTCACCTATGTCGTCAGCGTCTTCGAGAAGCCGCATTGGCGCACGGTGCTGACGACGAAAGACAAAGCCGCGGCGCTGGCGAAGGCAAAGGAGATCGGCGACAAGGTCCGGGTCCAGACGATCATCGCGAAAAAGCCCGGCAGCTAGCGCCAGACCTCGCAAAGGCACTCGGCCTCACCAGTTCAGAGAGGATAGAAGTGGGCTTGTGGGGTCAACCACCGGCCGTGCGTCCGACGCTTCCGATGGTCGCCTGAACACCAGGTGAATGACCACGCCGACATAGCCGACCTGCAGAATGATCAACGTCAGGACTGACCAGACAATGGACGCCCAGATTGATCCGCCCTCCAAGTAGGTCCAGATCGCAACGCCGATTGTCGTTGCAGACATTCCAATCAGAAATTGCGGAAAGTACATCTTTCTTGCCCAACCTGTCCCCAAACCCCTGGGTTCGGTGCCAATTCCCCACTTGCCCTATTAATTAAGTTGTCACTAAATTAATAATTATGCAATTGGCATGGCCAGGGCAACGAATCCCGGGTTAACAGGTTCCTTCGAGCGTTCGCCGGCGCTCCTCCGGCGCGTGGTTGAGAAGCATCACACGAAAAACCCGCCTGTGCGGCGGGTCCTTAGCGCAAATCTGCACCATAGATAAATATCTACCATAGCTGCACTCACCCTGTCAAGAAAAAATTCCTATCATGAAAAGCTGCCGGCACAAAAAGCTGCCGGCACCGCCGGATTTAGGCTGTCGTCAGGCCTCTGCCACCTGCGTTCGGAGCCCTGTTGGCATTGGGTGCTCTGTGGTGCGGACGACGGGAATCGAACCCGTACGATCAGAGATCGAGGGATTTTAAGTCCCTTGCGTCTACCAATTCCGCCACGTCCGCAGGCCAGCCCTTTTCAGACGCCAGACACAGGCCGTCAAGTCATGTTGTTCTCCATCTCTGGATGCGAAAAAAGATGAAGTGGCGTAGCGATACTGGTGCGATCGCGGAATTATCCGCCCCGGCAGGCACTGCTATGATGTTTGCGCGGCGGACCTGATCCGCCAAGGCCGGCGCCTCTCAGGCCCAACCCAATCCCCCCGCCCACTGGGGGCGTCGGCCGCCCCCTCAAGCGAGATTGGTCCAGGAACTGGGCCCTGGAGCGTCATGCCATCGGCAACGCTCAGAACTTGTAACTCAGATTGATGCCGACCGTGTTCAGTTTCACGCTCTGATCGCGATCGTTAAAGGGTTCCGGCGCCGCATAGTGCTCGGAGCCGAAATCATAGTAGCGGTACTGCGCGCCGACGATGAACTTATCGGTCAGCGCATAGTCGACGCCGGCGCCTACGGTCCAGCCGACATTCGTTTTCGTTTCCGTGAACGCGGCCCCCGAGATTTGCGACGTTTCGATGCCGGCAAAGGCAACGCCGCCGACGCCGTAGACCAGCAGGCGATCCATTGCGAAGCCCGCCTTGGCGTTGACCGACCCGAACCACTTGATGTCGGTCCGGAATGTGCTTCCCAGGCCCGATTCCGTCGTGCCTTCCATCGAGGAATAGTTGAGGTCGGCTTCGCCGCCGATCACCGCCTGGTCGAACTGCCACAGGCCGGCGACATGGCCGCCGACGAACCCGCCGTCGACGTCGGGCGTGATGGAAAACGGCGCGCCTTCCGTGGTCGTGATCTCGGACTGACCCCAGCCATAGCCTGCTTGCAGGCCGGCATAGTAGCCGGTCCAGTCGAAGCCGGGCGCGGTCATCGGCAAGTCGGCTGTCGCGTCGGCCGCAAAAGCCGGCCCGCACATGAGGGCGAGAGAGCTGGCACTGGCAAGCATCAAAGGACGCATCGAGTTCTCCGAAATGGCGGTCCAGAAGATCCCTTGTCAGGAGGATAACCGTATTTGCCGCAAACCGGAATTCCATTGTTCAACAATTGAAATCCGCCTGCGCCCGCACAGGATGCTCTATTTGGCGTCGATAAAGTCCAGCACCGCCTGGCTATATTCATCCGGCGCTTGCAGCATGGCGAAATGACTGGCGTTGGGCAGGATGATGAGCTTTGCGCCCGGGATAGCGGAGGCGATGTATTCGGTGTGTTCGCGCTTGATCGCCTCATCATGGTCGCCGGCAACGATCGCCGTCGGCGTGGTGATCTTGGCGAGCTGTTCCTTGGTCCAAGCCGGCTCGCTCTCCCACATATGGCTGATTTGCGTCACGAAGGCCTCATACTGGTCCGGCGTCTTTGACATCTTCTTGTAGTCGCGGCCGGAGCGGTCGATGTAGGCGGCAAAGGTCTTGTTGGTCATCACGCCCGGATCGACGCCATCGGTGGTTACGTTAGCGGCTTGCGCAAACAGCCTTGTCAGTCGCTCGGGATGATGCAGCGCGATGTCGATGCCGATAATGCCGCCATCGCTCCAGCCGACAAGTGCGATCTTGTCGATCTTCAAATAGTCGAGCAGCGCCAGATAGTCCGACGCCATCAAGTCGTAGCCATAAGGCTGTTCTGTGCGGGTGGAGCGACCGTGGCCGCGGCTGTCGGCGATTATCACCTTGTGGGTTTTGGAAAGCGTCGCCACCTGGCTGGCCCAGATATCGGCGTGGCCGAGGCCGCCATGGATGAGCAGCACCGGGTCGCCCGCGCCGAAAACCGCGTAGTACATCTGGATGCCGTTGACCGGCGCATATCCGCTCTGATCAGGTTTTGGCATGGCCGCTGGTTCCGGCAAGGTCTGCCACCGTTCCTCGGCGGAGGCAAAAGCGGTTGACGCTACGAACAAGATGACGACGGCGAACGCTTTCCAAAAACGGGTCATGTCTCCCCCCTTGCGGTTCGATCCGCTCAGCATCGCCTGTTAGCTGGATTAGTCAACAAGCGCGGCCTGTCTCGCCGGATGTCGGACCGACGGCTCTGGCGGCGCCCGCCAACATTTGCGAGACTGGCCGCAACCGAGGAATCGCCGATGACGAAAGCCAAGCCCACGAGACCCGCAAGACCCAAACCGTGGACCGAGATCGCAACGCATCTGGTCGACGTCGCCATGGGACGCAGGCCCGCCGATCTCGTCATCCGCAATGGGCGCTGGGTGAACGTGCATTCGGGCGAGATCATCGCCGGCACCGACATCGCCGTCGCAGGCGGGCGCTTCGCATATTGCGGGCCGAACGCCAGCCATGCCATCGGGCAGGGCACCAAGGTGGTCGACGCCGGGGGTCGCTACCTGGTGCCTGGCTTGTGCGACGCGCATATGCATGTCGAGAGCGGCATGGTGACGGTGACCGAGTTCTGCCGCGCCGTCATTCCGCACGGTACCACCTCGATGTTCATCGATCCCCACGAGATTGCCAATGTACTGGGTCTGCCAGGTGTGCGGCTGATGCATGACGAGGCGGTGGCCATGCCCGTCAACGTATACGTGCAGATGCCGTCCTGCGTGCCCTCGGCACCGGGGCTGGAACATGCCGGCGCCGAGCTTACGGTCGCCGACGTTGCCGAGGCGATGACGTGGGAAAACATAATCGGCCTCGGCGAAGTGATGAATTTCCCAGGCGTTGCCGCCAACGATCCGGTCATGTCGGGCGGGATCGCCGCCACGGTCAGGGCGGGCAAGACGGTCGGCGGCCATTATGCTTCGCGCGATCTCGGCCTGCCGTTCCATGGCTATGTCGCCGGCGGGCCGGAGGACGATCACGAAGGCACGCGCGCCGAGGACGCCATCGCCCGTGTGCGCCAGGGCATGAAGGCGATGCTGCGGCTGGGCTCGGCCTGGTATGACGTTGCCGCGCAGATCAAGGCGGTGACCGAAAGCGGCATAGATCCGCGCAACTTCATCCTGTGCACCGACGACAGTCATTCCGGCACGCTGGTCCATGAAGGTCATATGGACCGGGTGGTGCGCCACGCCATCCAACAGGGGCTAAAGCCCGTAACGGCGATCCAGATGGCGACGCTCAACACCGCCCAGCATTTCAGGCTGGAGCGCGAGATCGGTTCGATCGCACCGGGGCGGTTGGCCGATCTGCTGATCGTTTCCGATCTCGCCGCAATGGTCATCGACGAGGTCTATGCGCGGGGCGTCAGATTGGCCAAGGGCGGCAGGCTCGACATCGACATTCCGGCCTACGACTACCCCAAGACGGCAAAAGACACGGTCAGATTGGGGAGGAAGCTCAAGGCGGCGGATTTCGACATCGCGGCCCCCAAGGGCGCAAACGAAGTGCGGGTGCGGGTCATCGGCGTCATCGAGAACCAGGCGCCGACACGGGCGCTGGAGGCGGACCTCGCCGTCGAAAACGGGCTGGTCGCGATGGATCGCCGCAACGACGTCTGCCAGATCGCACTGGTCGAGCGTCACAGAGGCACGGGCGGCGTCACCAATGCCTTCGTCTCCGGTTTCGGCTACATCGGCGATTGCGCCATGGCCTCCAGCGTGGCGCACGACGCCCATCACATCATCTGCGTCGGCACCAACAAGCAGGACATGGCGCTGGCGGTGAACAGGCTGGGCGAGGTCGGCGGCGGTGTCGTGCTGTTCGCGGGAGGCAAGGAACTGGCGCTGGTCGAAATGCCGATCGCCGGGCTGATGTCGGACGAGCGGGCCGAGATCGTCGCCGCCAAGGCCGACAAACTGACCGGGGCGATGCGTAAATTGGGCTGTTCGCTGAACAACGCCTACATGCAGCACTCGCTGCTGGCGCTGGTCGTCATTCCGGAGCTGAGGATTTCCGACGTCGGGCTGATCGACGTGACGACATTCCAGAAGGTCGATCTGTTCGTTTGAGATCAACTGCCAGCACTTCGTTCTCATCCACCGGTGGCGATGGTCAGTACCTTGAACGGCGTGGTGATGACGATCTCTGCGACCGAGCCGACGGCCTTGCCGAGCCCTTGACCGAGAGCGTTGAGCTGTGTCGGATCGGGTTCTTCCGAGGCGAGGCCGGCCGGTGCGCGCAGCCGGTCGCCGAGCAATTGCACCATGATCGGGTTATCGGCGAACTTGGCGTGGTTCAAGCGGTCGCCGCCCTTTGCCTGAGTCAGGTCGACCACCGATACGCCATAGCTGGCAAGGTCGGCGGCGTCGCCGTAATCGCCGACGCGTGGCTTGTCGCCGGAAATGATCGATGAAAGCTTCAACGCGCGGTCGTCGCCCGAAAGCAGGATGGCGAATGGCTTGTCGGGTTTCCCATAGCGGATCATCTGCTTCTTGAACACGTCGACGTCGATGTCTGGCGAAGCCAGGATAACGTAGCCCAGCTTGCCGTCGAGATCGCGGTCGCCGGTGATGGCGAGCTGACGGAGCGCCTCCATCGTCACCCAGGTGCCCATCGAATGGGCGATGATGTCGATGCTCTTGGCCCGCGTCTTGGCGAGCATCCTGAGGGTCGCCTCGAGATCGTCGCGCGCGGCGTTGGCGCTTTCCTTGTCGTAGATATAACCGGTCGTCTTGCCGCTCGAAGCCCACGAAAAAAGCACCGGCGTGCCGGGATATTTCGTATCATGAGCGATCTGCGTCAGCCGGTAGATGCCGTCGTCGAAGCCGTTGTTGAAGCCGTGCACGAAAACCAGCGCCCGGTCGCCGCGCATGGCGATATCGGCGCCGACCGCCTTGGCGAACTGCTGCGCACCATCGTAGAAGGTGACATCCCTGGCGGTGAAGTCCTTGGCCGGATTGCTGTTGGCGGATCCCCGGGCTCGCTCGATGGCGCCGACCTGGTGGCTTTTCGGAACAGTCATGTCGACACGGGCATAGCTCGTGGTCAGCGAGCGGTCGCCGTCGAAGACCTGTCGCGGATCCTTCGTCGCCTTTTGGCGGGTGGTGGCGACGAAGATCTCATGCGTCGCCGCGATTTCCGCATTAGGGGCGGCGACACTCGTCTGGCTGAGAAGATCGTGCGTATTCCGGCCAGCGCAGCCGGCAACGGCGAGCGCCAACGCGACGACGACGAAACTCTTCGAGCGCAAGGTCACACGCCGGCTCCCGCGAGGGGACGTCAAACGGATGACGTCGCTGCATGTTTCGATAAAGCCAGACGCCGGCGCGGTCCAGTTTAAATTCGGCGATGTATCGGCCACGGTGAACGGGCAATAGCGAAACCCGCGGCACCGCATCTATTGGGCGAGCAGGCCGATGCGGTCGGTCACGTCGCGGTCGCTGGCGAAGCCGTCATCCTCGCGCAGCCGCTGGCCGATCATCTTCACCAGAGCCGGATTGTCGGCGAATTTCGTATGGTTGAAGCGGTCCGTTCCCTTGATCTTCGAGAGGTCGACGACCGTCACGCCGTAGGAAGCGAGATCGGCGGCGTCCTTGTAGTCGCCGACGCGCGGCTGCGACCCGGCGATCAGGCCGGAGAGCCGCAGCGCCCGGTCGTCGTCCGACAACAGCAGGATAAACGGCTTGTCGGGCTTGCCGTAGCGGCGCATCTGGCTCTTGAACACGTCGACATCAATGTCGGGCGAGGCCAGCACCACGTCGCCGAGCTTGCCGCCGAGATCGCGGTCGCCGGTGATGGCGAGCTGGCGCAGCGTCTCCATGGTTACCCAGGTGCCCATCGAATGGGCGACGATGTCGATTCGCCGCGCGCCCGTTTGCGCGAGCATCCGCAGCGTCACTTCGAGCTGGTCGCGCGCGGCACTGGCGCTTTCCTTGTCGTAGACATAGTCGGTGGTCTTGGCGCCCGAAGCCCAGGAGAACAGCACCGGCGTTCCAGGATAGCCGGAATCATGGACGATCTGGGTCAAGCGGTAGACGGCGTCGTCGAAGCCGGTGTTGTAACCATGGACGAAGACCATGACACGGCCGCCGCGCGCCGCGATGTCGGCGCTGAGCGCGCTCGAGAATTTTGGCGCGGTATCGTAGCCGACGACCTCCGAAGCCATGAAATATTTGGCCGGATCGTCCGATTTGCCGCGCGAGCGCCGTTCGATCTGGCCGGTCTCGTGGATTCCAGGCACGGTGACGTTGACGCGGGCGTAGTTGAGCGTTGCCGAGCGCTCGCCATCGAAGACCTTGTTGGGATCGTCGGATTTCTTGCGCGTGGTGGCGATGAAGATAGAGTGGTTGCCGGCAATCTCCGTCACCGGCGTGGGGACGATGGTGCTGCCGAGCAATTCCTGAGTTTGTGTGCCGGCACAGCCGGCAAGAAACAAGGCAAGGACAGCCGTAAATATCTTGTTCAAAGGCACGCTTGCAATTCCACTCCGGCCAAAAGGCCCGCCTACTCCGCGACACCTCCCCGACAGTTTAAGTACGGCGGAAGTAAGTCATGTCGGGTCGAAATCCGGTCGGCGCCTTGCGGCTGCGATCGCACTGTGGCCCGAAAGCCAGAAGAAAGGCGCAAAACGCCGGGACGTGAAGAGAGGCGGCAGTTTCGGCCTGAGCCGGAATGCCACATGCGGTCGCTTCTTCGCTGACGGTGCACGCCAAAGCAGCATCGCCTTTTCGCCGAATTCCGGCAGCGTCGCGGATTTATTCCAGCTGATATATGAACGAAAGTTCTCAAGTGCTTGCAAAGACTGCATGAATGCCAATCGAGCAGAAGCGCGAGCCGACGGACAATGGCGTCGCGACGCCGGATATGCAATAGGCGGGATCCGGCAGTGCGCGACAAACAAACTGTACGCGGCCCTTTCAATGCTAGAGTCGGCAAATATGCGGCGCAAGGTGGGTTTCCGATGAACAGCTTCTCTTCCCGCGTCGCGACGGCCGCCACCGCGATCCGCCAGATCTTTCCAGAAACGCCGCTGCAGGAAAACGACTACCTGTCGAAAAAGACCGGCGCGCGAGTGCTGCTCAAGCGCGAGGACCTGTCGCCGGTGCGCTCCTACAAGATCCGTGGCGCCTTCAACTTCTTCCGCAAGGCGCTTGCGGCGGGTAACGACGCGGAACTGTTCGTCTGCGCGTCCGCCGGCAACCATGCGCAAGGCTTCGCGTTCGTCTGTCGCCATTTCGGCAGGCGAGGCGTGGTATTCATGCCGGTGACGACGCCGCAGCAGAAGATCGACAAGACCAGGCTGTTCGGTGGCGATTTCGTCGAGATCAGGCTGGTCGGCGACTTTTTCGACGATTGCTACCGTGCCGCTTTCGAATTCACCGAAAGCTCCGGCGCCCACATGGTGCCGCCTTTCGACCACAGGGACATCATCGAGGGCCAGGCGACGGTCGCGTATGAGATTGCCGGTCAGATGCCGGGTGCGCGCATGCCGGATGTGGTCATGCTGCCGGTCGGCGGTGGCGGGTTAGCCGCCGGCGTGACCCATTTTTTTGCCGATCAGGGCCGGGAAATGCGCTTCGTCTTCTGCGAGCCGGCCGGCGCGCCCAGCCTGCGCGAGAGTCTCGCGGCGGGAAAACGGCTCAAACTCGCCAAGGTCGATAACTTCGTCGACGGCGCGGCGGTGGCCGAGATCGGCCGCGAGCCTTTGCGGCATCTCAAGGAGTTCGCCGCCGACACGGTGCGGCTGATCCCGGAGAACCGGCTCTGCGCGACGATGATCGAGATGCTCAATATCGAAGGCGTGGTGCTGGAGCCGGCCGGCGCATTGGCGATCGACGCATTGAAGGACTTTTCGAAAAAGGAGATCAGGGGCAAGACCATCGTTGTGGTCGTTTCGGGCGGCAATTTCGATTTCGAGCGGCTGCCGGACGTCAAGGAACGGGCGTTGCGTTTCGAGGGCCTGAAAAAATACTTCATCATCCGGTTCCCGCAGCGGCCGGGAGCGCTGCGCGATTTCCTGGAACTGCTGGGTCCGGACGACGATATCGCCCGCTTCGAATATCTGAAGAAATCGGCGCGCAATTTCGGCTCGGTGCTGATCGGCATCGAAACCAAGGACCGCCGAAATTTCGACCTGCTCAAGGCGAATTTCGAGGCCGAGGGCGTCCAGTATCAGGACATCACCGACAACGAGACATTGGCGGGCTTCATCATATGAGCGGCACGGTCTTCGTCGCCCTGTTCTCCGGCATCAATGTCGGCGGCAACCGCATCGTCAAGATGGCGGAGTTGCGCTCCTTTTTCGAGGATCTCGGCTTTTCCGATGTCGCTACCTATGTCCAGAGCGGCAATGCCGTGTTCCGCGCAAAGAAAGGCGACGCCGCGGCGCTGGCCAAGCAGATCGAAGCGGCCTTCGAGAAGAAATGGGGATTCCATTCGCGCATCATGGTGCGCGATCTCGGCTGGTTGGAGAGGCTGGTGGCCGAAAACCCGTATCCGGAAGTCGCGGCGGACCACACGAAACTCCACGCTTATGCGCTGGAGCGCGAGCCGGCCTCCGATGAGATCGCGCGGCTGACCGAAAAATGCTCCGGGCCTGAAAGTTTCGAGATCAAGCGCGACGTGCTCTACCTGCACGCGCCGGACGGGCTCGGCAAATCGGTTTTTGCCGGGCTGCTCCCGCGGACGCTGAAAGTTCCTGGCACCGCGCGCAACTGGCGCACGGTGCTGGCGCTCCTGGAAATGGCCGGTCAAGCCGGCGGCAAATAGGCTGGTTATGCCGAAGCAGGCTTCCAGTCGAAGGTCAGTTCTTCGCGGAAGGCAAAGCGCTTGATGTGATCGGCGACGACGCTTTCCAGGCGATCGATCGATCCGGCTTCGTCGGTCGACACCGTGATATGCAGCGCGGCCGCATCGGCATCCATGACGGTGCGGCCGAGCGAGAGATCGATCGTGCCATGGTGCGGATCGAACTCGACGGGAAATTTGTGCGCCCAGTGCTTGCACAGTTGCTGCAGATAGCGGCTGGCATGTTCGGTGGCGACATCGGCACGGCTGGTCGGCATGACTGGATTCTCCGCGGGGCAGGCGCCCTGTTTTCATGGCAAGGCGACGGCGCCGAAACGCCGGCGTAACAGTCCGACAGATAGGCGTCGTCTTGCCAAACGCCAACGGCTGCCGGGCGATTTGCGGCCGGCGTCAGATCAAAAGCCTACCAGCTTCCGGTGTTCGCCATCGAAGCCCACGGTTCGGCCTTGGCCTTGGCCGGGCCTTTCTGCAAAAGCTCGATCGAGATGCCATCCGGCGACTTGATGAAGGCCATGTTGCCGTCGCGTGGCGGGCGATTGATGGTGACGCCTCCGTCCATCAGCCGCTGGCATGTTTCGTAGATATCGTCGACCTCATAGGCGAGGTGCCCGAAATTGCGCCCGCCCTTATAGTCTTCCGGATCCCAATTGTAGGTGAGTTCGACCAGCGGCGCCCTGTCGGCGATGCCGCTCTGCTCGTCTTCGGGGGCAGCCAGGAAGATCAGCGTGAAGCGGCCCTGCTCGTTTTCATAGCGGCGCACTTCCTTGAGGCCGAGCTTGTTGCAGTAGAAATCGAGCGAGGCATCGACATCGGCGACGCGGACCATGGTGTGCAGATAGCGCATGTGTTTTCCTCGATTTGTGGGTTGCGCGCAACATAGGGTCGGCCCCGTCAAAGGGCAATCGCCAGGCGGCAGGCAATGCCGGGAAAGAACAAATCCGGTATATCCGCGATGAACCGTGAAAAAAGGCGCCGCAGGTCTTGCACTCACCGGAAGCCGCAGTGTTAATCTGGTGTCAAGAATCAATTGCGGTGTTCTTGAAAAAAGGGGGCATTCTTATGGGGGAAAAGGCCTCTCTGAAGGTGCGGGCCGAAACCCTTGGCGACGCCTTGGCACGCGACGAAGGCGGCGACGCTGCCGACCTGGTCGAGATTGCCGGTGCTATCAAATGGTTCGATGTGGCCAAGGGCTATGGTTTCATCCTCCCCGACGACGGCGTTTCGGGCGATATCCTCCTCCATGTGACGTGCCTTAGACGGGACGGTTTCCAGACTGCCCTGGAAGGCGCGCGCGTGGTCTGCCTCGTCAAGCAGGGCGAGCGCGGGTTGCAGGCGTTCCGTGTCCTCTCCATGGATGTCACCACCGCGGTCCATCCCGCCGAGATGCAGGAGCAGCGCACCCACGTCTCGGTGGCGCCCGAGAGTGGCCTCGAACGCGCCTTGGTCAAGTGGTTCAACCGCACCAAGGGGTTCGGTTTCTTGACGCGCGGCGAGGGCACCGAGGACATTTTCGTTCACATGGAGACCTTGCGCCGCTACGGCATCACCGAGCTTCGGCCTGGCCAGGTGGTGCTCGTCCGTTTCGGGCGCGGCGACAAAGGCCTCATGGCCGCCGAAATTCATCCCGATGTGGGCACCTTGCCGGTCTCGCACTAAGGTTCGTCGATATTTCAGCCGACCGCAAACGCCGGCTCTTGGCGCTTCCGGTGCTGGCGGAGCCGAATGTCCGCTCCGGTTCTCGATCCGCATCCGGTTTGGCCGTTTCGCGCTCGTCTTCGCCTCCGGCTCGATCGGATCTGAATCTCGACACTCCCAGAAGCCTCATCCATCCCGTTGGGATCGGGTCTTTGTGCCTGTTCGTTTGACCATGATCTTGCCCGAAATCGGGTTCCACTTTCCGGGATCATGGTCTAGGACGATTCCGGCCGAGGATTTTGCATGACTCACAGGAACTGGCTGACGGCGGGCGTGATGTGCGCCATGATCGTCGTCGCCGCAGGCGCTTACTTCTATTCCGAGCGGCCGACCTCGGCCGACAGCCGGGCGATGGTTCTTCCAGTCGATCCCACGCCGCTGGTCGTGGCGACGAAGAACGGCGATCGGTCTTTTTCCATCGAGATCGCCGATACCGATCCAGAGCGTGAGGCCGGCTTGATGTTCCGCCAGGATATGGCGGACGATCACGGCATGCTGTTCGTCTTCGAGATGCAGCAGCAGGTGAATTTCTGGATGCAGAACACGCCGATGCCGCTCGACCTGATTTTCATTGGCCAGGACGGCAAGGTCCGTGCGGTCAAGCACGGCGAGCCGCAATCCCAGGCCATCATTTCGCCCGGCGTGCCCGTGCGTTTCGTGCTCGAGCTCAAGTCTGGCACCGCAGCCAGGAACGGCATCGAATATGGCGATCTGGTGCGCCACCCGGCCGTCGGCACCATGTCCGGCCCAGGCGTGCGGCCGGCTGACAATGGCGATGCGCCCAATAGCGGCGGCGGTTGAACGCAAGGGCAGGATAGCCGATGCAGTTTTTTTCCCATGACGGGTTCGATCTTGCCTTCCTCGATCGCCAGCCGGCTGCGGGCAAGGGCGACCCGGTGCTCATGATCCACGGCTTCGCTTCCAGTCATCATGTGAATTGGGTGTCGCCCGGCTGGTTCAAGACGCTGAACGATGCCGGTTATCGCGCCATTGCCTTCGACAATCGCGGCCACGGCGCTTCGTCCAAGAGCTATGACGAGGCTGACTACACGCCGGCCAAAATGGCCTCGGATGCGGCCGCCTTGCTCGACCATCTCGGCATCGGGCGCGCCCATGTCATGGGCTATTCGATGGGCGCGCGCATAGCGGCGTTCCTGGCGCTGTCCGATCCCGACAAAGTGGCGACGCTGGTCTTCGGCGGTCTCGGCATCGGCATGATCGACGGCGTCGGCGATTGGGATCCGATCGCCGCGGCGCTTCTTGCCGACGATCCAGCCGCAACCGCGCATCCGCGAGGCCGCTCGTTTCGCGCTTTCGCCGACCAGACCCGCAGCGATCGCCGGGCGCTTGCCGCCTGCATCGCCACTTCACGCGAATTGCTGAGCGAGGAAGATCTCGCCCGCATCGCCCAGCCGACGCTGGTCGCCGTCGGCACGACCGACGACATCGGCGGCTCGCCCGACGAACTTGCGGCACTGATGCCCAACGCCAGGGCTTTTCATATCGAGGGCCGCGACCACATGCTGGCGGTCGGCGACAAAACCTTCAAGCAGCGCGTGCTGGAATTCTACGCCGAAAATCCGCTTTGACCCGGCATCGTTCAGCGTTGGAGTTCGAACCGAGCGGCGTTTCCTATCCGGATTCGAGCGCCGCCAGCGATCTCGCCAGATTTCGCTTGGCCTGCGGCTCGAAGCGCCGACGAAATTCCTCCGTGTGGAAGATGTGGGGGCGGGCGAGGAAGGTCTTCAGCACCGCGCTGCGACCAGCACGCCACAGCGGCTCCTCCACCCAGTCATATTCGCGCCGAACCGCGCTCTCATAGGCATCGAAGGCATCTGGCGCGGCACCCAGGATCGACAGGTCCATGTCGAGAAAAAGACTGGCGTCGCGGGCCGCCGCCGCGTCGTCGATCCGCGGCAGTTGGTGCGTGGCGGTGGCGAGGATCATCGCGGTGATGCGGCTGAGGCGCTCGGGATCGGCGCGGCCTGCGAGCCTTTCCTCGGCAAGGGCGGCACTTTGCGCCTCGTTGTCCTTGGCCTTGCTGTCATAGATGGCGTCGTGAAACCAGATCGCCGCTTCGACGGCTTCGGGATCGGCAAGCAGCCCCCGATAGTCGTGAGCCAGCGCCAGCATCGCCTCGATATGGGCCAGGTCGTGATAGTGGCGGCCATCGGCCCGGTAGAGAGCCGAAAGCTCGCTCTTCAGCGCGTTGTCGATCAAGATTTCGTTTTCCATCGCAGCTTGAATTCCCGAGAACCAAATCCATTTGACAGATCACTAAGGAAAATTGAGTTCAATCGTGCTATGATCTGGCTTATACGTGCGGCCGGACAACAGGCAAGCCGGCAGGACGCAGGACGAGACGTCGATGAACAGCATCAGTATTTCCCGCCACAACGCGTTGCAGCCGGTCGATCCGATCTGGCGTTCGATCCGTGACGAAGCGATGGAAGCGGTCAATCGCGACCCGCTGCTGGCCGCATTCCTCTATTCGACGATCCTCAACCAGGACAGTCTGGAAGAGGCGGTCATCCACCGGCTGGCCGAGCGGCTTGCCCATCAGGACATCGGCTCCGATCTCATCCGCCAGACCTTCAAATCGATGCTGGCCGACGACAAGGAATGGCCGACGACGGTGCGCGTCGACATCCAGGCTTATTACGATCGCGACCCGGCCTGCGATCGTTTCATCATGCCGGTGCTCTATTTCAAGGGTTTCCATGCCATCCAGACCCATCGGCTGGCGCATTGGCTGTGGAACCAGGGCCGCAAGGATTTCGCGCTCTATCTGCAGAGCCGGTCGTCTTCTGTCTTCCAGACCGACATCAATCCGGCCGCGCGCATCGGCAAGGGCATCTTCATCGACCATGCCACCGGCCTCGTCGTCGGCGAGACGGCGGTGATCGAGGACGACGTGTCGATCTTGCACGGCGTGACGCTGGGCGGCACCGGCAAGGCCGGCGGCGACCGCCATCCCAAGATCCGCTATGGCGTGCTGATTGGCGCCGGCGCCAAGATTCTCGGCAATATCGAAATCGGTCACTGCTCCAAGATCGCCGCCGGATCGGTGGTGCTGTCGCCTGTGCCGCACAACAAGACGGTTGCGGGCGTGCCGGCCCGTGTCGTTGGCGAGACCGGCTGCGATCAGCCCTCGCGTCAGATGGACCAGCTCCTGCCATCCCAGAGGATGGACCAGGTGGTCAGCTTCGATATCTGACACCGCCCGGCGCATTGCCTGGCATCATTGCGATTTGCCCGGCGGCGGTGCCGCTTCCGGTGCAATAAGGCCGGCTTGCCTTTACATCGCCATTGTCGACGTGCCAGAAGCGCCGTTCAAACGAGCAAGCCCGATGATCGGAGAAGACTTTGAAGCCGGACGAAATCAGAAAGCTGGACGCCTATTTCAAGCGCGTCTTCCAGAATCCCCAACTTGTGGTCAAGGCGCGGCCGCGTAAGGAAGATTCGGCCGAAGTCTATGTTGGCGACGAATTCCTCGGCATCGTCTTCAAGGACGAGGACGACGGCGACTACAATTTCTCGATGGCGATCCTCGACATCGATCTGGCCTGAGCCAGAGTGCCTCGGCTGGCCGGGTCCGCGTCGAACGCGGCCGGCCCTTTCTCTCAGTGTCCTGTCCTCAGGATGCGCTTGGCCTCGGTGGCGATCGCGGCGTCGAGCGCCTGCCAGTTGCCAAGAAACTCTTTCGGGAAACGATAGGTGAGGCTGAGATCCTCGCCAACGTGGATGTCTCGCTCGCAAGGCGCCAGCGAGTCCCCGGCACTCGGGCCGCTCAGGCAGCGGGCCACGAAGGGATCCTCGCCAGGGCGCTTGCCGACGACCAGCACCTCGTTCACGTAACCTGATTTCTCATTGAAATCGTAGACCGTCGTGCCGCCAGGCCCCGGAATGCCGGGCTGGACGATCAGCGCGCTGTAGATCGGCGCGAAACGGCCGCTCATGTCGCGCGACATCATCTGCTGTTCGAAGGACAGAAAGATGATGTTCCTGTTCGTCCCCATGTGATTGAAATCATCGCGGGCAGCTTCGCTGTAGCCGTCCATCTGGGGATAACGCAGGTAAAGGTCGAGTCGCGAGGCGATGCCGTCGCGCCGCGCCTGGTCGAAACGGATGACGTTTGCCGGCACGGCGATGACGTTGTTGCCGATCACCACTTCCCGTATCGTGGCGTCGTCGGTGTAGCCGGCCATTGCGATCGAATGGCCGAACCATTTGCCGCCAAGGCTGATCGCGACCGACAGCAAGGCCAGCGCCGCGAAGGCGTAGAACACCCGCTTCATCAGCATCGAATCGACCACGGTGAGTTCGGGGCCGTCGGCGATCGCTGCCTGCTTCATCTCGGTCCTCGGATACCGGCCGCCCGCCTTCGGATGTCCCGTGACGGCACGCATCGCACGGCACGGCTCTTGCAGCCTTTGTGAAACGACTGTGCGATTTCATGGTAAATGGAGGGTTAAGATGGGCTCGCTCGAAATCACTCTGTTTGCTTTTGTCGTCGGGCTTACGGTTTGCGGGCTGGCTGGCTCGACGATGGAACTGGTGGCGGGCCGAAGGGTCGCCTTCGCCGAGCCCTATGTGTCGCCGTCGCATGTCCTGCGCTCGCTGCTCGCCACGGCTTGCGCCGGGCCTTTCATGTTGATCAACGATGCCCTCGACGCCCGCCGCGCCGGCCGCATTTCGGCTGTGATGCTGATGTCATGCGGCTGCACGGCGATCGTCTGGGCCTTGGCGCTGGGCACCGTCATGCTTGCCATTGCTTCATGGACGGTCGCTCTCCTAGGCTCCGGCATTCCAGCCTGAGACGAATCGGAGACCGACAATGCCGCTCTATGCGATCGATGGAACAGAGCCGAGCTTCACGGATGCGGACTCGAACTGGATCGCGCCCGACGCGACGCTGATCGGCAACGTCAGGGTCGGCCGCAATGCCGGTTTCTGGTTCGGCGTCGTCATCCGCGGCGACAACGAGCCCGTTGTCATCGGCGCCGATACCAATGTCCAGGAACATACGGTGATGCACACCGACCCCGGTTTTCCGCTGACCATCGGGCAGGGCTGCACCATCGGCCACCGGGCCCTGCTGCATGGCTGCACGATCGGCGACAACAGCCTGGTCGGCATGGGCGCCATCGTGCTGAACGGCGCGAAAATCGGCAGGAACTCGCTGGTCGGCGCCGGCGCCCTGGTCACCGAAGGCAAGGAATTTCCAGACAATTCACTGATCGTCGGCTCGCCGGCCAAGGTGATAAGAACACTGGACGAAGCGGCGGTCAAAAAACTGCGCGGTTCGGCGGCCCATTATGTCGCGAACGCCAAGCGCTTCAAGGCGGGGTTGAGGAAATTTTAGCGTATCCTATGTCGATTTCATGCTGGGCCGCCCCTTATTAGGATCAAATCATGATCACCATCACCGCTATTGACAGCTTATCGGCAGCGCTTGGTTACTGGATATGAATAAGCAGAGAACGAGATGACCGAACGTGATCCTGAAGCAGTCTTCGCGGGGCATCGCGACCGGTATTTCAAAGTGCTCGAGCCTCTGTTTCTCCCGGCTGACCCTGTGAGCAACGACATCGTTCGCTATTTCGCCTGTCTACTGCGGGTACTCGGCATGGAAGATAAAGGGTGGGATCCCTATGCCGAAAGCCGAAACATATTGAACGATCTCAACAGATTAATGAAGATCAATCTCCCTAAGAAGGGATTTCCGGATGGCGAAAGGACGATGTGGCGGCTCGGCCTGCTTCTTTATAGTCACATCGTGGAGATGGATGCACCCTACGAGGTAGTTCTAAATCTGCTTCGATTTCAGTTAGGTAAGGGATATAGCCCTAGTCCGCACTTCGACTTTTTGACTGACAAGGAGAAGAAAAGCTTCCGAAAGAATGGCGTCCGCACTGGCAGAAAGATCGAAATCATCAAGTCATTGTCTGCCCAGGCAGGGATTGGTGTTGGCGATCTATATGATGAGTTCTACAATAGCCAGCTGCGTAACGCCGTACAACATTCAGATTTTATATTAAATGATGATGACTTTCGGAGCCGCAGCGGCCTCAGCGGAGGTAAGGCATTCAAGATTGCCTATGATGATCTTGACGTTCTGATTACTAAAGCGAAAGCATTCATTGCTGCATATTTGCAGGTTGAGTACACGGCGCGACAGGTGTGGGGATTACGGAAAGGTCAGGCAATCCCCTACGATCGCCATTACAAAGGAATGATGGAAGCGTTAGTTGATAACCAAGGCCTACTTTGCGGCTTCGCGGTCCATTGGCCAAACAATTCCCAATCCCTGTACCGTCGTACAGAACAGGGTGTTGAAATGACAAACTGCATGGTTGACTTGAATAACTCGACCATTGCTCTTTGGGTCGACCGCTATGCGCAAAATCCGGGTAGCTTCAGTCCGCTAGTGGAGAAGGACGCGCAACCCATCTATACGCCGCTTGATAATTCCGACGTGAGACCATCCTGGCCATGTTCTCTATAGCGGTATTGGCCTCCACCAGAAATGGTGGAGCCGGCCCGGGGACGGGGCCGGCTCCTTTGACCCGGTCGTTGGGGACGGGGAGGGTGGGGACTCGACCGGGTTTCTCCTTAAGCGCCGCCTTCCTGGCGCGCTTGACCTGTCTCAAATTAGCGGACGCTGGCGACCGCGTCGGAGCGGCCGTCATTGATCGTCACCCAGACACCGGAATTCTGGTCCGACTGGCGCTTGAGATAGGTGTATTCGGTGTCCGTCCAGGCCAACACCCTGGTTTCCAGATTGTCGAGGATGAACTCGCCGAGGCTGGTGCGAACGGTCAGCACCGCATGACCGTCGCCGTTCGGCTGGCGCGCAACGGTCATCAGCAAATTGCCGGCCGGCACGCCGGCATCCATCAGTTCGCGGCGCTTTTCCAGCGCGTAGTCCTCGCAATCGCCGAATCCATTGTCGGGATAAGCCCAGTACTCCTCGACGCCGAAGCTTTCCATGTCGGTGCGCGGCTGGATGCGGGTGTTGACCGAATTGTTGATGCTGACGATCGTCGCCCAAAGCTTGCGGGTCAGTTCGACCGGCGCCCCCTTTGGGGTCTTCTCGCTGCATTCGCCAGCTGTGCGCTGGCAGAATTCATAATGGCCGACAGGCTGGGTGGTCCGTCCGCCGGTGTGCATATAGACCGGTCCCGCGGCATATGCTGATCCCCACGCGGAAAGCTGCATCGCCATTGCAATCAGCAACAGCTTGCCTTTCGTTCTTTTCATTGTTCAGTCTCCCCGTTCGAAGGAGACATTGCCATAGGTGGATTTATTCGACGCAAAAGCGCGAAGTAGATTTTAAGTAAAACGCAGATAGAATAAACATAAAATTTGAATGATTTAAGTGTAGAATTGTTTGGATCGCCCGACGCGCCAGCCTAAAGGCTCGGCCCCGTGCTACCCCGCGTAAGGCGGTCCTGATCCGGCCGAACGGCCCCGAAAAAAAACCGGCCGCGAAGGCCGGCTTGATGGGGCGTATTTTCCGAGCCGGTCAGGCGCGCGGCGTGTTGAATTCGGAATCGAGCGATTCGGGCCGCTGGATGACGGCGAATTCGATGGCGACGCCATCCTCGAAATGGCGGACGATCTGCCCGCGCATGGTGCCGAGCGTGACCTGGACACCAATCGCCGGCTTGACGTCGATCTCGACAGCGGCGCCGGAAAGCGACAGGTCGATGATCCGGCACTGATACTGGCGGCCGTCGGTGAGCTGCAAGACGCTGGTCGGGTTGCGTGGCGCGACACGTTCGTGGCGGCGGTCTTCCGGCAGATCGAGCTCGTGCTTGTTGGCGAGCCATGTCAATTGCGCGGCAAGCTTGTCCTTCTTGCGGTCGGACGCGATCACGGTCATGGCGAAACCGTCCTGGAGCGTGCGTGTCACGACCCCTTCGATGCGGCCGATATGATCGATGTAGGCGATGACCTTTTCGCCAGGCATACCGATGCGGTCGGTGCGAAACGCCACGTTGCCGGGCGACATGTCGACGACCTGGCAAGGATGTTCGGTGCGGTCTTCCAGCATGAAGCGCCCGTATATCTTGACCCGGACGCGCTGAAAGTTACGCCTTTCAGCTTGGGACGGCGCGTAGTCGACCGCCGCTGACCTCATGACTGCCTGCACCCCGTTTGGCATTCCCTCGCGTCGATGCGAAGGAACTTCATCGCAGAACTACAACGAAGCGGGTTAACAAAGGGAAAAAACGAGGTGCCGATCGCGCGAGATCGCTAACTATTCCTCACGTCCGCCGTCGAAGACGACGAGATGGCGGATGCGGCGCGCGCGGCCGAGCGCCGAGATCGTTTCGGGCGCCTCGATCTCGTCGGGAACGAGGGAGGGAACCTCGATCGCGGGACGATTGTTCAGGAGTTCCTTTTCCGGATCGATGACGCGGATGGAATCGATCAATGCATCGGTGATGGGGTCGGCACCCAGCCAGAATGGTTTCTCCGCGGCGCTGATCACGCCCAGGCACCGCGGATTTTCAACACCGCCGTCGAGCGGCAAGGCAAGCAGTTCGAACCTGTTGGAACGGCCGTTGCGACTGAAGCCCTCGAAGATCATGAGCACCACGGATTTCTGGTCGAAAACGCCTTGAATCAGCCGCGAAACCAGCCGCTGATCCTTCTCGCGCCACAGCGAGGGGAATGAGAATCCCTTCAGTTCGCGGCCGTAACAGGCGCAGAGCCTGGTGCCGGCGAGGCGGAACACGGGCTGTCCGCGCGTGTCCTTCTCCAGGATGAACGTATCCGCCAGCAGCGACTTGATGTCGGCCGGCTCGACTTCCGATCGCTTCGGAGCAGGGCGTCCGTCACGCAGGCGGTTCCAATAGTGGAACAGCGTGATCGATCCGTTTTGGTTCATGCTATGCAACTCCGCGCATTCTGCCGTCTGATGTCCCATCGGTGAACAGAAGGGCGCCCTCCGATGACTTACATGCGTTGCGGAGCAGGAAGCGTGCCAGCGTCGTTAACACTTGTTCACGGGTCGGGGCCGTTAAGGTTAACAACTGGTTTACGTTGCGCCAAAACGAGCCTTGTGGCACATAAAAGCCACTCCAGAAGCGGTCGTTTCGCGACGATCGGCAGCACTTCAGTCAAGAGTTTGGGGAGCAGGGGGCTCGACCAGCCGTTCAAGGGAAACCTTGGACGGCTTCTTTTTTGATTCGCACCAGGGCGATTCGCCGTTTGCGGTTCCGGTGGCGGTGATCTACATGCTCGCGGGCCGAACCAGCACCGAGTGCGATTGCAGATGAGCGAACCGGTAAACCCTTCCGAGAGCGAACAGTCCGAAGCAGAGCAGGCTGAGAACTCGCCGCCGGCGCGGGAGCCGGTGTTCAACCTGCCGCCGATCGTGCTGGCGGTGATGGGCATCTGCGTCGTCGTCTATCTGCTGCAGCAATATGTGCTGAATGAAACGCAGCAGATGACGCTGCTGTATGACGGGGCTTTCATCCCCGTCCTTTACACCGGAGAATACGGCTTCGATTGGTTCCTGCTTTCCCGGCCTTTCACCTATGCCTTCCTGCATGGCGGCTTCGCTCACATCGCCATCAACATGGTCTGGCTTGCGGCTTTTGGTTCGCCGTTAGCAAATCGTTTGGGCACGCTCTGGTTCGCGCTGTTTTTCGCCCTGACCGGGCTGGCTTCCGTCGCGCTCTTCTGGGCGTTGCATCCGCTCGGAGAGGCGCCGCTGGTCGGTGCCTCCGGTGCGATCTCAGGCATGATGGGTGCCGCGGCGCGTTTTGGTTTCCGCACCGACCGCTCGGCCGGCAAAGCTGCCTTCGCCGGACCGGTGCTGCCGATCGCAATCGTGCTGCGCTCGCGTGGCGTCATGACGTTCCTTGCCATGTGGATGATCATCAACCTCGCCACAGGCCTGCTCGGCTTTGCGCCGGGAATAGAGGGCCAGATCGCCTGGGAGGCCCATATTGGCGGCTTTGTCGCCGGCTTCTTCGGCCTGCGATGGTTCGACCGGCGATGGCAGGCGTCCGAATGGGAGACCTTCGACCACCGCACTTGAAATGCAACCGAACGCGGCGCACGATGTTCATTCTTAGGTGAAAGCCGGTCAGGCAGGAACCGGCAGGCGAAGCAGAGGAGGACGCCATGACGGTTAAGGCCATTCTTGAGCAAAAAGGCCATGACGTGTTGACGCTCGGGCCGAACGAAAAGCTTAGCGAAGCCATTCGCATCCTGTCCGAGCACAGGATCGGGGCGCTTGTCATCACCAATGGCGATCGCAAGATCGTCGGCATCCTGTCCGAGCGCGACATCGTGCGGGTTGTCGCGCGGGAAGGTGCCGCCGCGCTCGATATCGCCGTGCGCTCGGCAATGACGCCGAAGGTGAAGATCTGCAACGAGAACCACACCGTCAACGAAGTGATGGAGATCATGACCCGAGGCCGCTTCCGCCATCTGCCGGTGGAAAAGGACGGCCTCCTCGACGGCATCGTCTCGATCGGCGACGTGGTTAAGCGTCGCATCGAGGACGTCGAGCGCGAGGCCGCTGAGATCAGGGCCTATATCGCCACCGCTTGAGCGGTGAAAGGAACCGCCGGCCGGAGAACCGACCGGCGGAACCCACATTCTATCTGTTGTCCAGTTCGGAACGGACGAGTTCGAGCCCGCGCCGGGTGATGCGGTAGGGACCGCCACGCGACGAGGAGACCGCCTTCTTCCGTTTCAGCTTTCGAAACAGGTCGAGATCGACGCCCGGGTAGTGCCAGCCATCGCGGGTCAGGCATTTGACGGAGGCGATCCGCTTTTTGTCGTTCTTTTCGATTTCTATGCGCCCGCCCTGCGCAAGCAGGTGCAGAATGCGCTGTTCTATGCGCGAAATATCCATGTGAGAGTTTCCGGGAAAACAAAAAAGCCGCCGCCGCGACGTTTCGCGGCACGGGGTTTTCAGGTTTTTCTGCCCTGCCTCGCTACGAGGTCAGGGCCTTACCGGGACTGAGCGTAAGTGGACATCCACTCTCCATTGGGATGGATGTCCTGTAAGCGAAAGCGGTTGAAAAGGCCAGCGCGCGGCTTTGCGCTTGTCTCGCCGTGCGGTTTGCACTAGCGAAGGCCAACATCCAAATTCGCGAAAATCCCAATTCTCGCGAGCTAGAACCGCAGGCCGCCATGAGCATCATCGACACCCGCACGCCCGACGCAAAACGCCTGATCCCCGGCGCCACCGGCGACTGGGAGATCATCATCGGGCTTGAGGTTCACGCGCAGGTGACGTCGGAGGCAAAGCTGTTTTCCGGCGCCTCCACCGCTTTCGGTGCCGCTCCCAACGCCAATGTCAGCCTGGTGGACGCGGCGATGCCCGGCATGCTGCCGGTCATCAACGAGGAATGCGTCAAGCAGGCGATCCGCACCGGCCTTGGCCTGAAGGCGCAGATCAATCACAAATCGGTTTTCGATCGAAAGAACTACTTTTATCCGGATCTACCGCAGGGCTACCAGATATCGCAGTTCAAGCAGCCGATCGTCGGCGAAGGCACGGTGATCGTCTCGGTCGGCCCAGACCGCCAGGGCGAATTCGAGGACATCGAGGTCGGCATCGAGCGGCTTCATCTGGAGCAGGATGCCGGCAAGTCGATGCACGACCAGCATCCCACCATGTCCTATGTCGACCTCAACCGCTCGGGCGTGGCACTGATGGAGATCGTCTCCAAGCCCGACATGCGCTCGGCCGACGAAGCCAAGGCCTACGTCACCAAGTTGCGCACCATCGTGCGCTATCTCGGCACCTGCGACGGCAATATGGACGAAGGTTCGATGCGCGCCGACGTCAACGTCTCGGTGCGCAAGCCGGGCGGCGAATTCGGCACGCGTTGCGAGATCAAGAACGTCAATTCGATCCGCTTCATCGGCCAGGCCATCGATTATGAGGCGCGCCGGCAGATCGCCATTCTCGAGGACGGCGGCAAGATCGACCAGGAAACGCGGCTGTTCGATGCCGTCAAGGGCGAGACGCGTTCGATGCGCACCAAGGAAGAGGCGCACGATTACCGCTATTTCCCCGATCCAGATCTGTTGCCGCTGGAATTCGATGAGGCCTATGTCGATGCGCTGGCAAGGGAGTTGCCGGAACTGCCCGACGCCAAGAAGACCCGGCTGATCTCGTCGCTCGGCCTGTCCACCTACGATGCCTCGATCCTGGTTTCGGAGAAGCCGATCGCCGACTATTTCGAGAAGGTGGCCGCCGGCCGCGATGGCAAGCTCGCCGCCAACTGGGTCATCAACGATCTGCTCGGCCAGTTGAACAGGGCTGGCAAGGGTATTGAAAATGCTCCGGTTTCACCGGATCAGCTCGGTGCCGTCATCGACCTGATCAAGGACGGCACCATCTCCGGCAAGATCGCCAAGGACCTGTTCGAGATCGTCTGGAACGAGGGTGGCGACCCGCGTCAGCTGGTCGAGAGCCGTGGCATGAAGCAGGTCACCGACACCGGCGCCATCGAGAAGGCTGTCGACGAGGTCATCGCCGCCAACCCGGACAAGGTCGAGCAGGCGCGCGCCAAGCCGAGCATGGCAGGCTGGTTCGTCGGCCAGGTGATGAAGGCGACCGGCGGCAAGGCCAACCCGCAATCGGTCAACGACCTCGTCAAGGCCAAGCTGGGCATCGAGTAGCGGTGTTCGTCCGCACCGCCGGAGAACGCGACCTCGCTGCCATTCGTGCGCTGCTGGTCGAAACTTGGCACGCGACCTATGACGCCATCTACGGTGCCGAACGGGTCACCGCGATCACCGACGAATGGCACTCGATCGCCTCGCTGAAGATCCGGCTGACCAGACCGAACAGCGAATTCCTCGTTGCCGATGACGGCAAGCGCATTGGCGGTCTGGCCTTCGCCGAAAGCATCGATGGCGGCAAATTGGTCGTCCTGAAGCAGCTTTATGTGCTGCCGGACCTGCAAGGGCGGGGCATCGGCGGCATGCTCCTCGATGAGATCATCGAAAGCTTCCCCGAGGCCCGCGCCATGCGTCTGGAGGTGGAGGAGCAGAACACGCGCGCCGTCGCCTTCTACGAGGCGAACGGCTTCCTGCGATCCGGCGATGGCGGCGAGCACATCGGCGCCTTGGGAGAACCGACGCTCGTCTACCTCAAGCCCCTTGTCGGCTGACGGCCGGATCCCGGCCCATGTCTGGATTACCTTCGCGCTAACGGCGATTCGTATGCGTCATCGCTGCATTTGCTGTGCCGGCTTGCGAAGGGTATGCAGGGGACATGATCAAACTGTCCCGCATTACTGCCTCGGCGCTGCTAGCCATCATCATTTTCGCGACTTTGTCGCCAATCCAGCTGCGGCCACACATCGCCGAGGCGAATGTCGAGCGCGCTCTGGCTTATGTGCTGTTGGGCTTCGCCCTGGCGATCGGCTTCCCCAACCGGCTCTATCAAGCCGTGATCTTCGTGGTTGCGACCGCCGGCATATTGGAACTGCTTCAGATTATCGACCCCGGTCGCCACGCGCAGTTTGTCGATGGACTCGTGAAAGCGTTGGCCGGGATTATTGGAATCGCCCTTGGGCAATTATTCGTCAGGACCAGCGTGCGAAAAGAAGAGAGCTAGGCACGGCAGCGAACCGCCGCGCCGGTGGGATGTCCACGTCTAGGCGGAGGGAATTTCCACATTATCGATTAGCCTGGTGTTGCCGAGCCACGCCGCAGCGAGCAGGCGCCCCGGCCTGTCCTGGCGCCACGGCGCGAGCGTCTGGGTTTCGCGGGCCTCGACATAGTCGACTTTCTGAAACCCCGCCGTGATCAGGGAGCGGTTGGCCTCGTTGATCGCGTCGATCCGGTCGCTGCCGGCCGCCAGCGCCAGCGCCGCCTTGCGCAGGATCACGTTGAGCTGGCGGGCGACTCCGAGCTCGGCCGCGCCGAGATAGGCGTTTCGCGACGACATGGCGAGGCCATATGCGTCGCGAATCGTCGGTGCGCCGATGATCTCGACCGGCAGGTCGAGATCCCGGCAGAGTTGCCTGACGACGCAAAGCTGCTGGTAGTCTTTCTCGCCAAAGACCGCGCAGTCCGGCGTCGCCTGCAGGAAGAGCTTGGCCACCACCGTGGCGACCCCGTCGAAAAAGCTGGGGCGGAAGTCCGATTCGAGCCCGGCGGAAGGGCCGCCCACCGAGATCCGGGTGGCAAAGCCGGCGGGATACATCTCGCCTACCGTCGGCGTGAAGGCGAGGTCGGCCTTGGCCGTCGCCAGCTGGTCGAGATCCCTGGCGAGCCGGCGCGGGTACTTGTCGAGGTCTTCCGTTGGCGCGAATTGCGTCGGGTTGACGAAGATCGACACGACGCAGCGATCCGCGCTTTCGAGTGCGATCCTGACCAGCGACAGATGCCCGTCATGCAACGCGCCCATGGTCGGCACCATGGCGACGCGGAGGCCCTCGCGGCGCCAGCCGCGGACCTGCGTCCGAAGAGAGGCGACGCTATCGACGACGATCGGCCGGCTCATGCGTCATCCCTGCTGTTTGCGGCCGAAAAGACATGGCTGGGGCCAGGAAACGTCCGGCTTCGCACCTCCGATGCGTAACGTTCTGCGGCATGCGCGATCACGCTGCGCAGGTCGGCATATTCCTTGACGAATTTCGGCACACGGTCGACGGTCAAGCCCACCATGTCGTCGATGACCAGGATCTGGCCATCACAGTCGCCGCTGGCGCCGATGCCGATGGTTGGAATGGCGATGCGGCGGGTGATCTCGGCCGCGACCGCCTCGATGGTGCCTTCGATGACCACCGAGAACGCGCCGGCTTGTTCCACGGCGAGCGCATCGGCCAGAAGGGCCGCCACGTTCTCGTCCGTGCGGCCCTTGATCTTGTAGCCACCATCCTTCTCCACCGATTGCGGCAGCAGGCCGATATGTCCCATGACCGGAATGCCGGCCTCGGCGATCGCCGCGATCTGCCGCGCCATGTCGACGCCGCCCTCGATCTTGACCGCCTGGCAGCCGGTTTCGCCCATGATGCGCCGCGCCGAGGCAACGGCCTGCGTCGCCGAATCCTCATAGGTCCCGGCCGGCATGTCGACGACGACGCAGGCCCTGGCCGAGCCGCGCATCACCGCTTTCCCGTGCGCGATCATCATCTCGATCGAGGCGCCCAGCGTCGTCTCATGGCCGTGCAGGACCATGGCGACGCTGTCGCCGACCAGAAGCAGGTCGACATGCGGATCGAGCAAGCGGGCGACGGGATAGGTGTAGGCCGTGAGGCAGACCAGTGGCGTGCCGCCCTTGCGGCGGCGAATCAGATCGGCGCCGATGCGAATGTCGGTGGTCGGCAATTCCGTGGCCAATCGTCACCTCCGTCGGCCCGCAACCAAGTGGGGTGGACATGCTGAGCGGGCGCGCAGAGCTTTAGAAAGACCGCCAGGGGTTGGCAAGCACGCATCCTGCCACCCGGAAAGATCACAGGCTTGTGTCGAATTCCCGGCAAGCCATTTCAGCGCTTCCTCCGGCAAGACCCTTGCCTTCCCCGAGGCCTGACGCCATAAGCAGGAAACGGGCGCTGCCGGCGCGAGGGTTCTGAGATGAAGACTTTCCTTACGCAGTTTTTCACCTGGTGGAACAGCCAGACGCTGGGAACGCGCCTGCACACCTGGCGCCATGGCAAGAAGGTCGGCCAGGACGAGATGGGTAACGTCTACTACGAGGGCGGCGTCGATTCGGAAGGCCGTACGCGCCGCTGGGTCATCTACAGCAACTATTCGGAAGCTTCGGCCATCCCGCCCGGCTGGCACGGCTGGATCCACCACCGTGTCGATGCCGCGCCGCCAAGCGACGACTACCGGCCGCGCGACTGGCAGAAGCCGCACCAGCCAAATCTGACCGGCACGCCGGCAGCGTACCGCCCGAAGGGCTCGGTGTTGACCAATCAGCACCGCCCGCAGGTCACGGGCGATTACGACGCCTGGACGCCTGGGTCATAACGGCAAGGTGGGTGCCGGTCCTTTATCGCCACAATTGGTGTTTAGCTGCTTGCTGATCAGAAAACGGCGACTAGCCTTGGTCAATAGAATCACCCGGGCACGAACCACCGGTACCTTTGCATGAGCTTTTTCAGCCTGACATCGATGGGCGGCCTGACGTTGGCCGCCAGCCTTGCAGTCGGCACCGCGGCCTTTGCCGCTTCGCCGGAACCCGCCGCACCGGCACCGGCGGCACCCGGGGGATCGGAGCGCATCACCAATCCGGTTGCCGAGTTTGCCGGCATCGACAAGATCACCGGCCGCATCATCACCTTCGACGTCTATATCGACGAGACGGTGCAGTTCGGCGCTTTGCAGGTGACGCCGCGCGTCTGTTATTCGCGGCCGCAGAACGAGGAGCCGAAGACCGATTCCTTCGTCGAGGTCGACGAGATCACGCTCGACCGCAAGATCCGCCGCATCTTCACCGGCTGGATGTTCGCCGAAAGCCCTGGTCTCAACGCTGTCGAACATGCCGTCTATGACGTCTGGCTGAAAGAGTGCAAGCAGAAGTCCGACGTACCGGCGCCCGACGCCGCCAAGGCCGATGCTTCGAAGCCGGCCGCGGCCACGCCGGACGTTGCACAGCCCGATGCCACGGAACCGGATACCACCGGCGCCAACTGATCCCTGGAACCGCCATGGCCACCACGCGTCGAACATGCCGTCTATGACGTCTGGCTGAAAGAGTGCAAGCAGAAGTCCGACGTACCGGCGCCCGGCGCCGCCAAGGGTGACGCGACCAAAGCCGATGCTTCGAAACCGGCCGCGGCCACGCCGGACGTTGCACAGCCCGATGCCGCGGAACCGGATACGACCGACGCCAACTGATCTCCTGGAACCGCCATGGCCACCACGCGTTGGGGCCGGTGACGGCCGCGCATGGATGCGCCGGGAGGACAATCCGATGTCGGACAGCAAACGGATCACGGCCAACGAGGCGGAGTTGCTGGAAATCGAAAAAGGGTTCTGGACGGGTGACGCGGCCTACTACGCGGCCAATGCGGATACCGAATGCCTGGTGGCATTTCCGCAGCTGGCAAAAGCGATGGACAATGCCGATCTCGCCAGGACGGCGGCCCATCCCAACCGCTGGCGCGATCTCGACATCGAGCTCAAGGGAATAATCGAGCCGGGCAGCGACATCATCATGCTGACCTACGAGGCGCATGCGACGCGCGAGAATGGCGAGCCCTACGCGGCGCTTGTCAGCACCGGCTATGTTCATCGCGCTAATGGCTGGAAGATGATGTTCCATGCGCAGACGCCGATCGAGACCGCGGCCCGCAAGTGAGGCTGATCTCTAGGGGAAAAAAACCGCTTCACCCTTCAGCGCCTCGGCCAGCATCTTCTCATATTTGCCGCGCGGCACGTCGACGGCACCGAAGCGCTTGAGGTGCTCGGTGGTGAACTGTGTATCGAGCAGCGCGAAGCTGCGTGCCTTCAAGCGCTCGACGAGATGCACGAGGCAGATCTTCGACGCGTCCGTTTCGCGCGAAAACATGCTTTCGCCGAAAAATACCCGCCCCAACGATACGCCGTAGAGGCCGCCGACCAGCCGGTCCTGGCGCCAGGCTTCCACCGAATGGCAGTGGCCGATACGATGCAACTGCACATAGGCCTCCCGGATCGGCGCGTTGATCCAGGTCGAGCGCCGCTCTTCCCGCCGCTCCGCGCAAGCGTCGATCGTCGCCTCGAAATCGAAATCGAAACGGATGTCGAACAGGTTCCTGCGGATTGTCTTCTTCAGGCTTTTCGGCGTGTGAAAACCGTCGAGCGGAATGATGCCGCGCGTCTCCGGCCGCACCCAGAACACCTCTGGGTCACCGGCACTTTCGGCCATCGGGAACACGCCCGAGGCATAGGCCTTGAGCAAGAGGTCGGTGGGAATGCGATAGCCGGGCGCGTAGGGACGGGTCATCGCGCCTCCACGCTATTCGCCTTTGGCCAGGTATTTTTCCAGCCAGTGGATGTCGTAGTCGCCATTGGCGATGTCGGCATTGCCGACGAGATCGCGAAACAGCGGCAGCGTCGTCTTGATGCCGTCAACGACGAATTCGTCCAGCGCCCGGCGCAGCCGCATCATGCATTCGACGCGGTTGCGCCCATGCACGATGAGCTTGCCGATCAGGCTATCGTAGTAGGGCGGGATCTTATAGCCGGAATAGACCCCGGAATCGACACGGATGCCCAGACCGCCCGGCGTGTGGAAATGGCTGATCGTGCCGGGCGAGGGGGTGAAGGTGCGTGGATCCTCGGCATTGATGCGGCATTCGATGGCGTGGCCGTTGAACTTGATGTCTTCCTGCTTCACCGAAAGACCGCCGCCCGAGGCGACGCGGATTTGCTCGTGCACGAGGTCGATGCCGGTGATTGCTTCCGTCACCGGATGCTCGACCTGCAGGCGCGTGTTCATCTCGATGAAATAGAACTCGCCATTCTCGTACAGGAACTCGATCGTGCCGGCGCCGGAATAGCCGAGATCGGCAATGGCCTTGGCGCAGATGCCGCCGATGCGGGACCGCTCCTCGGCGTTGAGCGCCGGCGAATTGGCCTCTTCCCAGACCTTCTGGTGGCGCCGCTGCAGAGAACAGTCGCGCTCGCCGAAATGCACGCCGCGGCCAAAGCCGTCGCCGAACACCTGCACCTCGATATGGCGCGGCTTTTGAAGGTATTTCTCGATGTAAACGGCGTCGTCGCCGAAGGCGGCACCGGCTTCCGTGCGTGCCGTCTGCAGGGCGACTTCGAGGTCGGCTTCGGTGAGCGCCACCTTCATACCGCGTCCGCCGCCGCCGGCCGATGCCTTGATGATCACGGGATAGCCGATCTCGGCGGCGATACGCTTGGCTTCCTTTTCCTCGGTCACGGCACCGTCCGAGCCCGGCACCACCGGAATGCCGAGGCGCTTGGCCGTGCGCTTGGCCTCGATCTTGTCGCCCATGACGCGGATATGGTCGCCGGTCGGGCCGATGAAGGTGATGTTGTGCGCGGCCAGGATGTCGGCGAACTTGGCGTTTTCCGACAGGAAGCCGTAGCCCGGATGCACGGCGTCGGCGCCGGTGATTTCGCAGGCCGCGACGATCTGGTGGATGTTGAGATAGCTGTCGCGCGACGGCGGCGGCCCGATGCAGACGCTCTCGTCGGCGAGCCGCACATGCATGGCGTCCGCATCGGCGGTCGAATGAACCACCACCGTCTGGATGCCGAGTTCCTTGCAGGCTCGTAGCACCCGAAGCGCGATTTCGCCGCGATTGGCGATGAGGATCTTCTGGAACATCCGGTCGCTCTATTCGATCACGACGAGCGGCATGCCGTACTCGACCGGCTGCGCGTCCTCGAACAGGATCGCCGTCACCGTGCCGGCGCGCGGCGAGGGGATCTGGTTCATCGTCTTCATCGCCTCGATGATCAGCAGCGTCTGGCCTTCCTTGACCTTCTGGCCGACTTCGATGAATGCCTTGGCGTCCGGCGACGGCGCAAGGTAGGCGGTGCCGACCATCGGCGAGGCTACCGCGTTCTTCGAGACATCCACCGCTGCCGGGGCTGCGGCGACGGCAGGTTGGGCTGCTGCCGGCGCATAGGCGGCCTGCGGTGCCGCGATCGCGTGAACAGCCGGCGCCTGCCGCGACACGCGTACCTTCAGGTCGCCCAGTTCCACCTCGATCTCTGTGAGATTGGTGTCGTTCAGTATGCCCGCCAGATCGCGGATCAGCTGTTGGTCAACACCGGTCTTCTTTATCGACATTTTGGAGCCTTCTGTTTGTTGGCCGGTCATAGGCGTGCGGCCAACGCCTGCAGCGCCAGCGTGTAGCCGAGCGGCCCAAAACCACAGATCATGCCGATAGCGACCGGCGCGACCATGGAGACGTGGCGGAACGGTTCCCGGGCATGGATGTTGGAAAGATGAACTTCGGCGACCGGCAGCGGGGCGACGGCGCGGATGGCGTCATGGATGGCGATCGACGTATGGCTGTAGGCGCCCGGATTGATGACGATGCCGGCAGCCTTGTCGCCGGCCTCGTGGATCCAGTCGACAAGATCGCCCTCGTGGTTCGACTGGCGGAAATCGATCTCGAGCCCAAGCGCCGCGCCTGCCTGCTTGCAATCGTCGGCGATGGCGGCAAGCGTCTTGCCGCCATAGATGCCCGGCTCGCGCTTGCCGAGCGCGTTGAGATTGGGACCGTTCAGGACGAAAACCGTTTTCAAAAAATCAGAACCTTTCCCGGCGCCGACATCAAGCCGGCGCGCTGGGCCCTCTATAATGGGCATAGTCGCCCGCGGAAAGAGCGCAAGTGCGTTCTTTCACTGTCCACAACAGGCGGAAATGCGCCTGTGAAGGAAAGTCGCGGCTGATCAAAGCGCGGCTTTCGCCGCCTCGATCTTTTCGGCCAGCACCTCCTGCCCGAGCGCCCCGAACACCACGTCGTTGCCGACGACATAGGACGGCGTTCCGGTGATCGCTAGCTTGTTGGCAAGATCGAAGGTCTTGGAGAAGGCCTCGGAGATCGACGGATCCTTCATCTTCTCGCGCAGTGTCGTCTCGTCGGCGCCGAGCGAAAGCGCGACCTTGATCGCCGCCGCTTCGGTGGCGCGTCCCTGGCCGCCGAGCAAGGCATTGTGGAACTCGCCGTATTTTTCCGGCTTCATCATGTGGAACGCCATCGAAACGACGCTCGCCTTCTGCGAATCCGGTCCCAGGATCGGGAATTCCTTGAGCACGAAGCGCAGATCCGGATCCGACTTGGTCAGCGCGCGCATGTCTTCGATGGCGCGTTTGCAGAAGCCGCAATTGTAGTCGTAGAACTCGACGATGGTGACCTTGCCGTTCGGATTGCCGACGACGCCGTCGAAAGCGGAGTTGAAGATCTGCTCCTTGGCGTCCTTGATGACGCCCAGATGAGCGATGCGCTGCTCTTCCTTCTGCTTGGCCTCGAGCGCGTCCTGGACTTCGAGCAGCACTTCGGGGTTCTTCAGCAGATAGTCGCGGATGATCCCCTCGACTTCGCTGCGGTCGATCTTGGTGTCGGCCGCAGCCAGCTGGACGGGCTGCGCCGTGTCTGCCTTTGCGGTCTGCGGATTGCCGGCCACGAAACCGAAAGCCAGCATGGCAAGGGCTACAGCGATCCCCGTGGTGCCCAACAGCAGTGCCTTTTTCATCGTTTCGTTCCTTTTGCCTGTTTTCTTGCGTGTTTTCTGGCCCGGTAAGTCTGGCTTTGTCTCGGCGGGCGGCCGGAAGGTTCACTTAGGTCTTGCCTGACGGCTTGTAGTTTATGATGTCCTGGGCGCGAATCCAGCGCGGTTCGCCGCGTTTCATCTGCTGCTGCGCCCGCATGGCAAAGATTTTCGCATCCTTGTAGCTGCCGGAATAGAAATGAGCCTCGGCAGTGGCAAGCTCGGCACCGGGTATGTCGCCCAACTCGCCATAGGCCTGCGCCAGATAGCGGTATCCGACGGAATTTTCCTTGTCGCGTCCCAACCCGTTGTTGATCTGCACGATGGCTTTCTTCAGCGATTCGGGCGTACCGATCGCCATCAGCGCCTGGCCAAGGGAAACCGGCAGCAAGCCTGATCGCGCGGGATCGAGGCTGACCGCCTTGGCATAGGCGTCGGCGGCATCCTTGGGCTTGTTGGCCTTCATCAAAATATCGCCGCGCAATTCCTGGAAATAGGCGTTTCTGGGCTGCGCCTTGATCAGCGCGTTTGTCTTGGCCAGCGCGGCGGCGATATTGCCGTAAAGATAGGTCGACTGGGCGTCGCCATACTGCGCGGCGAGGCTGCCCTGCATCTTTCGCATCAGCCGCGACGCGGCGGCCTGGCCTTCCATATAGACGGCGATCTTGACCCGCACCATGTCATGACGTTGCTGCAGCGCCGGCGGATCGACCTTGTCGACGTCCGGGCTCTGTTTCACCAGTACTTCGAGGTTGGCGATGCGGTCCTGCGGCATCGGGTGGCTGATCCGGTAAGGATCGACCTGCGCTCCCGACAGCGACAGCGCGCTCTGGAAACGGTGGAACGTCTTCAGCATGCCCATGCCGGACTGGCCCGTGGCGTTGAGATATGTGATCGCGGAGCGATCGGCGGTCATCTCTTCGGTGCGCTGATAGGCCAGGATGCTGCGCTGCGCCATCTCGCCGCCGCCGGCCGCCACGCCCATGCCGGCGCCGGCAAGGCCGCGGCTGTTGGTGGTCGCACCGGCGACCATTGCCCCGGCGCCGAGCAAGGTGGCGATGATCGCCATCGTCTTGGCGCGTTCGAGCTGGTCGCGCAGTTTCTGCTGGTGGCCGCCGGCGATATGTCCGGCTTCGTGCGCGATGACGCCGATGATCTCATTGGGCGTCTCGGCCGTCATCAATGCCCCGGTGTTGATGAACAGCCGGCGTCCGGTGACGAAGGCGTTGAAGCTGGAATCGTTGACCAGCACGATGTCGATGCCGTCATTCGCCAGTCCGGCGGCCTTGAAGATCGGCCGTGCGTAGTCGCGCACCAGGGCCTCGATCTCGGCATCGCGTATTACCGGCACGCTCTGGGCGAAGGCGGTCACGGAACTTGCCACCGCGACGGCAAGGCCAAGCGAAAGCGTCGCGAAAACGCGCGCTATCCCGGCAATTGTCGATCTGGGTCGGCTCAACATGATGTGTCCACTGGTAGACGAGCGGGCGAAAGATGAAAAGTCGGCACCGGAAACTTCCTCAAACTTGTGATCCTCACATCAATCGGGCATTTGTGCGGCGCATGCGTCAGTGGCTGGCGCGGTCAATCGTCAGGAACGGGGTAAAATGGTCGTTTCGCTCTCACGTCGTGGCAATGTCGAGCCATTCCACGCCATGGATGTGCTGGCCGAGGCCAACCGGCTGAAGGCCGCGGGCGCGCCGGTGATTTCCATGGCGGTCGGCCAGCCGTCCGATCCGGCGCCCGCCCGGGTCCGCGCCGCGGCGGCCAAGGCCTTGCAGGACGGGCGCATAGGCTACACCGACGCGCTCGGCCTGGCTGGCTTGCGCCAGGCCATCGCCGGACATTACGCGGATCAATATGCGATCGATGTGCCATCCAGCCGGATCGCGGTGACCACCGGGTCGTCGGCCGCCTTCAACCTCGCCTTTCTGGCGATGTTCGATCCTGGCGACCGCGTCGCCATCGCCGCGCCCGGTTACCCCGCCTATCGCAACATCATGGCAGCGCTCGGCATCGATGTCGTCGAGATCGAGCTCGGCGACGCGGCTTACCTGCATGCCGGCCATCTGGAGACCGCGCATCGCGAGAAGCCGTTGAAGGGCGTCCTGTTCGCAAGCCCGGCCAACCCGACCGGTGCGGTGATACCGGCCGACGAACTGGCGGCGCTGGTGAAAACGGCGGAAGCGCTCGGTATCGCGGTGATCTCGGACGAGATCTATCATCGCTTGGCCTATGATGCCCCCGATACCACGGCACTCGCCTTCGGCGAGAGCGTGACGGTGATCAATTCCTTCTCGAAATACTATTGCATGACCGGATGGCGCATCGGCTGGATGGTGCTGCCCGAAGAGCTGGTGCGTCCGGTCGAGCGCATCGCCCAAAGCCTCTACATCTCGCCGCCGGAGCTGTCGCAGATCGCCGCGATCGAGGCCTTCAAGGCGACCGAGGAATTGGAAGCGGTGAAAGGCCGCTACGCATGGAATCGCAAGCTGTTGATGAAACGCCTGCCGGAACTCGGCTTTCCGATGGCGGCGCCCATGGATGGCGCATTCTATGCCTTCTGCGATGTCACCAGGCATACCAATGACAGCATGGCCTTCGCGCGAAAGATGCTGGCGCAGGCGCATGTCGCGGCGACGCCCGGCCGTGATTTCGACACCCAGGCCGGCCATCGCACGATGCGGTTCTCCTATGCCGGCAGCCACGACGAGATGGTCGAGGCGGTAGCGCGCATCGAACGCTGGTTAAGGTAGCGCCATGCCGGAGCTCGAGCAGGCGCTGGCCGAAGTCGCGGCCGAAATGGCCGAACGCACGGATCGCGGCGAGGTCGCTTCCTACATTCCGCAACTGGGCAAGGTCGATCCGAGGAAATTCGGCATCGCCGCCGTCACCAATGATGGCCGCGTGCTGGTGGCCGGCGACGCCGACCAGGCGTTTTCGATCCAGAGCATCTCGAAAGTGTTCACCTTGACGCTGGCGCTCGGCAATGTCGGCGACGCGCTATGGAACAGGGTCGGACGCGAGCCGTCGGGAAATCCATTCAACTCGATCGTGCAGCTCGAGCACGAGAACGGCATTCCGCGCAATCCGTTCATCAATGCCGGCGCCATCGTCATTTCCGATATCCTGCTTGCTGGCCATCAGCCGCGCGAGGCGATCGGCGAGATCCTGCGCTTCATCCAGTTCCTGGCCGACGACGAAACGATCATCATCGACCGCGATGTCGCGGCCTCCGAACGCGCCACCGGCTACCGCAATTTCGCGCTCGCCAACTACATGAAGTCCTTCGGCAATCTTCATCATGCGCCGGAGTTGGCGCTGGGCGTCTATTTCCACCACTGCGCCATAGCCATGAGCTGCCGGCAACTGGCGCTCGCCGGTCGCTTTCTCGCCAATGGCGGCAAGAACCCGGCGACCGGGCATTCCGTTGTGTCGACCGAGCGCGCGCGCCGCATCGGTGCGATGATGCTGACTTGCGGCCATTATGACGGCTCCGGCGACTTCGCCTTCCGCGTCGGCATTCCCGGCAAGAGCGGCGTCGGCGGCGGCATACTGGGCATCGTGCCGGGGGTGGCTTCGCTTGCCGTCTGGTCGCCTGGTCTCAACGCCAACGGCAATTCCAGGCTGGGTTCGATCGCGTTGGAAAAGCTGGCCAGGATGATGAATTGGTCGATCTTCGCGCCGTAGCGTTTCATGCTCTGGGCCAGATATGAAAATCCCGCGCCGGTCGATGCTGGCGCGGGAATTCTTTCGTCAAATAATCAGAACAAGGGGCTGAAAAGCTTAGAAAAAGCCCTTCCGTTGCCACCAGCCTGCGCGCTTCGGCTTTTCTTCGGCCTTGGTTTCCGCTTCTTCGGCTACTGTCGAAGACACCACCGGCACGACCGGCGCCTCGGCGGCCGCCGGCTTGCGCCGTGACGGACGGGCCTTCGGCGTCACTTCGACGACCGCGGCCGCTGCTTCGTCCCCAGCTGTCGCCGGAGCTTCGACGGATGCCTGCTTTGCGGCCTCGGCAACCGTCGCCTCGGCGACAGCTTCGGCAGTTGCCTTCTTTGGCTTGGCTGCACGACGCGGCTTCTTCGGCTTCTCGGTGCTCGGCACCTCGTCGCTGGCCGGAGTTGCCGGCTCTTCCATCGGGGCGGCGACTATCGGCTCGACCGATTCAGGCTCGCTTACGGAAGCATCGGCCGCGGAAGGCTCGGTCGCTTCGGCAGCGCCTGCCTCGGTTTCGCCTTCGGTTTCACCATCTTCGCGGCGGTTGCGCTTGCCGCCGCGCTTGCCGCGCCGGCGCTTCTTGCCCTGGCCTTCGTCCGAAGCCTCAGCCGTTTCAGAAGTTTCGGCAACACCAAGAGGAGCCTCGTCCGCTTCCGTGTCGCTATCGCCGGCCGAATCGGAGAACGCATCGGCGGGCGCGGAGACGGAAGTCCCGTCCATGGGCGCGCCATGCTCGCGGTCGCGATCCTTGCCGCCGCGCCGTCTACGCCGCTTGCGGCGCTTGCGGTCGCGGCCTTCGCCTTCTTCGCCGCTGGCAGGCCGCGACTGCTGTTGCTGCGGCTGCTGGCGTGGCTGTTCGGCTTGTGCCGGAGCATCTTCGTCTTCCGCCTCGACGACGATCTCGTCCTCGGGCTCTTCCGGCTCGACATAGGCCGGGAAGCTGCGTGCCTCGACAAAGCCTTCCGGCTTTTCAGCCAGCGCGCCGCGGAAGATCGCGTAGTGCTGCGCACCGACCGCATCGTCGGCCTCGACAGTGATCGTGAGCCCAAAGCGGCTTTCGAGTTCCACCAGCGTGCCGCGCTTGTGGTTGAGCACGTACAGCGCGGTCGCCGCCGGTGTCCGCACGGTGATGTGGCTGCGCGAATCCTTGAGCAGGAATTCCTCGATCGCTCGTACCACCATCAGCGCGACCGACGAATCGGAGCGCACATGGCCGGTGCCGCCGCAATGCGGGCAGGGCTTCATGGTTGATTCCAGCACGCTGGCGCGGATGCGCTGGCGCGACATTTCCATCAGGCCGAAATGCGAGATGCGGCCGACCTGGATGCGGGCACGATCGTTCTTGAGGTGGTCCTTCAGCCGCTTCTCGACGGAGCGGTTGTTGCGGTTCTCCTCCATGTCGATGAAGTCGATGACGATCAGGCCGGCGAGATCGCGCAACCGGAGCTGGCGTGCCACTTCCTCGGCCGCTTCCAGATTGGTGTGGAGCGCGGTGTCCTCGATCGAGTGCTCCTTGGTCGAGCGGCCCGAATTGACGTCGATGGCGACCAGCGCCTCGGTCTGGTTGATGATGATGTAGCCGCCGCTTTTCAGCGTCACCTGCGGCTGCAGCATGCGGTCGAGCTGCGCCTCGATGCCATTGCGCACGAAGATCGGCGTCGTGTCGCGGAACGGCTGGACCACCTTGGCATGGCTCGGCATCAGCATGCGCATGAAGTCCTTGGCCTCGCGATAGCCTTCCTCGCCGGAGACCAGGATCTCGTCGATATCCTTGTTGTAGAGGTCGCGCACCGATCGCTTGATCAGGCTGCCTTCCTCATAGACCAGGGCAGGGGCAGTGGACTGCAAGGTGAGACTGCGGACGTTTTCCCAAAGCCGCATCAAATATTCGTAATCGCGCTTGATCTCGGCCTTGGTGCGGCTCTCGCCGGCGGTGCGCAGGATGACGCCCATGCCTTGCGGCACTTCGAGATCGGCGACGACCTCCTTGAGGCGCTTGCGGTCCACCGCGCTGGTGATCTTGCGCGAAATGCCGCCGCCACGCGCCGTATTCGGCATCAGCACGGAATAACGGCCGGCAAGCGACAGATAGGTGGTGAGTGCCGCGCCCTTGTTGCCGCGCTCTTCCTTGACGACCTGCACCAGCAGGATCTGCCGGCGCTTGATCACTTCCTGGATCTTGTACTGGCGGCGCACCGGCTTGCGGCGATTGCGCACCTCTTCCAGCGCATCCTCGGCGCCGACCGATTCGACCTCGTGATCGTCCGGATGCGAGGATTGCACCTCTTCCAGCATGCCGCGATCATTGTCGCTGGACGTCGCTTCACCGGCCTGTTCCGCCTGCGGGGCGGCTTCGGAAATCACATCGGCATCGACCGAGGCGGCAATCGACGTCGGACCGCCTTCACGGGTTTCGCTCTCGTCGGTGGAACCTTCGTCATTTCCGGATGCATCGGCATGTTCCGAAGCGTCGGCCGCGTGCTCGATGGTCTCGGCGGCGAGAGGCGTGTTTTCGGCATCGGCATCATTGTCGTTGCCTTCGCCAGCAGCTTCGCTTGCCTCGCCGTCTTCGGCTGTGCCCGCGTCGCGCCGGTTTTCGCCGCGCTCGCGGCCTTTGCCGCCGCGCCGGCGTCCGCGCCGTCCCCGGTCACGGCTCTGGCGATCGTCGCCTTCGCCGTCCTCGTCCTCCTCGTCTTCGGCCTCCTGCGCTTCCGCGCGCAGCAATGCCTGACGGTCGGCGACCGGAATCTGGTAGTAATCGGGGTGTATTTCACTGAAGGCGAGAAAACCGTGACGGTTGCCGCCATATTCGACAAAAGCTGCCTGAAGGGAGGGTTCGACGCGCGTTACGCGGGCGAGGTAGATATTTCCTTTGAGCTGCTTCTTGTCCTGGGATTCAAAGTCGAATTCTTCGATACGGTTACCGCGTACGACGACAACGCGTGTTTCCTCCGGGTGGGAGGCGTCTATCAGCATTTTGTTGGGCATTATTTCGTTTCCCCCCGGCAGCCGTCAGCCGCAGCTGGCGGGGCAAAGCCCGCTGCTGTGTGTCTGGATGAGTGTGGGTGCCGGATAATTGAATGTCCGCCGGACGCTGCCTGCGCGTCATGGCGGTGCCGCCCGCAGCCATATTGGCGCGGTTTGATGCGGACCTTTCCATGATTGCGCTTGAAGCCATCGTCACCAGCAGAACCTTTGAACCAAAGCCCGGGCGAACCGGACCAGCTTGTTTGCTCATACAGAGCCGGCGCGGGAACAAACCCGGCCGTTTTCCTCACGCAGGCGATTCCCCCGCCACGGGAGCACACCTGCGAAATTCGTCGAGATCACCTGAAGCCTTCTCGCCTGAAGCGAGAGGAGCCGCCTTTCGTCTAACCCTGTAGCAGGAAGCTGCGGAGGAGGGCGGTTCCAGGATTGCAGTGATCCACTATCGCTTTTATGATTTGGCGGGGTGGAAGGCAACCCCGATTTCCGATGCCGGCAAAAAGCAGTTCCCTAGCGTAAGCACAGGTCCGGCCCTTGCATGAAAAGGCTTGGTTAACCTTCTCTGGATACCAATCGTTAATCGAGTTCGCGGCCTAACCGGCACTTCGACGAAACGACGGGGCGCCTGGCGCCCAACCGGGAGCGACTGGAAGAGAGATGGGACTGGCAGGCTTCACAGACAAGGGATGTCGTGTCGGCGGCCGGATTCTCGGTCCCTTCTGTCTCCTGCTGCTGGTTGCGCTCTCCTTCGCCTTTTTCTCGCCGGCCAATGCCGCCGATGCACCGCTCGTGGCAAAAGGCTACAAAATGGCGGGCGATGCGACCAAGATGCGCATCGTCATGGAGTTCGATCGCGAGCCGGACATCAAGTGGTTCCTGCTGCGCGGTCCCAATCGTCTTGTGATCGATCTTGCGAATACGCGGTTCGCCATCGGCGCCAAGGACCTGAAGCCGCGCGGCCTGGTCAAGAGCGTGCGCCTGGGTGATCTCGCCGAGGGCGTTTCGCGGCTGATTCTCACCGGCAAGGGGCCGTTTGCCGTCGCCAAGCTCGATGTGCTCAAGAATGAGGACGGAACCGGCTACCGCATTGCAATCGACATCTCGGCGGCCTCCGAGCGCGAGTTCGACGCCGCCCTTGCCAATCAGGCGCTGACCACGGGATCGACGGTTTCGGCCGACAAGGGCGAGCGGGTCGGCACCGGGCCGGTCTCCAATCCGGGCCACCGCTTCACCGTCGTCATCGATCCCGGCCATGGCGGCGTCGACGGCGGCGCCGAGGGCCTGAACGGCACCATCGAAAAGAACGTCACGCTCGGCTTCGCCACCGAGCTGCGCGACAAGCTCTCGGCCGTCGGCAAATACGATGTCTTCATGACGCGCACCTCCGATGAGTATTTGCGGCTGGACGACCGCGTGCGCATTGCCCGCCAGCATGAGGCAGACCTGCTCATTTCGATCCATGCCGACACCATCAGCGTCAAGGGCATCCGCGGCGCGACCGTCTACACCGTCTCCGACAAGGCTTCGGATCCCGAGGCGCAGGCGCTTGCCGACCGTGAAAACCTCTCCGACCAATTCGCCGGCATGGTGATCAAGGACGATAACAAGGAAGTGACCGACATCCTGATCGACCTGATCCGCCGCGAGACGCACACCTTCTCGATGAGTTTCGCCCACACTTTGGTCGGCCAACTGTCGACCAGCGTCGGCCTCATCAACAATCCGCAGCGCTCCGCGGGGTTCAAGGTGCTGAAAGCCCCTGACGTGCCGTCCGTGCTGGTCGAACTCGGCTATCTCTCGAATGCCAAGGACGAGGCGCAGCTGCTCGACGCCGATTGGCGCGGCAAGGCCGCACAAAGCATCACCAATGCCGTCGCCCTGTTTGCTTCGGCCCGTGCTGAAACGAGAACCGGAGGCTGACACGCCTGGCGGCGGCTGCAACCAGAGGCAGCGTTGCGCAACGACAACATCCGATGCTTTTATTTCCGGCTCGCGACCGCGAAACCCGGCCTTGCCGTATTTTGTCCACATGGCCACGACATGGGTTTTCGATTACGGATTGGGACCGGCTCGAAAGCTTGCGTGGAAGGCGGCTTCGTTTAGGAAATTCCCGAACCAAGGACTGGAGCGGGTATGATTCGTCTCATCGGCTATTTCTTCGGCATCGGCACGACGCTGGCCCTTCTGGTCGCGGCGGGCGTTGCGATTTACATCGGCCATCTGTCGAAGGACCTGCCCGACTACGAGGTGCTGGCCAAATACGAACCGCCGGTGACGACCCGCATTCACGCCTCGGACGGTTCGCTGATGGCCGAATATGCCCGTGAGCGGCGCCTGTACCTGCCGATCCAGGCTATCCCGGACCGCGTCAAGGCTGCCTTCCTGTCCGCGGAGGACAAGAACTTCTACAACCACCCCGGTATCGACGTGACCGGTCTTGGCCGCGCCGTCATCGTCAACCTGCAGAATTTAGGCTCGGGCAGGCGCCAGGTCGGCGCCTCGACCATCACCCAGCAGGTGGCAAAGAACTTTCTTTTGACCTCGGACCAGACTTACGAGCGCAAGATCAGGGAGATGATCCTGGCCTTCCGCATCGAGCAGGCCTATTCCAAGGATCGCATCCTCGAACTCTACCTCAATGAAATCTTCTTCGGCTTCGGCGCCTATGGCGTCGCCGGCGCCGCGCTAACCTATTTCGACAAATCGGTGAACGAGCTGACCGTGGCCGAGGCCGCGTACCTCGCCTCCTTGCCGAAGGGGCCGAACAACTACCATCCCTTCAAGCACGCGGACCGTGCCTTGGAGCGCCGCAACTGGGTTATCGACCAGATGGTCGATAATGGCTACGTCACGCGCGAGGAAGGCAACAACGCGAAGGCCGAACCGCTGGGCGTAACGCCGCGCCGCAACGGCAGCTATCTTTTCGCCGGCGAGTACTTCACCGAGGAAGTGCGTCGCCAGATCATCTCCCGTTACGGCGAGAACGCGCTTTACGAAGGCGGCCTGTCGGTTCGCACCACGCTTGATCCAAAGGTCCAGCTCATCGCCCGCAAGGCGATGCAGAACGGGCTGCTGAAATACGACACGCTGCGCGGCTATCGCGGACCGGTGACGTCAATCGACGTGTCCGGCGACTGGGGCGTTGCGCTGGGCAGCGTAAAGAGACTGGAAGACGTTCCCGAATGGTCGCTCGCCGTCGTGCTCGACTCGTCGGCGTCCGGTCTGTCGATCGGCCTGCAGCCGACACGCCAGATATCGGGCGACATCGTCAAGGAGCGTGTCGAAGGCACCGTCAGCAAGGAGGACATGGGCTTCGCCATGCGCCATGTGGTCGACGGCAAGACCGTCAAGGCCAAATCCCCGGCCGACGTGCTGAAACCCGGCGACGTCGTCTTCGTGCAGAAGAACGAAGGCTCCGACACTGCCTACAGCCTGCGCCAGGTTCCTGAGGTGGAAGGCGGCCTGATCGCCATGGATCCGCATACCGGCCGGGTGCTGGCCATGGTCGGCGGTTTTTCCTACGCCCAGTCCGAATTCAACCGCGCCACGCAGGCGATGCGCCAGCCTGGTTCTTCGTTCAAGCCGATCGTCTATTCGGCCGCGCTCGACAACGGCTATACGCCGGCTTCGGTGATCATGGATGGACCGATCACCATCCAGAGCGGCAACACGACCTGGACGCCGAAGAACTATGACGGCACGGTCGCCGGTCCGGCAACGCTGCGCTCCGGCATCGAGAAGTCGCGCAACCTGATGACGGTGCGGCTTGCCAATGACATGGGCATGAAGCTGGTCGTCGAATATGCCGAGCGTTTCGGCGTCTACGACCATCTGGCGCCATACCTGCCGATGGCGCTGGGCTCCGGCGAGACCACCGTCATGCGCATGGTTTCGGCCTATTCGATCATGGCCAATGGCGGAAAATCGATCAAGCCATCGCTGATCGACCGTATCCAGGATCGCTACGGGAAGACGGTGTTCAAGCAGGACGAGCGCGGCTGCGAAGGCTGCAACGCGCCTGAATGGAAGAACCAACCGGAACCGGAACTGGTCGACAATTCCGAGCAGGTGCTCGATCCGATGACCGCCTACCAGATCACCTCGATGATGGAAGGCGTCGTTCAGCGCGGCACTGGCGCCACCATCGGCGAACTCGGCCGCCACATCGCCGGCAAGACCGGCACCACCAATGATGAAAAGGACGCCTGGTTCATCGGCTACACGCCGAACCTCGTTGTCGGTCTCTACATGGGCTACGACACGCCGCGCGGCCTTGGCCATGGCGCCACTGGCGGCGGTCTCGCCGCCCCGATCTTCAAGGACTTCATGCGCGTGGCGCTGGACGGCACACCCAATGTCGACTTCAAGGTGCCGGACGGCATGAGTCTGATCGCCATCAATCGCAAGACCGGCATGCGTGCCAATTCCGGCGATGCCGGCACCATCATCGAGGCTTTCAAGCCGGGCACCGGTCCCGCCGACAGCTATTGGGTGATCGGCATGGGCGCCGATGGTTCCAATGCCTCCGGCGGCGCATTGTCGCCGCAAGCCAATCAGGCCATCCAGGACGGCGGCGGCGGCCTTTACTGACGCGTCCATATGCCAGCATCGGCCGGCCTCGCGCCGGCCATTTCGCTTTACACGCGGCGGCGCCGTCCCTATGTATCGCGCCGACCCAGGCGTCACTTCAGCAACAGGACAAAACACTAGGCCATGCGCGCGGAAACGCAGAATATTGTCGACGAGATCAGGCAGGCGATAACCCTGCTGAGGAGGCATCTTTGACTGGGATCAGGCCATAAAGCGGCTTGAATACCTGAATGTGCGAGCCGAGGACTCCAGCCTCTGGAACGAACCGCTGGAGGCGCAGAAACTGATGCGCGAGCGCCAGGGGCTCGAGGAAGGCATCGCGGCGGTCAAAGGCCTGACCCAGGCGCTGGAAGACAATATCGGCCTGATCGAACTCGGCGAAGAAGAAGGCGACCAAAGCGTGATCGCCGAGGCCGAAGCGGCGATCCGGTCGATGCAGGGCGAAGCGAAGGCCCGCCAGATCGAGACCTTGCTGTCGGGCGAGGCCGACGCCAACGACACCTATCTCGAAGTCCATGCCGGCGCCGGCGGCACCGAAAGCCAGGACTGGGCCTCGATGCTGCTGCGCATGTACACGCGTTGGGCCGAGCGCCGCCGCTTCAAGGTCGAGGTGCTGGAAGTGCATGACGGCGAAGAAGCCGGGATCAAATCCGCCACGCTGCTGATCAAGGGGCACAATGCCTATGGCTGGACGAAGACGGAATCGGGTGTTCACCGCCTGGTGCGCATTTCGCCTTACGACAGCAATGCGCGCCGGCACACGTCCTTCGCCAGCGTCTGGGTCTATCCGGTCATCGACGACACGATCGACATCGACGTTTCCGAATCCGACGTCCGCATCGACACCTATCGCTCGTCGGGGTCGGGCGGCCAGCACGTCAACACCACCGATTCGGCCGTGCGCATCACCCATATCGCCACCGGCATCGCGGTCGCCTGCCAGGCCGAGCGTTCGCAGCACAAGAACAAGGCCAAGGCCTGGGAGATGCTGCGCTCGCGCCTTTACGAGGAAGAGCTGAAGAAGCGCGAAGCCATCGCTAACGCGACCGAGGCATCGAAGAGCGACATCGGCTGGGGCCACCAGATCCGCTCCTACGTGTTGCAGCCCTATCAGCTGGTGAAGGATCTGCGCACCGGCGTCGAAAGCACCAGCCCGTCGAGCGTGCTGGACGGCGACCTCGACGACTTCATGGAAGCCTCGTTGTCGCAACGCATCGAAGGCGGCGCCGGCGAAGCGGTGGCGGACCTCGATTAAGACATGTTGATAATCCAGGTGAAGCCGGCCTGCCACTTTGGCTGGCCGCTTGGCCGGCTGACTGTTCGGCGCGACTCTTGCACCGACTCATAAATCGGCTCACCATCCTCCGCGGGAGGCGACAAAAGCATTTATGGCCGGTCGCGGCATATCTGCAAGCCGACGATCCGGCCGCTGGGAAGACACGTTCCGGGAACGGGCAAGCGAAACGCTTGAAACTCGTTTGAAAGGAACGTTCCCATGTCTGCCGCCAGTTCCAGATCGGCCTTCGCCGTTCAATCGGTTGGCCAGCTTCTTCGTCCTCTGTTCGCGGCCTGTGCGATCGCCTGCCTGACGGCGCCGGCCCTGGCGCATGACGCCAAGCCGACCGCGGCGAAGCCGCAAGGCTGGAGTTATCCGTTCGCCTGCTGCGCCAACTACGACTGCCGCGAGCTGTCGCAGACCTCGATCAGCCAGCGCCCGGAAGGTTATGTCATCAAGGGTACCGGCGAGGTGGTGGCTTACAGCGACAGACGGATCAAGGACTCTCCCGACGGTGAATTCCATTGGTGCGCGCACCAGGCCGGGCTCGATGCCGGCAAGACCATCTGCCTGTTCGTGCCGCCATCGTCCTATTGAGGCATGTCGCCCAAAGGCTTTGAGGCGACTTGCAGGGAAACATCGACTTAAGCGCGTCACATCGCTGCGTTTGGCGCGCCGCGCATCCGCTGGCCTGCTGTCCGCGGGCAAGAGGCTGCTGACGGACGGTTGTCAGCATCGCCTGTTTATGGTGCCTTGCCGCACGGGCGGTGGACAATGGAGAGGCGATGTTCATGACCATCAAGGGAAGCTGCCACTGCAAGGCGACGGCGTTCGAGGTTTCGCAGGCGCCGCAGACGGTGACACAATGCACCTGTTCGTTCTGCTCGAAACGCGGCTCGCTATGGGCCTATTACACCCCGTCGCAGTTCAAGCTCGTCACCCCGCTGAAAAACGTTTCGTTCTATCAATGGGGATCGAAAACGGTAAAGCACGGCTTCTGCGCCAACTGCGGCTGCGGCACGTTCACCGAAACACCGGACTGGTCGACCGGCGAGCCGGATTTCGACAATCCCAAGATCAGCGTCAATTCGCGCCTGTTCGACGATTTCGATCTCGACAAGATCGAAGTGGTGGTCATCGACGGCAAGAATCTCTGGTAGCCCCGCCGGGCGTCCAGCTGAACAATTGGCTTCGGGAAAAGCCGTGATAAGCGGTTTTCCCGTTCCGCTTTTCGCCGCAATTCATGGTACAAGTCGCCGGAAGGGCTGATTTGGCGCCATCGCAATGGCGTGACTTGGAGAGGGACCATCCTATGAAGAAGACCGTGCTCGTCGTCGTGGCGACGGCTTTGCTCGTGACCGCCTGCACCACCACCGACCCCTATACCGGTGACCAGAAGATCTCCAACACGGCCGCGGGTGCCGGTCTTGGTGCCCTGGCGGGTGCCAGCCTTGGCCTGCTTGCCGGCGGCAATGACCGCCGCAACGCGCTGATCGGGGCCGGCATCGGCGCGCTGGCCGGCGGCGCCATCGGCGCCACGATGGACCAGAACGAGGCGGAACTGCGCCGGCAGCTCGAAGGCACCGGTGTCAGCGTCACCCGCACCGGCGACCAGATCATCCTCAACATGCCGTCCGACATCACCTTCAATGTCGATCAGGACGCGGTGAAGCCCGGCTTCTACCAGGTGCTGAATTCGGTCGCTCTGGTGCTGAAGAAATTCAAGCAGACGACCGTCGACGTCTTCGGCCACACCGATTCGACCGGCGGCGAGCAGCACAATTTCGACCTGTCGCAGCGTCGCGCGCTGGCGGTCGCCAATTACCTGTCCGGCCAGGGCGTCGATCAGCGCCGCTTCGCCGTTACCGGTTTCGGCAAGACGCGGCCGATCGCGTCCAATGCCACGGCCGAGGGCCGCGCCCAGAACCGCCGCGTCGAAATCCAGCTGTCGCCGCTCACCTGATCCGTTCGGCAAGCGAATGCAAAACGGCCCCACACGGGGCCGTTTCTGTTTTGAGCGAAAGCTTTTTCAGATTGGCGTATCGGAGAATTAGCTACTTCTAAATAATAGCTTTCCCGCTGCCATGGAAAGGAATAGCGTCGTTACTGTTTCAGAGGAGATGAGGCGGTACAACTGGCCGCGCAATCAGCATTTTTCCGCCTCGGTCCTGCACGGCCAGATCAGAAAATCTGGGAGGAATGCATGACAAGAACAGCCAGCCTTGGGCGCTGCGGCGCCCTCGCTTTGACAAGCCTTGTAGGCGCATGGTTGGGCGTCGCCACGGCTTGGGCCGAGGACGCCAACAAGGCCGACATCGATGCCTTGAAAAAGTCGCTCGCCAAATATGAGGACTATACCGCCGCCGTCCGCGATCTCTATCTGTCGACAGTCGGCTGCGTCTACTACAGCGGCGAAAAGATATCGGGCGCGATGGACTATCCGAAAGGCGCCATGGGTATCCATTTCGTCAACGTCCCAAGTGTCGGCCAAAAACTCGATCCGACGCACCCCAATGTGCTCATCTACGAACCGACGAAAAAGGGCCTGACGCTGGTCGGGGCGGAATGGCTGGTGCCGCTGACGCCGGACATCAAAGAGCCGCCCAAGCTGTTCGGCCAAACCTTCATGGGCCCGATGGAGGGGCATTATCCGCTCATCCCGAGGGAGTTCGTCCACTACGATCTTCACGCTTGGCTGACGGACAATCCGAACGGCACGTTCAGTCCGACGAACCCGAATGTGAAATGCAACAAGGCCGAGTTTCCGATGCTGGAGAAACCGACCAAGATGATGCCCGGGCCGATGTAACAGCCTGCCGGCATCACGCTTTCGCGATGGCCGCGCGTCCAAAAGGATGCGCGGCGCTGTCGTATCAGCCCTTGCCGCCGATCTTCATGAAGGCCGGCATGTCGTCGCCGAAGCCGACAGTGCTGTCGTTGTCTTCCTGGCGGTGGCGGGCAGGGCGGTTGCTCTCGCGCTGCGGCCTGGTATCGCCGCGTTCCGGTGCGCGATCCGCCGAAGTCTTGCGCTCGATGTTCTCCGAGCGGATCGCCTCCTTGCGCGCGCGCCGCTCGACGACATCCGTCTCGCCCGATTCAGGTTGGTCGTCCTGTTTTGCGACGGCCGGGGCCGCGTCCTCGCTGGCACGGCGTTCGCCGCCTCGCTTGCGCTCGCCTCTGTCCTTGCGGTCGTCGTCCCTGCGGCCGGCGCGGCGCGGCGCGCCCTTGCCACGGCGCGGAGCATCGTCCTCGCCTTCGCTGGCGACCACGGTCGACAGGTCACCGTCATGCCATTCGATCTTGGTGCCGATCAGCCGCTCGATGGCGTCGATGTACTTGGTGTCGGATTTGGTCGCGATGGTGAAGGATTTGCCCGAGCGTCCGGCGCGGCCGGTACGGCCGATGCGGTGGACATAGTCCTCGGCATGGATCGGCACGTCATAGTTGAAGACGTGACTGACGTCTGGAATGTCCAAGCCGCGGGCGGCGACGTCGGAGGCGACCAGATAGCGAAGCTTGCCGTCGCGGAAATTGGCCAGCATCTGCATGCGCGCGCGCTGGTCCATGTCGCCATGCAGCGCACCGGCGTCGAAGTCATATTTCAACAGCGAGCGGAACAGCTCCGAGACTTCGACCTTGCGGTTGCAGAAGATGATGGCGTTCTTCAACTCCGCGTCTTCCGCCTTGATCAGATTGCGCAGCGTCTCGCGCTTGTCCCATGGCTTGGAGCCGGACTTGACCAGCCGCTGGATAATGTTGGTGGCTGCGGATGCGGCCTTCGAGACCTCGACGCGCACCGGCGCATGAAGGAATTTCTCGGTCAGCTTGGTGATTTCCGGCGGCATCGTGGCCGAGAAGAACAGCGTCTGCCGGGTGAACGGGATCATCTCGCAGATGCGTTCGATATCGGGGATGAAGCCCATGTCGAGCATGCGGTCGGCCTCGTCGATGACGAGGATTTCGACGCCGTTGAGCAGCAGCTTGCCGCGCTCGCGGTGGTCGAGCAGGCGGCCCGGCGTCGCGATCAGCACATCGGCGCCGCGTTCCAGCTTTTTGTCCTGTTCGTCGAACGACACGCCGCCGATCAGGAGCGCGATGTTGAGCTTGTGGTTCTTGCCGTATTTGACGAAATTCTCCTCGACCTGCGCCGCGAGTTCACGCGTCGGCTCGAGAATGAGGGTGCGCGGCATGCGGGCACGGGCGCGGCCCTTTTCCAGCCTCGTCAGCATCGGCAGGACGAACGAGGCCGTCTTGCCCGTGCCGGTCTGGGCGATGCCCAGCACATCCTTGCCGAGCAAGGCATGCGGGATGGCGCCAGCCTGGATCGGCGTCGGCTCGGTGTAGCCGGCATCGGTGACTGCGGAAAGGACCTTCGGCGACAGGCCTAGATCCGAAAAGGTCAACGCTTCTTGAGCGATCGTGGTGTCTGAGGACAAGTTTTGCTGTCTTTGGCTGTTCGGGGAAGCGCAACGTCATTCGTCGCGGCAAGCGCCACGCGCCTGCAAGATTGGCATTGCAACTAGGCGCAAGCCCGCGATTTGTCAACAGAAACGGGCGGGATTGGTGCGATTGTGAAGTCGTAACCTTAATCGCGATGCTTAATCCGGCCACTTGTTCGCGTGCCGGCTCAATAACGGAATTGTTCGGCCAGGATGCGTTCATTCCAGGAGTGGTTGGGATCGAACAGCAAGGTTGCCGTTGCTGTCGGCGATTCCCGCACCGTTACCGACGCCACGGCCTTGACTTCGGTGTGGTCGGCGGCGGCGTTCACGGGGCGCTTTTCCGCCTCCAGAATGTCGAAGCGCACGGTCGCCTTGTTCGAGAGCAGCGCGCCCCGCCAGCGGCGCGGGCGAAACGGACTGACCGGCGTCAGCGCCAGCAGCGGCGCGTCGAGGGGCAGGATCGGGCCGTGCGCGGAGAGATTGTAGGCGGTGGACCCGGCCGGCGTCGCGATCATCACGCCATCGCAGTTCAGCTCCTCGAGCCGTATCTGGTCGTCGATGCTGATGCGGATCTTGGCCGTCTGGTAGGATTGCCGCCATAGCGCGACTTCGTTGATTGCCAGCGCCGAAATCGTTTCGCCCTCCGAGGTGATGGCCGTCATCTCCAGCGGGCGGATCGTTTCAGCGACGGCCGCCGCTATGCGCTCGGCGAGGCCACCGGACCGGTATTCATTCATCAGGAACCCGATGGTGCCACGGTTCATGCCGTAGACCTTCTTTGCCGTTCCCATCGTGTCGCGCAAGGTCTGCAGCAGGAAGCCATCGCCGCCCAGCGCGACGACGACTTCGGCGTCGGCGACCGAACGCTGGCCATAGCGCGCAGAAAGGCTCTCCAGCGCCGCGTTGGCGTCTGCCGTGCCCGACGAGACGAAGGCGATGCTGCTGGCTGCTTTGCTCATGGCTCTCCGATGTCGGCCGATTGGCGGCGGCAGTGCTGGCCGCGCCGCCGGGGTAGCATGGGGCAGGCACATCTGCAAAGGGAGCCGCCGTCGCGGCCGACAAGTCGGGTCGCCACGGCGCTGCCCGGGCCGGCAGGTCGCGCTTCATGTCAAGGCACAGCCGAATGTGATGGTTAAGACCGGCCTTAAACTCTCGTAAAGCCGTATCGATCATGTTAGCCGGCATGGGTGGCGTGGGGCGCCCGCAGCACCGCTCTCCTTCGGGACGCGAAAAGCACGCTGTGGCCTTTTTGATGTGCGCGCATGATCCTTCGATTGCCGATCTTGATGTCAAGAGACATGCGCCAGCCGCACGGGGCCGACATATTGCCGGTAACACGTCTGATCATCGTTCTCGTCATGTTGGGAAGCTTCGCGCTCGTCTTCGCCGAACTGGTGCGCCAGTCCGAGGAAATGAGCGTCAGGCCGCAGCCCACGGCGTCACGCTGCGGCGATGCCGCCGGCACGCCTTGCCCGCAAAGGGCGCTGTAAGCCGCTAAATGCGCTGATGTCCGCGAGACGAGCATCGCAATGATGCTTGGCGTCCCCGGGCCCGCGGGTTCCTCCTCCAGCAGGGCGCAAGACGAGTTTGGTCGTTGCAATCGCGGCTCCTCGCGCATAGATGAACAGGCTTGGCGGCATGTGACTGGCCGGGTTTGGGAGGGGAGTTCGCATGCCACGCAGCGTCTTGGTTTCCGGGGGCTGCGGCTTCATTGGCTCACACCTCGTCGACCGCCTGCTGCGGCGCGATGATCTGGAAGAGCTAGTCGTCGTCGACAATCTATGGACCGGGTTGCGCGACAACATCGCCCATGTCGCCGACGCGCGTTTCAGCCTGCACATCGCCGACGCCGAAACCTTCACGGCCGGCCGGCATTTCGACGAGATCATACATCTGGCATCGCCGGCTTCGCCGGTTTGGTACATGCGTGAGCCGGCCCGCACGATCAGGGCCAACATAGGAGGCGCGCTCAACCTCCTGTCGCTGCTCAGGCCCGGCGGCCGTTTCTGCTTCGCCTCGACCTCGGAAGTTTATGGCGATCCCCTGGTGTCACCACAGCCGGAGAGCTATCGGGGGTCCGTGGACTGTACCGGGCCTAGGGCCTCATACGACGAAAGCAAGCGCTGCACCGAGGCGCTGCTGTTCGAGCAGCAGCGCGTTAGCGGGCTCGATGTTCGCGTCGTCAGGCTGTTCAACACCTATGGGCCGCGGACCCGTATCGACGACGGCCGCGCCGTCTCGAATTTTGTCAGCCAGGTGCTGACCACGGGAATCCTGACCGTCTACGGCGACGGTTTGCAATCGCGCAGCTGGGGCTATGTCGACGACATCGTCGATGGATTGGAACGTTTCTTCTGGCGCGACAGCATCTCGCACCGGGGCCCTCTGAATATCGGTAACAATCGCGAGGTGTCGGTTCTCGAGACCGCCAAATTCGTCTGTTCGCTTGTCCCGGGTAGTCGCATCGAGCATCATGCGCCTGTCCCGCAGGATCCGACGAACCGGTGCCCGGACCTGACCTTCGCAAGGCAGGTACTTCCCGGCTGGGAGGCGAGGACCAGCTATCAGGAGGGGATCGAACGCACCTTCGATTGGTTTCGGCGGCAGGTTGCGATTGCCGGTAGATCGGCGGCGATCGCTTGACGCAAGGAAATAGGCAATCTCCGGGTTCGAATCGTCACGCCGGTTGTGAAAGAAGATCGGGCTTGCCCGCGAAGCAGGGCCCAAGCACGGTTTCGAAGGCCTTCAAGGCCGCGCCGATCGCCTGGTGCATGTCCAGATACCGGTAGGTGCCCAGCCGGCCGCCGAGATGCAGGTTCTTTTCGCTGGCCGCCCGCTCGACATAACGGCGGTAGACCGCCTGATCCCGTCGCGTGTCGATGGGGTAATAGGGTTCGTCGAGGCGGCCCGCAAAACGTGAATACTCGCGGCCGATGAGCGTCTTGTCGCTTTTGTGCTGGCGCTCCGGGTTGAAATGCCGGAATTCGACCACGCGGGTATAGGGTACCGCTTCATCGGCGTAGTTCATGATCGCCGTGCCCTGATGGTCCGGCGTGTTCATGACCTCGAGGTCGATATCGATGGTTCGCCAGCCGAGTTCACCCTCGCAATAATCGAAATAGCGGTCGATCGGACCGGTATAGACGACCGGCAGATTTTTTGGCAGCAGGGCTTTTATGTCGAAGAAATCGACCCCGAGCCGGGTTTCGATGAGTTCATGCGCGAGCATCTTTTCGAAGATCGCCGTGTAGCCGTCGACAGGCTGGCCCTGGAAACGATCGTTGAAATAGCCGTCCTCGAACGTATAGCGGACCGGCAGCCGCGCGATTATCTGCGCCGGCAGTTCGCGTGGGTCAGTCTGCCACTGCTTGGCGGTGTAGCCCTTGATGAAGGCATCATAAAGCGGGCGCCCGACCAGGGAGATCGCCTTCTCCTCGAGATTGGCTGGCGCAAGCTCGCCAAGCTCCGCCGCCTGCTCTGCGATCATGCCGCGAGCCTCGTCCGGGCTCAGCCGCCTGCCGAAGAACTGGCAGATGGTGGCGAGGTTGATCGGCAGCGGATAGACCTTTTCGCGATAGGTCGAAAACGCGCGATGGCGATAGGCCGTGAACCCGGTGAAGCGCTGCAGATAATTCCAGACCTCTTCGTTGGAGGTATGGAACAAATGCGGCCCGTAGCGATGGACCTCGACACCGGTGACGGGATCCGGTTCGGTGTAGGCATTGCCGCCGATATGCCGGCGCCGGTCGATCACCAGCACGCGCCGGCCGAGCTGCGTGGCGATGCGCTCGGCGAGCGTCGCGCCGTAAAAACCCGCGCCGACGATGAGAATGTCGGCCCGGGCCAGCAGATTCGTGTCCATTCGGCCGTATCCATCCAGCGTTCAAGGTTTTTGTCTTATTCGCTGCCGTCAGTCATGATTCAAGTGAAAAGCGATATGCGTTTGAAAATATCAGGCAGGGTGGATGAAGATATTTTTTCGGACGGTATAATGCCTTTGCCTTAGCCTAGACGAATCTCCGAAATTCGACCATTAAGCTTGCCCACTATCGTTGACCAATCGGCTGAACAGAACGCGGCCATCGCAGGGTTGTACATCCATGAAACTTGTTGTTGTGACGCCGGCTGGGCGCGAGAAATACCTTCGACTGCTTAGCCACCACGTTCTGAAAAGCCCGGACGTGCACGAGTGGCACCTATGGGATAATTGCCGCAACGAAGCCGATCGCGCTTATCTGCAGCGACTGGCCGCTTCCGACCCTCGCTGCAAAATCAAGAGACTCTCCCATGCCAATGGCGGGTTCAATGTCATCGGGGACTTCTACCGTTTCTGCGATGACCCGGAAGCATTTTACCTGCGCCTCGACGACGACGTGGTTTTCGTCGAGGACGGCTTCTTTCCAAAATTCATGGCGAGAGTCATGGCGGAGAGGGGGTCGGCAATCTGGTATGCGCCCTTGATCATCAACAACGCGATCTGCAACTCGCTGATCAAGCAGCTTTCCAAGGTTCTCGTGGACGGTCCGCTTACCTGCCAGGCGTCGTGTGAATTCTCCTGGGCTCATGCCAGCTTTCCACAGGCGCTTCATCCGGTCTTTATCGAAGCCGTCCGAACCAGGCGGCTGGCTGACTTCCGCGTACCGGACCGGGAGATCAGGCTGTCGCGCTTTTCAATCAACGCAATCGGCTTTTTCGGATCGGATATCGTCAATCTGGGAGAGGATTTTCATCCGCCATCAGGCGATGAGGAAGAATGGCTGTCAACGACATTGCCCGCAAAGCTGGATCGTCCTGGCAAGATCTTCGGCGACCTCGTCGTCGCGCATTTCAGCTTCTATACACAGGAACGCCAATTGCTGCGGACCAATATCCTCGACGGCTACTATGAGGTCGCAGGTCTGGTCCCCCCTGTATACGAGAAGCCGCCGATCCGCTTGAGGGACCGGCTGAAGCAATGGAGGAGGGGCCGCAGGGCATCGACGCCACCCCGCTACACGATCTCGCTCCCAGCGGCCATTTCCGGCTGATACCCGGGCTCCGGTCCTTGCCGCGAGCCTGACGCTCGCTGCGCCACCACCCGCGGAGAGAAGACGGCTGCCATGCGGCCGGTCAGCGCCACATGCGCCGGACCGTGACGCGGCGGCGGCCAGCACCCGCGCCCCCAACCCTTGCACGAAGCCGCCTCATGGGCGGTCGAACTGCCGGCAGAAAGATATTGACTGTATATTTAGTCATAGTTACTCCTGTCGATGAGGACCAAAGTTGGCCAGCCGGCTTCCGCCGGTGAATGGCCACGAAACGACAGGGGAATATCTTGACCGGCATCCGGCCGGGCTTCGGCGCACCGTGAAGTCGAAGCGATCTCGACGGCCTTCCTCGTGCTGTCGGTATCGTCACGGCCGTCTGTTCGTCTGCAGGAAACGGACCAAGGCGGCGACGCCGCCGGTCCCAACAATGGGAGCACTAGCATGAACTGCAAACTGATCGCGGCGACCCTCGGGCTGTCGCTGCTCGCGGCTACGGGCGTCGCCCGAGCCGATGGCGAACTCAACATCTACAATTGGGGCAACTATACCAACCCGGACCTGATCAAGAAGTTCGAGGAGACCTACAAGGTCAAGGTCACCGTCACCGACTACGACTCCAATGACACCGCGCTGGCCAAGGTCCGCCAGGGTGCTTCCGGCTATGATATCGTCGTACCCTCGGCCAGCGTCATGCCGATCTGGATCAGCGAAGGCCTGCTGCTGGAGACCGACCCCAACACAATGGAGAATTTCAAGAACGTCGATCCGAGATGGGTCGACGTCCCCTTCGATCCGGGCCGCAAATACACTGTTCCATGGCAATGGGGGACGACCGGCATTTCGGTGAACAAGTCGGTCTATGCCGGCGACCCGAACACCTCCGCGATTTTCCTCGACCCGCCGCCGGAGCTCGTCGGCAAGATCAATGTCGTCCCCGAAATGGGAGACATCATGTTCCTCGCGATCGCCTATGAGGGCGGCAAATATTGCACCGACGACAAGGCAGTGCTGAAGAAGGTGCACGACAAGCTTACCGAGGCGAAGGCGAAATGGCTTTCGCTCGACTACGCGGCCGTCGACGGCCTCGGCAGGGGCGATATCGCCGCCGGCGTCAACTGGAACGGCATATCCCTGCGCGAGCGGCTGGAGAACGACAAGATCGTCTACGGATATCCAAAAGAGGGCTTTCCGATCTGGATGGATAACGTCGCCGTCCTCAAGGATGCCAAGAACGTCGAGAACGCCAAGCTTTTCCAGAATTTCATCATGGACCCGAAGAACGGCGCGCTGATCTCGGCCTTCGCGCGTTATTCGAACGGCATCAAGGGATCGGAAGCCTTCATGCCCGAGGACATGAAGAATGCGCCCGAGGTGAATATTCCGGCCGAGTATCTTGCCAAGGGCCAGTTGATGCAGGCCTGTCCACCGGACGTGCAGGCGCTCTACACGAAGATCTGGACCGATCTCCAGAAATAGGCTGATCCCTCCTTCTCCGCGCCGCGGCACGCGGCGCGGCCGTCTCCCATCCGACACATGCCAGAGGCGATCCAGCGATCGCAGGAGATTTCTCATGTCCGATCTCGACCTTTGCTACATGCCCGCCAGCGAGGCGTTGCGGCTGTTCAAGGCGAAGAAACTCTCGCCGGTCGAACTGATGCGGGCCACCATCCGCCGTGCCGAAGCCACCAGGTCGACCATCAACTGCTTCACCTTCACGCATTTCGAAGAGGCGATGGGGCTCGCTGCAAAGGCGGAGGCGAAATACGCCAAAGGCGCCAGGACCGGGGCGCTGGAGGGGCTGCCGATCGGCATCAAGGACGAGAGCTACATCAAGGGCAAGCCGACCTCGCACGGCTCGCTGCTGTCGAAGGATGCCATCGGAGGCCACACCTCGACGATGAACGAGCGCATCATCAAGTCCGGAGGCATCGTCCATGCTCGCACGGCAACGCCCGAATTCAGCTGCGCCGGCTACACCTGGTCGAGGCGATGGGGCGTCACGCGCAATCCCTGGAACCCGGACTTCACGCCGGGCGGTTCTTCGGGCGGATCGGCGGCGACGCTGGCTTCCGGCACATCGTCGATCGCTACCGGTTCGGATATCGCCGGTTCGATCCGCATTCCTGCCTCGGCTTGCGGTCTGGTCGGCTTCAAGCCGCCTTACGGCCGCAATCCCGACGAACCGCCGTTCAACCTCGACTTCTATTGCCACACCGGGCCGCTGGCGCGAAACGTCAGGGATGCGATCCTGCTCCAGAACGTCATGGCGGGACCGAGCCCGCTGGACATCGCCACGCTGCGCCCAAAACTGCGCCTGCCGCTCGACTACAAGCCGATCAAGGGCTGGAGGATTGCTTTCTCGATGGACCTCGGCTCTTTCGAGGTGGATGCCGACGTGCGCAGGAACACGCTTGCCGCCTGCGATGTGTTCCGCTCGCTTGGCGCCACGGTCGACGAGGTCGACCTGGGCTGGGGCGACGAAGTGCTCAAGGCCGGCATGGCTTATCTGGATCATCTCTTCGGCGCCTCGCTGTCGCAACTGCTCAAGCAGCACGGCAAGGACATGACCAGCTATGCCCGGCAATTCGCCGAGGACGGGCAGAAGTCCAAGGCCACGGATTTTGTCGCGACGCTGGAGGTGGCGGCCAGGATGTACCAGACGTTGGGGCCGCTGCTTGAGACGTACAATGTGTTGATCTGCCCGACGAATGCGATTGCCGCCGTGCCGGCGGAGTTCGACCAGACCAGGGACACGGTCGAGATCAACGGAAAGCGGGTCAACCCTTCGCTGGGCTGGGTGATGACGACCCCGTTCAACATGCTGAGCCGTTGCCCGGTTCTGTCCGTGCCTTCGGGGAGGGCGACGAACGGCGTGCCGACGGGTATCCAGATCGTCGGCCGTACCTACTGCGACGCCGACGTCTTCCGGGCCGGTCTGGCCTATGAAACGGCTCAGGGGCAATGGTATGGGAATGCCGGGACACGCCCGTCGCCCTGACCAATTTTGGGGATGAGCAGGCGTGCATATGCCAAGCAACTTGTGCGGCGGGATTTCCGCCGCGGGGTCCGAAAGGCCTGACGAAAATGGCGCAACGCAAGGCAGGGGCGGAGAAACGCGGGTCCGTGGCGACCAAGGGCAGGGCTTCGGCAAACGATGCCGCTCCCAGGGATCGTCGCAGGGAGCGCGGCGAAGCGAGCGTGCAGCGGATCATCGACGCCACCATCGAGCTCATCGCGGAGGAGGGACTGGCAAGCGTCACCATGCAGCGCATCGCCGAGCATGTCGGCTCGTCCAACGCGCTGGTCGTCTTTCATTTTCGCAGCAAGGAGAACCTTTTCCGGGCCGTGTTGCAGTATCTCAGCGATCAATATGACGAGCTGTGGGCCACCCTGGTTCGGGCGCCGGGCCTGTCGCCGGTCGAAAGGCTGCTGGGCGCGGTCGACTGCGCGCAGCGCTTCGCGCGGCAGCACCCGCAATGGGTTTCGGTTTTTGTCGTGTTCTCCAGCGATCGCAAGAGCATGCAGATCTACAATGAAATCGGTCTGCCCGGCGATCTCGCCTACACCGCCGAAGCGCGCGAACTGCTCACCGAGATCGCGCGCAGCGGCGGCTATGCCGACGTCGATCTATACACTCTGTCCGAAAGCCTGAACTATCTGGTCCATGGCGCCTGGTATTGGGACCACCTGAACCCTCCCGGCCGCGAATCCAACGTATTGCGCAAGACCATGCTGCTCCTGCTGCATCAGGCATTTCCGCGGCATTTCGAATTGATGCGCTAATTCGCCGTCAGCGCAGATGGCAGCCGGCCCGGCGTTTGTGCGCCAGGTACTCGTCGACAAGCTGGCGATAGCGCACCTTGCCGAAGCTCGGGAAATGACCGCCATGCACGACCGAGACATCGAGGTCGCGCATGGCGAGCAGCGTAGCCATGTAGTCCGGGATGTCCGAGTGGTAGACGTCGTCGATCAGCGGGCCGTCATAGATGATATCGCCGGATAGCAGCACGCCGGTTTTCTTCTCGTAGAGCGCAATGCCGCCGGGCGAATGGCCAGGCGTATGGATGACCTCGAAAGCACGGTCGCCGAGATCGACGACGTCGCCATGCGCGAGCAGGCGGTCGGCCGGCGCCGCCAGGATTTTGTAGCGTGCCGTGTCCCATCCCTGCGGCATGCCGTCGAACATCTCTTCGTTGGCATAGCGGTCCGCGACCGTCCATTCGTTGCGCGGATCGGCGAGGATTTCCGCCTCGGCGGCATGTACGCAGCGGTCGGGAAATTCGTGGTGGCAGCCGATATGGTCGAAATGCGTGTGGCTGGCGACGCAGGTCAGTTTGCGTTCGCTCACCAGGGACACGTGACGTTTGAGGCTGAAATGGCCGAGGCCGGTATCGAACAGAAGATCGCGATCGCGGCCGCGCACGTGCCACATGTTGCAGCGGAAGAACGGTTTAATCCATAGCTCATGGATCAAGGTCACGCCATCGCCCATGCGGATGGTTTCGTACCAGTCTGTAGCCTCGATGATCGGCAGGATGCCCATTTCAATCCGTCAACAGGATGATCTGGTCGGTATCGCACGAAATCGCGACAGTGTCGCCCGGCTGGACGGTGGCCGCGGCCGCGAGCTTGGCGATGAATTGCAGCGAGGGATCTTCGACGGAAACCGCGAGCACGCGCTTGAAGCTGCCCTGGAAAACGACGTCGCTCACCTCAGCCGTGCCGAGCTTGGCGCTGCCGGCGTCCGCGCCGAGAACAAGGTGCTCCGGCCGTATCGCCAGCGCAACGGCCGAACCGAGCGGCAACGCGCTGGGCAGCGACACCGATCCGGCCGGCGTCGCGACAATGCTTGTCTTGTCCCTGGCCTGCGTGACCGTGCCGGCAAGAATGGTGCTTTCGCCCATGAAGGTGGCGGAAAAGCGCGTCGCCGGTCTTGCATAGACACGCTCGGGCGGCCCTTCGTCCTCGATGCGGCCGTCATTCATCACCACGCAGTGGTCAGCCAGCGCCATCGCCTCCTCCTGATCGTGGGTGACATGGATGAAAGCGGTGCCGACGCGCTTCTGGATCGACTTCAACTCATCCTGCATCTGCCGGCGCAATTTGAGGTCGAGCGCGCCGAGCGGCTCGTCGAGCAGGAGCACCGCCGGCTCGATCACCAGCGCGCGCGCCAGCGCCACGCGCTGCCGCTGGCCGCCGGAGAGCTGGTGCGGCTTCTTGTCGAAGGATGTGGCCAACCCGACCAGCGCCAGCGCCTCGCGCGCCTTTGCCGCCCTGGTCGCGCCGTCGACGCCTTGCATGCGCAGGCCGAAGCCGACATTGGCCCCGACGCTCATATGCGGGAACAGCGCATAGTCCTGGAACACCGTCGTCGTCGGCCGCCTGGCCGGCGGCACGGCGGTGCAATCCTCGCCCCGGATGAAGACCTTGCCTTCGCTGGGCATGACGAAGCCGCCCAGGATGGAAAGCAGCGTCGTCTTGCCGGAGCCCGAGGGGCCAAGCAGGATCGTGTAGCTGCCCGGCTCGACCTTGAGCGAGACGTCTTTCAGCACCGCCAGCTGCCCGAAACGGTGCGAGACGTTGCGGATATCGACCAGGGGCGTGCTCATGCCGGCTTTCTCCGCAGCAATGTCAGTTCGAACAGCACGACCAGCACGATCGAGATGGCGAAGACCAGCGACCCGACGGCGTTGGTTTTCGGATTGAGGCCCGAGCGCAGCAGGTTCCAGATTTCGACCGGCAGCGTAGTGTCGAAGCGGGTCAGCAGGAAGGAGATCACGAACTCGTCCCAGGAAAATGTCATCGACAGGAAGAAACCGGCGAAAATAGCAGGCGCCATGACCGGGACGGTGATCAGCAGCAGCACCTTCCACTCCGGCGCGCCGAGGTCGCGCGCGGCGCGCTCGATGTTGATCTGGTGGTCGCCCATCTGGCTGTAGATGATGGCAAAGCACAGCGGCAGGTTGATCACGACGTGGCCGATGCCGGCGGCAAGCAGCGATTTCGGCACGCCGGCCCAGTTGAACAGCACCAAGAGTCCCATGCCGATGATGAGATAGCTGACCGTCAGCGGCAGCGTGATCAGCCCGCGCAGCAGGCCGGAGCCCGGCAGCACGAATCGACCGAAACCCCAGGCGGACAGGAAGCCGAGCGTGACGGCGGCAAGCGACGAGATGGACGCGACCAGCAGCGAGTTGGCCAGCGCCGAGGTCAGCCGCGTGTCGGAAAGCACGGCGTCGTACCAGCGCAGCGACGGCCCGGTGAACGGCGGGATCGGGAACGAGGTCGCCTGCAGCGAAAACAGCACCAGCACCACTACCGGCAGGAAGATGAATCCGTAGACGCCAAGCGCGTAGAGCCAGGAGGCGATGCGGACTATCCAGCGCATCTCAGGCCCGCTCGATCTTGAGCCAGCGGGCGCAAGCGAGATAGGCAATGGTGACCACCGCCATCAGGATGATCGACAATGCCGACGCCAGCGGAAAATCGCCGCGCCGGCCGATCTGCATCATCACCAGCTGCGGCATCAGAAGCTCGTTATTGCCGCCGAGGATCTGCGGCGTGATGTAGTCGCCGATGCACAGCACGAAGGTCAGGAAGGCGCCGACCATGATGCCGGGCAAGGTCAGCGGCAGGACGACATGCAAGAAGGTGCGCACCGGCCCGGCGCCGAGATCGGCGGCGGCCTTGCGATAGCTCGGGCTCAACTGCTTCAGATTGGCGAAGATCGTCAGCGTCAACAGCATGACAAAGAAATGCACGAAGCCGGTGACGGTGGCGAAACGCGTATTGGCGAGCTGCAGCGGCTCGGCGACGACGCCAAGGCCGGTCAGCGCGCGATTGACGACGCCGTTTTGCGCCAGCACCAGCAGCCAGGAATAGGAGCGCACGACATAGGAGGTCCAGAACGGCAGCACGGCCAGCATCAGCGCCAGCCGCTGCCAGCGTTCCGGCACCTGTTCGGCCAGGATCCAGGCGAAGGGATAGGCGAGCAGCACCGAAACCACGGTGACGATCGCCGTCACCTCCAGCGAGTTCACCATGGCCTGCCAATAGGAGGGGTTGGTGAAGAACTGGCTGTAGTTGGCTGATGTGAAGCCGCCGCCTTCATGCGCCGTCAGGCTGGAAAACCCCATGGCGATGAACGGCAGCACGAAGAACAGCAAGGTCCAGCCGAGCGCCGGCGTGACCAGCGCCCAGGGCAGGGCGCGGCCCGCCCGGGGCAGGGCACGGCCATTGTTTGCCGAGGTATTCATGAGCGGTATCAGCTCACTTCGCCTGCAGCATTTCGGTCCACATGTCCTGCATCTTCTTGTCGAGATCGGCATTCGGCGACGGATAGGCCTGGGCGCGGGCGAGGAAGCCCGGCTGCTCGTCGAAACGCAGGACCTTCTTCTGGTCGTCGGTCAGCGCCGCCTTGGTGTTCGCCGGCATGCCCCAGTAGCAGGACGAGGTGGCAAGCCGCGCCTGGCCCTCCGGGCTCATGATGTACTGGATGAATTTCAGCGCCACGTCCTTGTTCTTGGAGTCCTTGAACATGGCCAGCGACTGCGACCACAGCACCGCGCCCTCCTTTGGAATGGAGAAGTCCAGCGCCGGGTTTTCCTTGGCCAATCCCGCCGTCACCCATTCGCCGCCGCCGACCAGAATATCGACCTCGCCGGTTGCCAGCGCCGTCTGGCTGGCGGTGACTTCGCCGACCAGCTTAGCATTGGCCTTCATCTTGAGAAGTTCGTCCTTGAGGGCGGGCAGGTCGGCTTCGGTCAGCTCCGCCGTCTTCTTGCCGATGGCCAGCGCCGCCATGCCGATGACCGGCAGGTAATAATCGTAGATCGCGACCTTGCCCTTGTACTTGTCGCTGGTCAGCGACGCCATGGACTGCATGTCGGCCGGATCGACCTTGGTCTTGTTGAAGCCGATCGTGTTGTAGCCGAACTTTTCGGTGATGCCGTAGCGCTTGCCGCCGACCACGGTGGAGCCGTCCATCTTCACCTGCGGAAACAAATCGGCCAGCGGCAGCTTGTCTTCCGGCAGCGGCTCGAACAGGCCTTTCTCGACGCCGCGCGGTACGTCGATGCTATCGATCACCATCACGTCCCAATCGCCGGGCTGCGACTGCTCGACGATGGCGAGCCCGGCGCCGGTGCCCTCGAATTCCTTGACGTTGACCTTGACGTTGTTGGCCTCCTCGAAGGGTTGCAGCAGCGCCGGATCGGAATGATCGCACCAGATCAGCGCGTTGAGGTCGGCTGCCCCGGCGACGCTGCCCGTCGCGAGAAGCAGTGCCGTGGCGGCGCACGCCGCATGCAGATGGTTCTTCAGGGTGGAAAGCGGATTCCTGGATGCGGATTTGATGGACATCGAGTGTTCTCCCTTGCCTTTGTGGCTTCTTGCAAAAAATTGAACCAATTCTAAAATTGAGTCAATTCTGTTTTTATGGCAAGAGGCTGGGATGAGCGGATTGCGGGCAAGGCAAAAGGCGGACCGGCAGAGGCGCATCATCGAGGCGGCGGCCGAGCTTTTTCGCGATGCCGGCTATGAGGGCGCCAAGATCGAGGCCATCGCCGCCCAGGCCGAAGTCTCGGTCGGCACCATCTACAACTACTACCAGAACAAGGGTGATATCCTCGGCGCCATCGTCTCGCTGGAGGTCAACGAGGTGCTGAATGCAGGGCAGGGCGTCGTCGCCAGGCCGCCGGCCAATGTCGGCGATGCGCTGGACACGCTGGTCGGCATCTACATCGAGCACTCCCTGCACTATCTCAGCAAGGAGATGTGGCGGCAGGCGATGGCGATCTCGACGCAACTGCCCGACAGCCCGTTCGGCCAGGCCTACACCGCGCTCGACCGCGCGCTCACCGAACAGATCCGCGCCCTGATCGCAAGGTTGCAGGTGCTTGGCCTGGCGCGACAGGATATCGATGGGGCGGCACTCGGCGAACTGATCTTCAACAACATGAACATGATGTTCATCGAGTTCGTGAAGCGCGATGAGGCGAGGATCGCCGAACTGCGCGCGGCGATACGCCGGCAGAACCGGATTTTGGTGACGGCGATCACTGTGTGAGCCCAATCTTTTGGGGAACAGACAGGTGAAGCGAGCTTTAGAGTCCGGGTCGTCAACCGGGGCCCCGAACGCAGGTTGGCAAAAGGACTGACGACGGCCAACACCGGCGGTACCGCCAGCTTTTTGTGCCGGCGGCTTTTCACGATAGGAATTTTTTCTTGACAGGGTGAGTGCAGCTATGGTAGATATTTATCCATGGTGCAGATTTGCGCCAATGACCCGCCGCACAGGCGGGTTTTTCGTTTGATGCTTCTCAACCAACGCTCCGGAAGAACCCGTTAACCCGGGCTTCGTGGGTCGTCAGCAAGCCCTCTTGAGTCGCCGTCAAAACGTGCTACAACCTAAGGATGCATTAGGGGGGTAGTAAAATGGGATTTTCTATCTGGCATTGGGCAATAGTGTTGCTGCTGATCGGTGTGCCCGTCTTCGTCGCCATCCGATCCGCAAGCAAATCTTCACAGGCTCCGGCAGATCTGGTTGGGTTTGGGGGCTGGCTGATGCTGCTGGCGATCGGTCAGGCATTGTCACCGCTGCGCACGCTCGCCAGCTTGGGCAATTCGGTCGAAGGCTACCAACAGCTCATGATCCTGCCAAACGGGCCCTTGGCGGTATATGGCGAGGTTGCCCTCAACCTGCCGTTTCTGGCGCTTCAGTTGGTTGTTCTGGTTACGATGCTGCGACGAAGCCACCGCTTCCCGCGCTTGTTTCTATGCCAGTGGTTCGCGATTCCTCTCGTGTTCATCCTGGACACGGTGTGGACTTCAACAATCCTCGACGTCCCGGTGAACCAGGTGCTTGCCGGGAGTGCACTGGTAACGCCCCTGGTCTCGTTCGCGTTCACGGGGATATGGGCGGCATACGTCTATAATTCGGTGAGGGTGAGGAACACTTTCGCCAGGGCGAGCACATCAGGCCGGATCGTGAGCGCCTGACAGAGCGCTCGTGGCCGGCAATCCGCTTCGGAAACGTTGACCGTGAGGTTTTCGCCTCGCGTGGAATTTCGTGCGGAACTGGTGCCCCCGGACGGAATCGAACCGCCGACCTTCGGTTTACAAAACCGCTGCTCTACCAGCTGAGCTACAAGGGCACGGCGCTCCGGTTAGCATATTTGTTGCGCCAGTAAAGACAAAACTCCGTTTTCGATTCCCCACGACGGTTGATGAGCAGGCGGTGTCGTATCTGGACTTGACCTTACGCTGACCCGGAGCGGAAGCCTTGCCGTTTCGAGATCAGATGATACCGACGGTCGCGATCTCATTCGGCTAATTCAAGACGCCCCTGAACGTGCGCCTCAATGGCCCTCAGGAAATGGTCGGACGTCGATGTCCACCCGAATAGCACCTCTACGAGCGTGAGCGAGGCGTCATGATTGCTCCTTGAGGCGTCTCGCGCGATGGGCTCGCTGGTGCAATCTGTGAGCAGTATGCATTGAAAGTCCCTGAAAAAGGCATCTCGTATCGTCGACTCGACACAGACGCTGGTCGTGCATCCTGTCACGATGAGGTGCCTGATACCTGCGGTCCGCAGAACAGCATCGAGTTCGGTCTCGTAGAAACCGCTGAACCGGGTCTTGTAGAGGACGACATCGCCTGCTTTCGGCTTGAGGTCGTCGACGATATCTGTTCCCCAAGTGTCGCGGATCAGAATCCGGCTCTCGCTGCCATCCGGGGCTGTCATACTCTCTCCGACCCCAAAAATCTGGAGATGTCGCAACCGGTTCGGGGCGCCCGACGCCCCGAGGTCCGAGAGATCGGAACGATACCCCATCTTCAGATAGACGACGGGCACACTCACATCGCGGGCGGCGGCTATTACGCTTGCAGTAGGGCCGATCGCCCGTTGAATCCCGGAAATATCGATTCCGGCCCGGTCGAACATTCCACCTTTGGAGCCGAAGTCATTCTGCATGTCCACGACGAGAACAGCAGCCTGGGTAGGATCAATTGAAATCGGCTGAGGCTTTGCCTCAATGATGAGCGCCTGCATTTTACCTCCCACCAGCATGAGGTGCCGTCCATTGTGCGTGTCATGATGATCCGCCGCGCACTTCGCGTCAACAAAGGGGAGCTACAGCCCCGCTTGCGAACCCAATGGTGGCCTGAGAACGGCGGTCACGTTGATGAGGCTGCCGGGGAGGGGCATCCTGAAAACCGCCAGATTGCTACCTACATGTTGTCGAGATGCAATCGCTTCGGACTGGAGTGTCGCATGATCAGGCTCGTCATCATTCTGCCGATCGTCGTCATCGCCTGGATGCTGCTGGTGAAGCTCATCAGCGATGTCAAGAAGGCCAATGTCGACTGGACCGGCGTCGCCACCATCATCGGCTTCATCGCGCTCGCTTTCTGGCTTCGCCATGTCATGGGGATGGGGTGAGAGAGAGCGAATAGCGAGTAGCGAGTAGTGAGTAGCGAATAGTCAGGTAGCGAGGAGACGCGTTGGTTTTCCCCTATTCGCTACTCCCTATTCGCTACTCGCTCGTTTGCTCGTTTCCCGGCCGCTCCACAAAATCTCCAAACCTCTCGAACCTTTTTCCTGGCCGCAACGACAGATGATCAAGAGGCGGATGGATCGCCTCGGTCAACGAAGCAAGGAGATCGTCATGTTCAAGCGCACACTCGTTTCCGGCCTCATCGCCACCACGGCCGCCGCCGCCGCCCTGGTCGGCACCGTCCAGCCTTCCGCCGCTCATAGCCATCATCATCACGACCTTGGCATCGGCATCGCCGCCGGCGTCGGCGGGTTCGTCCTGGGCAGCCTGCTTGCCCAGCAGCAGCCGCGTACCGTCTATGTCGAGGAAGACGGCGGCTCCTGGCACGTCCGCCGCTGCTTCGATCGTTATTCGAGCTACGATCCGGACTCCGACACCTATATCGGCTACGATGGCTATCGCCATTACTGCCGGCTCTGAGGAGAGGGCGTTTCAATCAGCTGGAAAGAGGGGTGCCCCGCCGCCCCTTTTTCAGTGAACGGTCACTGGCGCAATTGCCCGGGGAACGACTATCAGGTCGCCCTGGTGCCGCCGATCATCCTGGTCACCTCGGCCGCGGCGCTGCGCACCATCGGCCCGATCTCGGCCAGCCGTTCCGGCGTCACCCGCACGGTCGGCCCCGACACCGAGACGCCGCCGATCGGTTCGCCGAATTCATTGAAGATGGCCGCGGCCACGCAGCGCATTCCGGGGTGCCGTTCCTCGTCGTCCACCGACCAGCCGCGCAGCTTGATGACAGCCAGGTCATGCGCGAGGGCAGGGATGTCGGACAGCGTCCTGTCGGTGAAGCGCTGCAGGCCGGCCTTGCGCAAAATGGTTCCAACGCGCTCCGGGTCGAGATGCGCCAGCACCGCCTTGCCGATGCCGGAAGCGTGGAAGGGACTGCGCGTGCCTGGCCGGAAGAAGGCGCGGATCGCCTGGTGCGTCTCGACCTGGCTGACGAACACGACGCAGTCGTCCTCGGCGACGCCGAGATTGGCGGTCTCGCCGGTCTTCTCCATCAGTTCCTGCATGACGATGCGGGCGCGGTCGACCAGCTTGCGGCGGCGCAGGAACGCCGCGCCCATGCGATAGGTCTCGACGCCGATCGACCACAGCTGGTCGCTGGTGTCGAATTCGACCATGCCGTGGTTTTCCAGCGTCGTCAGCATGCGGTAGGCGGTGGAGGCCGCAAGCCCGCTCTGCGCCGATATCTCGCTCAGCGACAGGCCACTGCCCTCAGCGACAATGGCCAGTATGCGCAAGGCGCGATCGAGCGATTGCACCGAATTGGCCTCTGACGGCCCGTTGAAAGCGCGCGGACGACCGCGCTGGCGTTTTTCGGTCGTTTCCATGGCGCCATTGTCGTCGAATTTGCCGGACAGGCAATGAAAAAGTTTTTCATCATATCGCACTCCAAGTTTCCTGGAAAACGGAAAACCGAACAAAATCAGCGCGTAGCCGTCGTTTTCTAGAAATGAAAAAATATTCTGGAAAAATTGAAAAATGCGCGAGGTGCTGGCATCCTCTGGCCATCCAATAATGACAACCCTGTGGAGGGCCGGAAAATGGCTGGGATGCGCGCTGTCGATGCCGCGGTTCTCGTTCTCGAAAAGGAAGGCATCTCCTGTGCTTTCGGCGTGCCAGGGGCGGCGATCAATCCGCTTTATTCGGCGCTGAAGACGAGGGGCACGATCCGTCATGTCCTTGCCCGTCACGTCGAGGGCGCCTCGCACATGGCCGAAGGCTACACCCGCGCCAAGGCGGGGAATATCGGGCTATGCATCGGAACCTCGGGTCCGGCCGGTACCGATATGATCACCGGGCTCTATTCGGCCGCGGCCGATTCCATTCCGATCCTCTGCATCACCGGTCAGGCGCCGCGCGCGCGGTTGAACAAGGAGGATTTCCAGGCCGTCGACATCGCCGCCATCGCCGCACCCGTCGCCAAATGGGCCGTCACCGTCATGGAACCCTATCTGGTGCCGATGGCGCTGCAGAAGGCTTTTCATCTCATGCGCTCGTCGCGGCCGGGTCCGGTGCTGATCGACCTGCCGGTCGACGTCCAACTGGCCGAGATCGAGTTCGACATCGACGCCTATGAGCCGCTTATCCCGTTCAAGCCGGCGATGACGCGCGCCCAGGCCGAAAAGGCACTGGCGATGCTCAACGCCGCCGAAAAGCCGCTGATCGTCGCCGGCGGCGGCATCGTCAATGCCGATGCGTCGGACCTGCTGATCGAATTCGCCGAAATTTCCGGCGTGCCGGTCATCCCGACACTGATGGGCTGGGGCGCGATCCCCGACGACCACCGGCTGATGGCCGGCATGTGCGGGTTGCAGACCTCGCACCGCTACGGCAATGCGACGATGCTCGAGGCCGATTTCGTGTTCGGCATCGGCAACCGCTGGGCCAACCGCCACACCGGCTCCGTGGATGTCTACACCAGGGGCAAGAAATTCATCCATGTCGACATCGAGCCGACGCAGATCGGCCGCGTCTTCGCGCCGGATCTCGGCGTCGTCTCGGATGCGGGTGCCGCGCTGAAGATGCTACTCGACGTCGCCACCGAGTGGAAGACGGCCGGAAAGCTGCGCGACTGGTCCGGCTGGGCGAAGGAATGCCAGGCGCGCAAGAAGACGATGAAGCGCAAGACGCATTTCGACCAGGTGCCGCTGAAGCCGCAGCGCGTCTACGAGGAGATGAACAAGGCGTTTGGCCGCGACGTCACCTATGTCACTACGATCGGCCTGTCGCAGATCGCCGGCGCGCAGTTCCTGCATGTCTACAAGCCGCGCAACTGGATCAATTGCGGCCAGGCCGGCCCGCTCGGCTGGACGTTGCCTGCCGCCCTCGGTGTGCGCGCCGCCGATCCCGACCGCACCATCGTGGCGCTGTCGGGCGACTATGATTTCCAGTTCATGATCGAGGAATTGGCGGTCGGCGCGCAGCACAAACTGCCCTATCTCCATGTCGTCGTGAACAATGCCTATCTCGGGCTGATCCGCCAGGCGCAGCGCGGTTTTTCGATGGATTTCGAGGTCAGCCTCGCTTTCGAGAACATCAACCGCGTCGGCGACCCCGAGGCCGGCTACGGCGTCGACCATGTCGCCGTCGCCGAGGCGATGGGCTGCAAGGCGGTGAGGGTGCGCAAGCCGGAAGAGTTCGCGGGCGCCTTCAAGGAAGCCCAGCGGCTGATGAAGGAACACCAGGTTCCGGTCGTGCTCGAATTCATCCTCGAGCGCGTCACCAACATCTCGATGGGCATCGAGATCGACAAGGTCACCGAATTCGAGGACCTTGCCGAACATCAGGAAGACGCGCCGACGGCCATCGTGATGCTGGATTGAGCCATGCTGATATTCAGGTGAGGCCGGCCTGCAAACGGCAGCTTCCTGCGCTTCCGGTGCTCACGTACAGAAAGTACGCTCCGCTCCGGTTCTCGGAAGCCACCATTTTCGGCTCGGCCTGACCTGAATCTCAACATGGCTTTGCATCTGGCAGAGAAGGAGAAAAAATGCCGCGTTTTTCAGCCAACCTTTCGATGCTCTTTGGCGAGCACGACTTCCTCGACCGTTTCGATGCCGCCGCCCGCGCCGGCTTCAAGGGCGTCGAATATATCGGGCCGTACGATCATGAGCCCGATGTCGTGGCTGCCCAGTTGAAGAAGAACGGCTTGACGCAGGTGCTGTTCAACCTGCCGGCAGGCGATTGGGGCAAGGGCGAGCGCGGCATCGCCGCACTGCCGGACCGCGTGCCGGAATTCCGCCAGGGCATCGCCAAGGCGATCGCCTACGCCCAGGCGCTCGGCTGCGAGCAGGTCAATTGCCTGGCCGGCATCGCGCCGGCCGGCGCCGACCGCAAGGTGCTCGAGGATGTCTTCGCCGAAAACCTCGCCTTCGCGGCGGAAAAGCTGGAGCAGGCCGGCGTCAGGCTGTTGATCGAGCCGATCAACACCCGCGATATCCCGGGCTTCTTCCTCAACTATTCCGACCAGGCACTTGGTCTCATCGACCGCGTCGGCTCGAAGAACCTGTTCCTGCAATACGACATCTATCACATGCAGATCATGGAGGGGGATCTCGCCCGTACCATCGAGGCAAACCTCAGCCGCATCGCGCATATCCAGCTTGCGGACAATCCCGGCCGTCATGAGCCGGGGACGGGCGAGATCAACTATCCCTTCCTCTACGAGCATATCGACCGCATCGGTTATTCCGGCTGGATTGGGGCGGAATATAAGCCGAAGGCGGGTACGGAAGCTGGGTTGGGGTGGTTTCGGAAATTGGCCAGGCAGGGGAGTGCTGCGGCTTAGTTGGCTCGAGGGTAGCAGTCTAGGTCGCGTTCCTTGGCGCCCCCCTCTGGCCTGCCGGCCATCTCCCCCACAGGTGGGGAGATTGGCAGCTTCGGCGCGCCGCTCACTCCTACGGCGTTAGAGATTGGCGAAGGCCGGGACGCATCCAATCTCCCCCCTCGTGGGGGAGATGGCCGGCAGGCCAGAGGGGGGCGCGCAGGAACGCCGCCTAACAAAAACGGAGAACCACAATGGAAACCATCGGCTTCATCGGCCTCGGCATCATGGGCGCGCCGATGGCGGGACATCTGCTGGACGCCGGCCACACGGTCATCGCCAGCGACCACCGCTCCAAGCCGCCGGCCGAACTCGTGGCCAAGGGACTGAAAACTGTCACCGGCCATGCCGCCGTGGCCAGTGCGGCGGGTATCATCATCACCATGGTGCCCGACACACCACAAGTCGCCGAGGTGCTGTTCGGCGAAAATGGCGTCGCCTCGGGGCTGACCAAGGGCAAATTGGTCATCGACATGAGCTCGATATCGCCGATCGAAACCAAAGCTTTCGCGAAAAAGATCAACGAACTCGGCTGCGACTACCTCGACGCGCCGGTCTCGGGCGGCGAAGTCGGCGCCAAGGCGGCGTCTCTCACCATCATGGTCGGCGGCGGGGAAAGCGCCTTCGAGCGTGCAAAACCCGTGTTCGAAAAGATCGGCAAGAACATCACACTGGTCGGGCCGAACGGCGTCGGCCAGACCACCAAGGTGGCCAACCAGATCGTCGTCGCGCTGACCATTGAAGCTGTCGCCGAAGCGCTTGTTTTCGCATCGAAAGCCGGCGCCGATCCGGCCAAGGTCAGGCAGGCGCTGATGGGCGGTCTGGCCGCCTCGCGCATCCTCGAGGTCCATGGCGAGCGCATGGTCAAGCGCACCTTCGCGCCGGGCTTCCGCATCGAACTGCACCAGAAGGATCTGAACCTGGCGCTAGAGGGGGCAAGGGCGCTCGGCGTCTTCCTGCCCAACACCTCGACCACCCAGCAACTGTTCAATTCCTGCGCCGCCAATGGCGGGGCGAAGGAGGATCACTCCGCGCTGGTCAGGGCGCTGGAGCGGATGGCGGGACATGAGGTAGGGCAGTAGGGCAGTAGGGCAGGCCCGTTCGGCGCCGCTTCTCGGAACATACTGCCTTATTGCCGTACTGCCCTACTGCCCCAGGAATTTCCTCGCCGCATAGAGGCTGACCGCCGCGGCATTCGACACGTTGAGCGAGCGGATGGCGCCGGGCATGTCGAGGCGGGCCAGTGTCGTCACCGTCTCGCGGGTCTTCTGGCGCAGGCCTTTGCCTTCGGCGCCCAGCACCAGGGCTATTCTGTCGCCGGCAAAGCTCGTTTCGAGTTCGGCCGGCCCGTCCGAATCGAGACCGATTGTCTGGAAGCCGGCGTCGTGCAGTTGGCCGAGCGCGTCCGCCAGGTTCTTCACCTCGATCTGGTCGATATGCTCCAGCGCGCCCGAGGCGGATTTCGCCAGCACGCCCGATTCCTGCGGGCTGTGGCGCGCCGTGGTGATCAGCGCGCCCGCGCCGAAAGCGACCGCCGAGCGCAGGATGGCGCCGACATTGTGCGGATCGGTGATCTGGTCGAGAACCAGCACCAGCTTCGTGTCGCCAAGCGCGTCGAGGCGCTTGGGCTTCAGCGGCTCGGCCTCGACCAGCACGCCTTGATGCACGGCATCCGAACCGGTGATCTTGTCGATGTCCTTGGGTTCGACCAGTTCCGCCTTGAAGGGCAGGGCGGCGAGATCGGCAATATCAAGGCGCTCGGCCGCGTTGCGCGTCACCAGCATTTTCCTGATCTTGCGGCGCGGATTGTCGAGCGCCGCCCGCACCGTGTGCAGGCCGTAGAGCCGTACCAGGCCGTCGGCGGCGTTCTCGCCGGGCGGCACGGGCTGGCGCGGGCGGAACGCTGGCGCGCCGCCGCTCTTCTCGTCGCGGTGCGCACGGCGCAGCTTGGCGTAATGGGTGTCTTTCGGAGTGCCGGTTTTGTTGCTCATGGCCGGCTTCTATAGCGGTCCGTCGCCGCTAGGGATATGGCCTGTCGCCGCAGCCGGCGAACAGAAACGAAAAACCCTGGCTGTGCGGTTGACACCCACTGGCCTTGCCGCCATAAGGCGCTTCGCTGATTTCGGAGAAGACATCCAACTCGGGTCCGGATTGGCGAGAATGCCTCGTTGCGTGGCTCCGGCGGCAGACTGGAGAGGTGCCCGAGTGGTTAAAGGGGACGGACTGTAAATCCGTTGGCTTAGCCTACGTTGGTTCGAATCCAACCCTCTCCACCACTGCCGGCCCGGAAGCCCTGAAACGAGAAAAGCATCGGATCGAAAAGTGCATGGCGCTTTTCGGATGAATCCGATACTTCAGTGCAAGGCGCGGGTATAGCTCAGTGGTAGAGCAGCAGCCTTCCAAGCTGAATATGCGGGTTCGATTCCCGCTACCCGCTCCAGAATTCAACCATACGACCGACGAACCGAAACGCTGCGCAAAGTGCGCAGCGCTCCAGTAATCGCTTCAGCTGTTGAACGCGGAGGCGACCTGGTGCTGCGGCGGCAGCTGGCCGTTCGGCGTCAGTCTGTCGACGATGCCGGGCAAGGCCGTCGACAACTGCTTGAGCAGTTCCTGCTCGTCCAGCCCGGTCCGTTGCGATATCTCGCGGATGATCTGCGGGCCGATCGCATTGCCGAGTTCGTTGGCGTTGATCGACTGGTTCTGCCCGGTACCGACCCATGAGTCGGCGACATTGCCGTGGCCGGCGGTCTTGAGCTTGTCGAGCAGGCCGCCCAATCCACCCAGCAGGCCGCCGTCGCCGGAATTGGCTTCTGTCGGAGCGGGCTCGGCCGGCACCGGAGCTTGCGGCTGATCCGGTTGTTCTGCACTTCTGCCGCTCAGCATCTTTCCAACCAGCAACGCACCGAGTGCGATCATCAGCGGTTTGGTGATGTTGCCGCCGGGAACGGCGTTGTCAAAAAGTCCCATAATGGATCCTCCATCGCAACCAAGCCCGCCCATCTTCAACAATGGCGCATCGGGGCGGAATTGCAAGCTGGCTTGAGCTTTTGACAATCCTATGAAAATGTCCGGCTGGCGGGGGGATGGAGAGGAAAAAATGTCAATCATCAGCTGGATCATACTCGGCGTCATCGCCGGTTTCCTGGGCAGCAAGATCGTCAACAAGAGCGGTCAGGGCATGATAATGGATATCGTGCTCGGCATCGTCGGCGCCATTGTCGGCGGCCTGATCTTCAGCGCCTTTGGGGCGTCGGGCGTCACCGGCCTGAACATCTACAGCCTTATCGTCTCCGTGATCGGGGCGGTGGTGGTGCTGTGGGCCTATCACCAGTTCAGCGGTAAGCGGACGATTTAGAGGTCCGAGGCAGGCCGCCGGACATCTCCCGATCCTTTTCAGGATCTCGCTGATCTGCGTGTCGAGCCCGGCGGCGAGCCTTTTGGCGATGATCGGCAGTGGCTTCTGAGCAGGCGCTTCGGGAGCGCCTCACCGCTGTTTTGATGGTTCCTACGCGACCACGGCCAGCCGGCGCTTGCGCTGGTCCAGCGATACGATGGCCAAGCCGCTGCCGACAACCAGCAGGATGCCGCAGACAGCCAGCGCATTGGGGAATTGCCCGAACACCAGCAGGCCCGAAATGACCGCCCAGACGGTGAAGCAATAGTAGAACGGCGCCACCGCGCTGGTCGGCCCGACGCGGTAGGCCATGAAGATGAAGAAATGGCCGAAGATGAGGAAAAACCCGGCGCCGGCCATCAGCAGCAGATGGCGTGTCTCGGGCATGACCCAGCGCTCCGAAACCAGATGCGCGGCACCGGCTCCGATCAGCACCACCACGATGGCGGAAATCGCCACGATCATGCCTGGCACATCGGGCGGGACCCGCCTCCCGGCGAGGTCGCGCGCGGCGGCCAGCGTCGCATTGCCAAGCGCCAGCAAGGCGTAGACCGAAATGCCTTGCATGGTCGGTTGCGCCACCATCAGCGCGCCGATGAACCCAAGCCCGATCAGCGCCATGCGCCGGCCGCCGATCCGCTCGCCGAACAATATCGAGGAACCGACCAGCATCAGCAGCGGCGTGATCTGCCCGAGCGCGGTGGAATCCGCGATCTGCATGTTGGCGAGCGCCACGACGTAACAGAGGATGGCGGCCAGTTCGAGCAGGTTCCGGCGCAGCACGCGTCTGTCGAAGATCAGCGGAATCTGCTTGCCGTAGCCCAGCGCGAACAACAGCGGAAAGCCCCACAGCGTTGCCGCGGCACCGCGCAGGAACAGCACTTCGTAGGACGGCAGGCCCGCCGTCGCGAGCTTCATCATCGTGTCGTTGACGAGATACGACCCGGTCGAGACGATCATGAACAGCGGGCCGCGGATTGAGGCTGGGATGAAATGCATCCGGTCAGGAGATCAGACCTCGATGACGACCGCAATGGGCCATCGGCTTCGATGAATTCAGACAGGATGGGCATGAATTGAGACAAGGATGGGCAAGCAAGCAGCACGATTCGGGCTTCACCCGGCCGGGTTTGTACCCATTTCATTTCGCCGCCCGCCTTCCCATATCAGCGCCACATCCCCGCAACCGGATCCTGGGTTCGGACCGAGTGAGACGGCACCCGGCCAAAAGACGCTTGTGTTTTTTGGCCTTTGTCGCTAATCGCCCCGCATTCGACTGAACTGAAGGTCAAGGCCGTCCAAGGAAAGAGACTATGGCAAAAGGTAAATTCGAGCGCACCAAGCCTCATGTGAACATCGGCACGATTGGTCACGTCGACCATGGCAAGACGTCGCTGACGGCGGCGATCACGAAGTATTTTGGCGAATACAAGCGCTATGACCAGATCGATGCGGCGCCGGAAGAGAAGGCGCGCGGCATCACGATCTCGACGGCGCATGTCGAATACGAGACGGCCAACCGCCACTACGCCCACGTCGACTGCCCCGGCCACGCCGACTATGTGAAGAACATGATCACTGGCGCCGCGCAGATGGACGGCGCGATCCTGGTCGTGTCGGCCGCCGACGGCCCGATGCCGCAGACCCGCGAGCACATCCTGCTTGCCCGTCAGGTCGGCGTGCCGTCGATCGTGGTGTTTTTGAACAAGGTCGACCAGGTCGACGACGCCGAGCTGCTCGAACTGGTCGAGCTCGAGGTTCGCGAGC